>JAUSKB010000038.1 GCA_030647415.1 bacterium
TAGAGATTTTACATACACATCACGCCTCAGTATATATTCATATACCAGCACAAGTATATATGTAGTGAAAAAAATCACATGCGAATCTCTAACAGGGTAAACACGCATGTCCCGTGAGAGACTTACCGGGCACACCCTACAGAGGAACGCCGTACGGTGGTATGTATGACAAAATCAAACACTCGCCGGTGGCGAGCATTTGGTCCACATTGATAAGGCGGACTTACTGCGCCTCCTCTGTTTCATCCTCAAACAACGGCGGCTCCGATGGTTCCTCGGTTGACACGACGGTATCAGCTAGATCATCCTCGAGTTCTTCGGGGTCAGCGTTTGCGTACAATCCCCGCTCTTCCCTATCCACATCGACGGTCGTCATTTGTACATTATTCATTCTATAAGACCTTTCTGGTGAGCCCGCTCACTACATGGCACTGCGAGCATTGTGGAAAAGTATACCCTGTTAGAGATTTACAAACAATCAATCTGCTATACACATGTTTATACTATCGCATGAACATATAACTTGAATGATGTGCGTGTTCACCCTGTTAGAGATTTTATATACACATCACGCCTCAGTATATATTCATATACCAGCACAAGTATATATGTAGTGAAAAAAATCACATGCGAATCTCTAATAGGGTAAATCTCTAACAGGGTATACCGGCCACATTTCGCCCGTCAACCCCGTTAGAGGCAGGTCGCCCCCGAGCGGCCGTAGCCGCGCCTCCGGCGGGGCGGCCTCTAACAGGGTCAAGGGTGGGGATGCTGCGTATCCACCCCCCCGAAGGACAGCGTGCCTGCGCCTGCAATGGCAATAGCGAGTGCGTCGGTGATATCATCCACAACCTGGAACCGCTCCTTCAGCAGGTACCCGACCATTCGTGCGACCGCAGCTTTCGATGCCCGCCCGTCGCCGGTAACCGCGAGCTTCACCGCCGACGGCGTAAGTTCTATGAGGGGAATCTGGTGCGCCGCGACAGCGGCCATGATAACCCCCCGGGCCTCAGCGACGCTCATTGCCGTACGTTGGTTCCTCGTCACAAACAGGCGTTCGATACTGACGCAATCCGGCCGTTCGGTGCGGAGTAGTGTATCAATCGCTTCCGCGATTCGGTGGAGCCGTTCCGCGCCGGTGGACGCGGGGAATTGCACGAGTTCACTCCTCACATGGGTGAGCGCGGCACCGCGTGCGACGATGATTCCATACCCAATTCGGGTGGTTCCCGGGTCGATACCAAGGACCCGGATATCCCTCCGGCGCTGTGGCAAAGCTGTCGTGCAGGTCATTGTAGACAGTGAGCCCCCCACCGCTCAAAAAGCGAGGAATCACACCATGACTCCATCAGCGCCTGAAGGGATGCGTGCGGGGTCAATGGGGAGGGTGAACCACCCCACACTTCCCCTGCCGAGCGTCGAGGTGAGCCCAATAGTTCCGCCGTGACGCTCAATAATATTCTTCGCGATGTAGAGTCCGAGCCCACTGCCGTTCGGCTGCACCTCCTGTGCGTTCGAGCCACGGTGAAGCTTCGTGAACAACGCACCCATTTCGTCTTTGGGAACGCCGATACCCGTGTCTTCCACGGACACCCGGACCATTCCCGCCTCTGGTTCATCGGTGACGAGCACGGTAACCGTGCCGTTTTGTGTGTTGTATTTGATGGCGTTGTCGAGCATGTTGGTGAGCGCCGTCTCAATGCGCGTTGGGTCGACGCGGAGGATGCGCGGTTCTGGGGGCGGGGAGAAGTATACCCGAATCTGATTTTCCTTCGCAATCGAATGCACTGCCTGGATGGCCCTCCTGATGAGCGCAATAACATCGGTGTCTTCGAACCGATACCCGAATTTCCCCTCTTCAATTCGCGCGGCGTCCAGGAGGTCATTCGTGATCTTGAGCGTGCGATCCGAGAGTGCGCGGAGCTCCGCGAGGCCATCGCGGAGCTCCGGCGCGTCGGAGTTCGAGCCGGCCGCCGCGAGGTTGTCGATGAGCCACTGCATCGCCGTGAGGGGGGTTCGAAGCTGATGTGCCGCGACCGTTATGAACTCCGTCTTGCTTTTCAGAATCTCCTGTTCCCTCGTTCGATCCTCAATGAGTTTCAGGAACCCGACCACCGCACCGCCCTGGTCGATGACGCGGTGGAGCGTGGTTAAGAACTCCGCGTGGGGGTCTTCGGTGGCGATGACGACGACCTGCGGCCACATGCCGGCCTCGGAGAGCTCCACCACCGACGGGGCGAGTGAGGGGAAGAGAAGCTGCGTGAAGGTCTTGAGGTGCGGGTTCCTCGCCGCAGACGGCTCGAGGCGTTTTCCCACGATCTCGGCGGCGTTGATCTGAAACAGCTGCTCGGCGGCTCGGTTTATTCGGAGAATGGTGATATTCGGATCATAGAAAACGATTGGGTGACGGAGATGGGCGATAAACCCATCCAATTCCTGGGTGACAATCGCCGATTCACGGCGGGAGGTGTCGAGTTTCAGCGTGGTGATGAAAAGCAGTAGCCAGCACCCGACCCCGAATGTGATGGTTGCGATGACCGCCACAGGGCCAGAGAAAAAAATTGCGCCGAGGGCGATGCCCGCGAGAAATATACCCCCGATTGATATCGGCAGGAAAGTGGGATGGCGCCACTCGGTGAGGAATCTGCGGAAGGCGGAGCGCATGAGTGTGCGGATTGTTCTAGCGGTGCGGCGTGAGCGAGCCCCAGGCGGGACCCACCGTGGCGTCGACGCGGAGTGGCACCGAAAGTGCCGCGGCACGCTCCATGGTTTCACGGAGCACTGGCACGACCGTATCTACGATACCATCCGGCACCTCGAACAGCAATTCATCGTGAATAGAGAGAATGAGCCGTACGCCGCCTCCAGACCATTCTCGTTTGTGGATAATGCGTGTGGTGTCGATCATTGCCTGTTTGATGATGTCCGCCGCAAGGCTCTGGATGGGCATATTGATTGCCGCTCGCTCGAACTCGCCGAAATTGCGGCCCGGCGGGAAGAGCCGGCGCCGACCATGCTCATTCCGAATGACGCCGGTCGTCTGCGCCTCCAGTTTAATTTTCGCCTGCCAGGACCGAATGGTCGGGAAAGCAACGAAGTACTCCTCGATGAACCGCCTGGCCTCCGCAAGCGGTATGCCACTCGTCTCACCGAACGCCCGGGCGCCCATGCCGTACACAACACCGAAGTTCAGTGTCTTCCCAATGCGTCGCATTTCCTTGGTCACACGGTCTTCGGTCACCCCAAACGTCCGTGCTGCGGTTGCAGTGTGGATGTCCGTACCCGTACGGAACGCCTCGGTGAGCCCCGGGTCTTGGGTCACGTGCGCGAGGATGCGGAGCTCTACCTGCGAGTAGTCGAGTGAGAGGAACTGGGAACCGGGCGACGCGACAAATGCATCGCGAAGCGGCTTCGCCCATTCCGATTCCTGGGGGATGTTTTGCAGGTTCGGCCGTTCCGATGCCAATCGGCCCGTTCCTGTTGTGGTCTGGAGGTATGTGGTGTGGATGCGCCCGTCGGGGGCAATGAGGGAGAGGAGCGGCTCTACGAACCCGGAGAGCACTTTTGAGTCCTCCCGGTGGCGAAGGAGGAGGGGGACGATGGGGTGCGCCTCACGGAGCGCGGCCAAGATATCAACACTCGTCCTGTACTGGCCAGTCGCGGTCTTTTTTTGCCTCCCGGTGCCGAGATGCAACTGGTCGAAAAGCACCTCGCCTACCTGTCGCGGGGAGTTCACATTAAACGGCGCTCCGGCGGCGGCATAGATGTCCGCCTCGAGCTTCTCGATTTTTTTTGTGAGCTCGGTCTTAATATACGCAAGCGCCGGCACGTCGACCAGCACTCCCACTTGTTCCATCTCGGCGAGGATGCGAATCAAAGGGAACTCGAGGTCGCGAGCGAGGTGGTCAAGCTTCTCCTCACGGAGTTTTTGCGAGAGCGTGGCGTACAGGTCACGCGCGACTGCAGGCGGCGTATTCACCTGAAGCGGAGGCAAAAGGTAGGTTGTTGCAAGCGTGGCCAGCGAGTAGTCGTGCTGGTCCGGGTCGAGGAGCCACCCCGCAATCGAGAGGTCGAAGAGCGGGTCCGAAACCGCAAGCTTCGTGTCGAGTGATTTCAGTATCGGTTTCCACTCCAGCGTCACCTTCACCGCATCCGATTGGAGCTCCTTCCCGAGTTTTCCCGCTTCCGCCGCGTCAAGCACGACGAGCACCCGCTCGTTTGTTTGCGCTCGCCTCTCGCCTGCCTGTCCGGCCCGACCGGATAACTCGGTCGGACGGGTAGGTAGATCTCTCGCCTCCTGTTTTTGACTTGTTGTTGTTGGTCGTAGGTTGTCGGTTGTATGTTTTTCAAGCTGCTTCACGATACTCTCAAATCCCAGACTTATGAGATACGCTCGGAGCCGTTCCGGGTCCGTCACCTGGTATCGAAGCTCCTCGATATTTATGGCGAGCGGCGCGTCCGTTGCAATCCTCCCCAGGTCGCGTGAGAGGAATGCCGCATCGCGATAGGGGAGCACCTTCTTTGCGAGCTTGTGCTCTTCCGGCATCTCCGCGAAGAGGCGGTCGAGCGTCCTGAACTCCGTAAGGAGCTGGACGGCTGTCTTCGGCCCCACACCTTTCACGCCGGGAATGTTATCCGAAGCGTCGCCCGCGAGCCCTTTGTAGTCGGCGAGCTGGTCGGGGCGGACACCGAATCGCTCCGCCACCTTCGCCTCGTCGTACCGGATGATTTCGGAGACACCAGTCTTCATGCCGGCGACGGAGACGAGGCCGTTCCGCACGAGCTGGAGCGAGTCGAGGTCGCCAGTCAAGATCGTGACGTGGAGGTCGTTCGATGCGAAGCGCACGGCGAGCGTGCCGATAAGGTCGTCCGCCTCGTACCCCGGAAGTTCCACAACGGGAATGTGGAAGGTTTGGATGAGCTCGCGCGCCTCGACAATCTGTTTAATAAGCTCGTCAGGTGCCGGCGGCCGGTGTGCCTTGTACTCGGGATATTTTTGCTTGCGAAAGGTCGGCTCCGGCCGATCGAAGCAGGCGGCAATGTAGTCCGGATGCTCGTCCGCAAGCGTCTTCACGAGGAGCCGCGCCAAGCCGTATAAGGCACCGGTCGGCCGCCCGTCGGGGGCGGTGAGGGGCGGGAGGGCGTGGAACGAGCGGTGGATCAACCCGTTCGCATCGATGAGAAGCAGTGTTTTCATGGAGTATTCGCGAATAATGTCCCGATTATATCGAGGATTCACGACGAAGTCGGAACTAATTGGAATGTAATAATGCGAATATGGACTTGGGCTTTATTAGCAGTATTACTATACCCCTATTCGCATTATTACCTCTGCTATTCGCATTATTAGCGATTACTCTTATTCTAGCAGAAAACCCTACCATTGACACTTATACTTATAGTGGTGTATAATACAGACAGTTTATTAACAGCCCGAGAGGGCATGCCGTCGGAGGAATCCGTTCGGCGCTGAAGAATTTAAGGGTTCCGGCATGGTGCCGGGGCTCTCAAAACATGAAACTAGATTTCCTGCTTGCGCGGCGAATCTAGACGGCTACCCGACCGGTTCGGGTGATATGGAGGTTGTATGGAAAGTATCCTAAACGCCGCGATTGAGGAAGATCTCGCGGCGCGTAGAGAAGTGGCACGACTTGAAGAAGGTCTCAAGCGCGCCAAAGAAGTGGCCGCTCAGAAAAAAACTGAGCGGAAGAGGGTTGAAAGACTCGCCACTATTTCTTCGGGGACAATTTTTACCACGGTCTTGAGTATCGGACCTGGGATTGGTACCCCAGAGAAGGCGTGGAAGAACGGAAAAGTCTTGGGCCTTATCCCCCCAAATGCCCACCTAATAGACATTCCTCATGTTTATGCCGCCGGCCTGAGTCCAAACGCCTGGGGCGGTTCGGCAACCATTCGGTACATCCTCGAGAGGAGAGCCGCATGAAAAAGCTCTTCTCATTTGACGCCGAGACCAACGGTCTCTGGGGTCAGGCGTTCGCAATCGGCGCACTCATCTACGACGAGAATGGCGCCGAACTCGCACGATTTGTGGGGCGGTGCCCCATCGAGGGCCCGGTGGACCAATGGGTCGCCGAGAATGTCTTGCCGCAGATTACGGACGTTCTGGAGACCCATGCGTCGTACGACGCACTCCTTGCCGACTTCGCCGTGTTTTACATGGCGAATAAGGCCGACGCGGACATCATCGTCCACATGGGCGTGCCGGTCGAGGCGCGGCTCCTCATCGACATGAGGAGCAAGGGACTCATCGGGGACTTCGATGGTCCCTACCCCCTCATTGACCTCGCAGGGAACCTCAAGCAGGCCGGTGAGGATCCGACGTCAGTGGACGCGTACGTGAAGAAACACACGCTCACGGTCGGCGAGTTCGAGGGCGGAACGCACAACCCGCTCTACGACTCGGCTGCGGCGGCGACCGTCTACCGCCACCTGATGCAGAAGCGATAATTATCAGAGGGCCTCCACCATCGGAGGCTCTCTTGCGTTTTATATACCCCCTAGCTGCCTTGGTGAAATGTACCATAATGGACGGCCGTCGATTACGGTATATTCTGCTTGTTACAGTACCGAGATGGTTCGTGAGTCATCGCTTCCGTGCGCGAACCGGATGGTCTTCACCCCACGGAGGAGCCCCTTCCCAACCAGGTCCGCTCACTCGATGAGGACGGTGGTTATTTGTAGCTTGCCGTGTGTGCGATAATATTCAGCACTTCAAAAAGACTTGTCATTTTAGACGGCCGTCTAAAATGACAAGTCTTTAGTGGGGTCTTAGAAACCCCGCACAACCACCTCCCGCAAACCCTCCTTCTGGTGCCTGAATCGAACAATCCGTGCGCGGTGCAGATACTTCTTCTCAATTAAATCGGCCCACTCGACGAGGACGATGGCAGCAGGGTCGCGGAGCCAACTTTCAAACTTTATAACCTTTAGCTCACTTGGTTTGTGCACGCGGTAGGCGTCGACGTGGACAAGGTGCTGGTAATAAGAAATAGGTAATTGGTAATAGGAGCCCGGAGCCCGTTTTTTGATGCGTCGGCGGGGTATGCGGTAGCGCCGCATGATGGTGAAGGTGGGGGAGACCATTCGTCGCCGAATACCGAGCGCTCGCGCGAACCCCTGCACGAAAGTCGTTTTCCCGGCTCCAAGGTCGCCGATGAGCCCCACAACAACCGCCTCCTTACCCGGCTTCTGTCGGGCGATTTTTTTTGCGAGCCGCCCAGCAATCTGTTGTGTTTCCCGCGGTGATTTTGTCTGGTATCTCATCAATGCAATATATCGACGTCCAACACTGATACCACCCAGGCAAATGTTCGATTTCGTAAATCGAACATTTTGGGTGTTGTTCACCATCTACAGCAGTGTCGACTTATACGGTATCCCCAGATGTTCATACGCCGCGTGCGTCGCCACCCGACCGGCCGGCGTCCGGTGAAGGAAGCCGATTTGCATAAGAAACGGCTCGTAGACATCCTCAACCGTCCCCAAGTCATCATTCAATGTCGTTGCGAGTGCCTTCACGCCCACTGGCCCACCCCCAAACTTCTCTATAATAGCGCGCAAGAGCTCCCGGTCCGCATGCTCGAGACCGAGCGGGTCCACATCGAGGAGGGCGAGCGTCTCCTCGACGCCGGGGATGGTGATGTTCCCCGTGCCGTGGACCTGCGCGAAGTCACGCGCCCGTTTGAGGAGCCGGTTTGCGGTGCGCGGCGTGAAGCGCGAGGCGGCGGCGAGCATCTTGGTCGCCTCGGGGTCGATTGAGACCCCCAAAAGCTTCGCGGAACGTGTGATGATTTTTCCAATATCCGCGACATCATAAAAGTCGAGGCGGAAGGTACCGCCGAAGCGTGAACGCAGGGGGCCGGAAAGGAGACTCGCCTTCGTTGTCGCGGCGACGACGGTGAATGGCGGGAGGTCAAGGGAGAGCGTCCGCGCGGACGGTCCCTTTCCCACGATAAGATGGAGCTTCCGGCTCTCCATCGCGGGGTAGAGCACCTCCTCAACAAGTTTGTTTACCCGGTGTGCCTCGTCGATGAAGAGAATCTCGCCTGGCTCGAGATTCGAAAGGATGGCGGCAACGTCGCCCGCCTTCTCGAGCGCGGGACCGGAGGTCGGACGCACGTTTGCGCCGAGCTCGCGGCCGATGAGGTAGGCGAGTGTCGTTTTGCCGAGGCCCGGCCCGCCGTAGAAGAGGAGGTGGTCGCACGGCTCCCTGCGCTGCTTCGCGGCGTCGATGATAAGCCGGAGGTTTTGCTTCACCTTCGTCTGACCGACGTAATCCTCCCACGCCGTGGGGCGGAGCGCAATTTCCAAATTCAAGTCCTCGGGCTGGTCCATAGTTCGTTCGGACGCGTCATTGCAACACTATCACGCGATTTGATAGACTACAAACCCCCGTTGCACTGGGGGTTGACCCTGTTAGAAATTTACACGAACACCGAATTGCAGGAATGAATACAGCACCAGCACAGTCATCCTTACAGTGGGAGCGAACCACAAATTTCTAGCGGGGTTGACATAAGAACATCTATGTGCTAGTATACCACCAGATCGTACAGAGAAATCTGTGGGCAAATGGACTCACGCTACGAACAGGATTCTTTGGCTCAGGCTGGGGAACACCTCTGCATCGTCCTCTCGATTCCGCTATAAACGGAAACGATCTTTTTTACCTTGCCCACAGATTCCTCGGCGCGATTTACCCTGTTAGAGTTTTACGCGCACTCGGTGTACCCGGGTGCATCTTGTTTTAGACAGATACCGAGCGTGATGCGCGGAGTATCTGTAAAACTCTAACAGGGTAAATTTCAAACTTGCTTCGGGCGGAGCCCTTCGGGAAGCCACGGAATCGGTCCCGTGAGGCGCTCAACCTCCGTAAAGCTCGTCACACCCTGGAGCACCTTTAGTGCCCCATCTTCCTGCATTGTAGTCATGCCTTGCTGTTTTGCCAAGGCCTTCAACTCCAACTCGGTCGGATTTTTATAGATGGCTTGTTCGATGGACTCATTCACCACGAACAGTTCGAAGATGGAGATGCGGCCGCGGTACCCAATGCCGCCGCACGTGGTGCATCCCACTGGCTCGAACACCGTCGGGTTTGCGTACGGCGCCTTCACGACGCGGTTCGGGAGCTCGCCGACGAAGGTCGCCATGGCGACCAGCTCCGCGCTCCCGAGCGTTCGGGGTTTTCGGCAGGCCGGACAGAGCTCACGCACCAGGCGCTGTGCGATGACGAGCGAGAGCGCGGGCCCCAGCACCTGCGGTTTCACCCCGAGGTCGATGAGGCGCGGTACCGCCCCGACCGCGTCATTCGTGTGGAGGGTGGAGAAGACGATGTGGCCGGTCAGGGCCGCGTTCATGGCGATTTCCGCGGTCTCCTGGTCCCGAATCTCGCCGACCAGGATCATATTCGGGTCCTGCCGGAGGATGGACCGCAACCCAGAGGCGAAGGTGTAGTGGGCATCCTCGTCGGTCTGGGTTTGGGAAATGCCATCGAGGTGGTACTCGATCGGGTCCTCGATGGTGATAATCTTAATCTCCGGACGCCAGGCATACTTCAGGAACGCGTAGAGCGTCGTCGTCTTCCCCGAGCCGGTAGGCCCCGTGTTCAAGATGAGCCCGTTCGGCTTCTTGATTTCTTCTCTCGCGATCGCAAGGTCGTCGGCGCGCCACCCCAGAGAGGCGAGCTCAACCGTGAGCGAGAGGGGGTCCAAGAGTCGCATGACAACCGTTTCCCCGAACTCCGATGGGATGACGGAGGTGCGCACCTCGACGTCGCGGTCGGTGAGCGAGATGGTGAACCGGCCGTCCTGCGCTTCGTCATGAATATTGAGCTTCATCGTGGAAAGTAGCTTGATGCGCGTGACCGCGGCCTGGTAGATGTGTTTCGACAAGTCGCCCACCACGGTATGGAGCAGGCCGTCGATCCGGAACCGGAGTGTGCTCACGTCCTCACTCGGTTCCATGTGGATATCCGAGGCACGGAGCGCGAAGGAGCCACCGAGGACGATTTCGAGCACGTGGGAGGTGAGCGGGCTTTTGAATTCGTGGATTGCGCGCTCCAAGTCGGTAAGGCTCTTCACGGACACCTGAATCTCCGCGAGGTGCGCCTGGTCGATTTCGACGCGACCGGAGATCTCGTGGTCGCCCGTTCCCACGTAGTCGTAGTAGGAGAGAAGGTGGTCGATGCCCACCTTTGAGGCGACGAACAGGCGCACGGTGTAGGACTTCCCGAGCCGCGTGAGCGCCGCTTTCGCCTCGGGACGGGTGGGGCTGAAGGCGACAACCGAGAGCGTTTGCTGGTTCACCTGGACGGGGACGATGAGGCCTTTTGTCGCCTCCTCGCGCGTGAGGAGGCCCAAGGCCTTGATGTCCATCGGTGTCTGCGCGGAGATGACGTCAAGGTAGGGGAGCTTCAGGAGCTCCGCGCGGCGTTTCGCATCGCTCTCCTCGGCCTTCCGCCGCTGCCGTTCCAACTGGTCCTGCAAGATGCTCGTGGGGGCCATGTACGACTAGTTTACCCCGTTAGAGACGTAAAGTGTATATTACCGTTCGCGTTCTGCGGGATGTATCTCCCCTGTGTCGTCGGCTGGTGCATCACACCTAGTCTCTAACGGGGTGAGCCTCAATTTGACACCAGCCCACTCGGTGCTACCATTGACTTGTGGTGAACGCCCCGCTTTTGCGGGACGTTTTCGAAAAAGGATTCACCTCTTCGAGTCTGAGACTCATCAGAGTCGAACGACCTGTTAGAGATTTGCATGCAATTTATCTGCCATATCACATGTCAGCACTGAAACAAAAATGTATACCGAGAAAACAGCGTGCGCGCAAATCTCTAACAGGGTAAACAACCAAACATTCCTATGGATCTCAAAGCATTAGGCGTCGCGGTGCAGCAGATCGCCGCGGAGAAGGGCATCGCCCCGGAAACAGTCGTCGGTGCCATCGAAATGGCGCTCGCAGCCGCGTACAAGAAAAAGTACCGCAAGCGGTCGGAGGTTATTCGCGGTACGTTCGATACCAAGACCGGTGGCATGAACTTCGTGCTCGTGAAGACGGTGGTGGACCCGGCAGGCGTTCGCATTGTGGAGGATGGCTCGGAGGAGCCGCAGGCGCATGAGGAGGAGTTGGAGGAGGGGCAGCTACCCCGCTACAACCCCGACCGGCACATCTTCCTCACGGAGGCGCGCGTAACGAACCCCGAGGTGGTGGTTAGCGACGAGCTCGAGTTTCCACTCGAGACGCACGAGGACTTCGGTAGGATTGCAGCGCAGACCGCGAAGCAGGTGGTGCTCCAGCACCTCCGAGAGGCGGAGCGCAAGTCGGTGCAGGAGGAGTTCGCGGACAAGGAGGGGCAAATCATCTCCGGCATCGTACAGCGCTTCGAGCGCGGCAACGTCTACGCTGACCTCGGCCGCGCGGTCGGACTCATGTTCCGGAACGAGTCGATTCCCGGCGAGCACTACCGAATCGGCGAGCGGCTCCGTTTCTACATGCTCGCGGTCCAGGACGACCCGCGCCGCCCCGGCATTATCCTCTCCCGCGCCCACCCAAACTTCCTTCAGAAACTCTTTGAGCTCGAAGTGCCGGAGATTGCCGAAGGCACGGTGAAGATCGAGGGGATTGCACGGGAGGCGGGAAGCCGGTCGAAGGTGGCGGTACACTCCACCGTTGAAGGCGTGGATCCGGTGGGCGCCGCCGTCGGTCAGCGCGGCACGCGGGTGATGGCGGTCACGAACGAGCTGGGGTCGGAAAAGATCGATATCATCGAGTGGTCAGCAGACCCGGGAACGTACGTCGGGAACGCGCTCTCACCCGCGAAGGCGAAAGGGGTGGAGGTCTACGAACGCCGCGAGGCACGTGTGATGGTCCCGGAGGACCAGCTCTCGCTCGCCATCGGCAAGGGCGGCCAGAACGTCCGGCTCGCCGCGAAGCTGACCGGCTGGCGCATTGACGTCCGCTCGCAGGCGAATCCGGACGCGGCGCAGGAGGGCGGGGTCGGCGAGGCGCCGGTTCCGCCGACCAGTGCTAAAGCTGACGACGGTGAAATCGTGGGCAAAGAAGCATAAAGAATGGCATTCGAATTCAGTGGCGTGCTGGTCCGGAGAAACGGAAAAACGCTTCTCGTGCGGGAAAAGCATCCGGCGGCGAAAAATCTTTGGTCGTTTCCTTTAGGTTTTGTCGAGAAAGGGGAGGATTTTAAAAGCGCGGCGGTGCGGGAAGCGAGGGAGGAATCAGGGTACGACGTTCGGATAGTGCGAAAAGCGAAATCCATAACCGTAGGAGCGCGAGAATTTAGAAGCGCACACCCGTTTCTTCGGGGGAAGGTACACCTCACCGTCTTTTTTGGGAAAGCGAGCGGGAAGCGGCCGGGAAAAGCGGCGCTTGTCGCCGGTTGGTTCGCCGAGCGGGAGATACAACCGCTTGACCTGCGGGGCGAATGGGAGAAACAATTTCTCCTGCGGAAACGCAGTCGGTGATACATACTCCTTCGTCTTTGTCCGGCGCTCGCTCTACGCGATGTGTACAACAAGTCAGAGTTAATCTATCGAAGTCGGACTTCGATAATATTTAGGAGACAGAAAACAAAAACCCGTTCGCTTTTCTGGCGAACGGGTTATTTCACTGCCTCGCAAACGGTTTGCAGTGCCTCATCTTTTCTTTCCAGACGTTGACTGTAAACCACTGCACCACACGTTGCCCCGAACCATAGGCCTTTGGCACGTTGTTTAAGTCAACTACCGAAGGTTTTTTTGAAGCATTGAGATACTCTGTAAGCCACGCACGGTATTTTTCCTCTTCAGCTATCTTAGCACGCTTCTCCGCCCCTTCTTGCCGCTGCTTCAGGAGAGATTGCCACTTTTCCGATCGCTTTGTGATGATCGTATGAAGCAGAAATATGCCTCCTATAGCTACTAACCAAGAAAGGAAGAATATCGTTGGAAAAGACATGAACCAAGCGTAGTAAATAGCAGCCGCAAACCCGCCGAACGACGCCAGGATGAACAGGACCTCAAATGGTGTAACCCTAAGGTAGGTGTCCTTGTATGTTTTGGTGTCGTAGCTCCACCTTCTGTATTGCTGGTATCGCCTGAGTTCAAACTCAAGCTCATGCCCCTTAATCATCCGGGAAAGCAGTTCAATTGGAGATTCCGGACGATACCCGATGAATGCAAGAATGCCGCAGCCGATGATGACGTAGAGCGAATAAAATATACCCGCGATCAGCATGCCGATTGCTCGTAATGCCACAATCTCCGGCTTTACAAGGAATGCATAAATCTTGCGTCTCGTATAGACACACTCATCTTTAGCCTTCTCTTTGTGGAGATAGTTGATCCATTTTTTTTGCCAGCTGTCTGGTGGTTCAGGTGCGAATACCTGCTCTGGTACCTCGAACTCCACTGTCGTCGCGGGTCTGTCGCCGAACGTACCACGTTCCAGTATTTTTTCCCAGTTGATCGTGGACCGGTAGCATTTATCGTCACGAACAAGGTAATTCTTCGCGTTCTCAAGTTCGCCCTCACCGAAGACAATCGCAGCCATTCGGTGGTAGCCTGGATCGAACAGCTGCAGGAATGTGACGGTTTGAGATACCGTGAGCAACAAGCGCCGGCCGTTCTCCATATTGCGACCGGTATTGTTCGCCTCGCGTTTATTCTGCACCACAAGAACGATGTAGGTTGGTTGTTTAGTTGCTATCACGTCCGCCGAGAAAAACCATTCAATCGGCAAGGTCGCGGCGTCGAGGACCCTCTGTCCTCCATTCAATACAAGCTCAATACCGGGCTTGTTGGTTATACCTGGCCCCGAGTCACCGGTTGATTGGGGTGTTTGCTTTGTAGTTGGCATAGTACCCTCCGTATGTTGTTGTAAAACTAATGAATCCTGGACTGCAGTTAGTTTCAGTCCGGGAAAATGCTACGGGAATACTACCCCAGCATCACTATTTTGTCAACTCTCTCATGGCTCCCCGTAATGGCTCAATAGTTTGGAAATGCCCTGGGCAAAGGTGTGGTATGTTGATAGTAACGTACTGAAACATGCTCGTATCTCGTTCATGCTACAAAAGAAAAGTCCTGGTAATGGGTTTAGGCGTCCTCGGTGGCGGGGTCGCGACGACAAGGTGGTTTCTGAAGCGCGGCGACCGCGTCACCGTGACCGACCTCCGATCGCGGGCGAAACTCGCCCCGTCAATCAGGGCGCTGGGGAAGGGCGCAAAACGCGTGCGATTCGTCCTCGGGAGGCACCGGCTGGCGGACTTCCGAACGAACAACATTATTGTCGCGAACCCAGCGGTGCCGCGCGGGAGCCCGTATCTCGCCGCGGCGCGTCTAGCGGGGAAGCAGGTAGTGAACGACGCCCACATCTTTCTCGACGAGTTCGAGGGTCCACTCATCGCGGTTACCGGCACGCGCGGCAAGACGACGACGGTAAACTGGATTGCGCACCTCATGCGCGGCGCCTACCCCGGGCTTCTCGCGGGCGGGAACTCATCCGCCGATATGCCGCTCCTGAAGCTCCTTGACGACTCTGCGCTCGCCGAAGGGTCGCCCGTCATCCCCGCGGTTGTGGAGCTCTCCTCATGGCAGCTCGAGCTTGTTCGCGGCGCTCGGCGAGCGCCCGACGTGGCAGTCATCACAAATCTCTACCCCGACCATTTGAACCGGTACCACAACATTCGCGCCTATGCGGCGGCGAAGGCGAATATATTCCGGGACCAGACGCAGGACCAGGCGCTCATACTGAACGCGGACGACGCATGGACTCCATTCTTTTTGAAGCGAAAGCCTCGTAGCCGCGTGTTTTTTATTTCTCTGAAACCGCTTCCGAAGTCGAAGCGCGGCATTTATGTGAACGGTGGGACTGTGTTTGCGCGGCTCACCGCCGGTTCTACAGAACGGGTGCTCTCGCGTGCGGCGCTCGCCACACTCGCGTCGTGGGGCGACCATAACATCCGCAACCTCCTCACCACCCTCCTTGCCGGACGCCTCGCGGGAGTTTCGTTCCGCTCACTGTCTACTCGTCTCTCGTCTCTACCTACTGTTCCCCTCCGCGAGGAGGTCATCCACCAAGACCGACACCTCACCGTCGTGAACGACTCGGCGGGCACCTCGCCCGACGCGACTACTGCGGCGCTCCGGCGGTTCCAGAAATCCCGTATTATTCTCCTCGCCGGAGGTACGGATAAAGAACTCACGTTCGGCGAGTGGGCAAAGGCGGTGAAGCACCACGTTCCGCCCGAACGCCTCCTGCTCCTCGAGGGGAGTGCGACGAAAAAGATGGTTGTCGCGCTCCGTTGCATTGGCTACTTCAGGAAATCGGCGCCGCAGGTGTTTACAACACTTCCCGCCATGGTCCGGGCGGCGTGGAAACCGACAACCGACCCGCCTCGCCTGACGAGTGGGCGAGTCGAGGCGGGCAACCGACAACCGACAACCATCCTGTTCTCGCCGGGCGCCGCGAGCTTTGAGAAGTTCAAGAATGAATTTGACCGCGGCAGGAAGTTTACGGCATACTGTGTGAGGTACTTTACTGAAAAGAAAAAGGAGGAGTAATGAGCTTGTGTAATATGCTATGCTCCCTGCTCATCAAGCAGGGGGTAAACGAGGCCATCGTGCGGCCGACGAAAACGGACCTTGCGGCGGCGGATCTCTTTCTCAAGCTGGCACGCGTCCGGGTGCTCGGCGAATCGGCGGTCGCGGGGTCGCTTTGCGAGATTGCGCTCCACCTCGACGATAACTCATCGGAGGCGGCGAGTATCGTCGTGCGGGCGGTAGGACGACTTGAAGAGTTGGTCGGGGCTATGACCCTTGATAGTGAAGGTGTGGCCGACATTGAGCGGGCGCTCGGGGAGGGACTTTCCCTCGATGAGCTCACGAAAAAGTTCTTGAGGTCCAAAATCCCCGCGTAGGCGGGGGTTTGTATTTCCTCAATCCTTTTTCTTTTACCCTGTTAGAGTTTTACAGACAATCCATGGGATATCCTCATGTGCTTCTCCAGCACACGCATGCGTGATGAACGGAGTGTGCGTGTAAAACTCTAACAGGGTAAATCCCTTGTTCTTTTCTCCCTAGTCCAGCTTCACCTTCAGCTTCTTTGCGCGGTTCTTCATGAGCTTCGGGAGCCGGATGGTGAGAACGCCGTTTTTGAGCGTCGCGGTCGACTCCTCCGGGTCCACTTCATGCGGGAGGATGACGGAGCGTGAGAAGCTACCCCAGAAACACTCCTGGTAGAAGTAGTCATGGTCCTCGACGACCTGCTGACGTTCGCGCTTGCCGCGAATGGTGACAGACTCGTTCGTGATGTTAATTTCCAGGTTCTCCGGATCCACGCCCGCAACTGTCGACTGAACGACGATACTGTCCTTGTCCTGGTAGACGTCCACGGTGAGCTGGCCCTCGCCGTCGTCTTGGACCGCGGGCGCCGCCGCTTCCGTCTCAAGCTTCACCGGCGCGGGAGCGCTCTTCGCCTTTGCGAGCTCGACAAAGAGGTCGTGCGGATTGTTCCCGCGCGGTTCCTCGGATTTCTTTTTACTGAAGATGCCCATATGCACTAACGATACACGGACAGTATACCATACGAAATGCAGAGGCGAAACCTCGGGGAAGCCTTGAGGTTTCGCCTCCACATTCAAACCCTCACGATCTAAGTTTGTTCAAGATTTTGGCTTCAGCGATTCGAAATCACGGAACACGATTGCCGCAACGAGGATGAGGAGTACGGTGGGATAAAAAAGATGCTCTTTCTGGAAGGCGAGCACGAGCAGGTTGAACGCGGCGTGCAACGCCGTGGCGAATATGATGCCGCCGAGCACCCATCGCCGAATCGGTCGAACAAAATCCTTCCATAGTTCGTGCCGCGGCGCGTTCTCAGCGAACGCCTGCGGATCAATACCCGCCCGCATGGCGCCGATGCGCCCGCGCGCCCACGCGTATCCCACCGACGCCGAGATGAGCGTGTGAAGGAGGGTCGCGCCGACGGTCCGGAGTGCGAGCGTCTCCGCGGCGCCGCCCAGGGAGGCCGCCGAGAGGTCAGTCAGGGTCGTGCCAATGATAAAAAGGTTCTCGACGGTCGCGAAGCCGAGCGAGGCGACCACCATCACCATCATCGCGTCAATCGGTTCATGGAGCGCCGGGTCGCGATGCGCGGCGGCGAACCCGGCGACAAACTTGAGCGTTTCCTCGATGAGTGCCAGGACGATGATAACGACTATGGAAGACACCGCAATTCCCACGAGCCCCTGGAACCCCATTTGGAGACCGAGTACTGGCAGGCTCATGAGTGCGCCGGCACCGAAAACGTAAGCCATGAGCCGAGCTGACTCCCGGTGCGTCTCCTCGCGGAAGAAGAAGGTGAGCCAGAAGAGCGCGGGGAGGAGTGCGCCGACGAGCGTGGTGAATACAAGCAAGATAACGGTCATAGAGTTTGTACTACCACCGTTCGACCATGAGGAGGTGGTCCGGCTTGTAGTCCGGGAGGGCGCTCCAAAGCTCTTCCGTCACGAACGGCATGAAGGGGTGGAGGAGTTTTAGGGACCCCCGGAGCACGTGGAGCAGGGTCGCCGATGTTTGTTCCGCGAGCGCAGGGTCCATAAGCTCCCGTTTCGCCACTTCAATGTAGGTGTCGCAGACCTCGTGCCAGAAGAAGTCGTACGCGGTGCGGAGCGCCTGGCTGAATTCAAACTGCTCAAGGTCGCGCGCGACGCTCGCTTTCGCCTGCGCGAGCGCTTCGAGAATTTTTATACTTGCTTCCGTTTTTGGTTTTGTGTTGTTGGTTGTTGGTTGTTTGTCCCTCGACTCTGCTCGGGGCGGTTCGAGGGATGGTGAGCCGTTCGGCCCCGAGCTCACGGCCGAGGGGCTTGTCGAACCGTTGTTGGTTATGCCTTGCACAAATCTCGCCGCATTCCATATTTTATTCGCGAATTTCCTCCCTGCCACGGCGGCGCTCTCGTCCCACCGAATATCCTGACCCGATGACTGCCAGAGGACCGCGAACCTCGTCGCGTCCGCGCCGAACTTCTCAATATACGTCAGCGGGTCGATGCCGGTGCCGAGCGACTTCGACATACGCTTGCCATCCTTCGTCTGGATGGTGCCGTGGATCAAGACGTCATGGAACGGCGCCGCGCCCATGAATTCGAGCCCCGAAAAGATCATTCGCGCATCCCAGAGGTTCAGGATGTCGCGGGCATTCGAGACGAGGTTGCCGGGGTAGTAAGTCGCGAGGTCCGCCGCCGAACGTCCGGCGAACGGCCAGAGGGCGGAGGAGAACCAGGTATCGAGCACATCCTCGCTCTGTTTCATTTCGCACTGCTTGCAGAATGGACAGGTGGTCGGTCTTTCCTCCGCAACCACATATTGCTCGCTCGTAATCACATCTTTTTTTCCGCCAGAGGCGGATCCGCC
>JAUSKB010000005.1 GCA_030647415.1 bacterium
AGTTCTTTTTCAAATTTGCCCGCCCGAATTTCGCCAAAAAAAATCAGCGGAGCAAATGGAAAATTCCTCCCCAAACCCCTCCCTTTCCATAGTTTTGGCCAATCCTTTCCCCAAAAAATAGTTTTGCCAAAACTTCGTCAACTGAATTGGCACTAGAATTCCGTCAGTTTCTCCTTTGGAGAAACCCGACCTCGCCCGCCACCACCATACCGAAAAAACAAAATCTGAATCGGCGACAAACAAAACAGAATGTGTGGTGGCGAGGCGAGGGCGGAGCGGAACAGCAGAAGCGGAGGCAGACTGTCGTATCCGACAGTGACGATGTTCGAACTTTTTTGGCTACAATTCAACACCTTGGGGTTTTTCTTCTGTCACAAACCAAGGGGCACTAGACCTGCTCTTACGGGCATAGAGGTAAAGCGTCGGCATCTCTGGTAGTACATTTTTCAAGTCTGGGTCAGAAAATGCGTGAAAGATATACCCACCGAATTCCTTTTCCAGCATCTCTTTTTCCAGATCGCGCATCACATAGTATTTCTGGGCTGCAATGTTCGCTGGTAATCTCTTGTTCCTAGTCTGGGCATTTTTCTCAATCACTTCCCGGTTCTCGATGGCAGCCCACCAACCAGTCGGCTTTTGATTCAATAGCATATCAATTTTTTCAAATGAAATCCCGTATTTCTTCCAAAGCGCATCGAGATATAGATACTTAAATCCAAATCCATTAAAAATCCTTCCCATATCTCTTACGTAGGAGCTAATGACGAACTTCTCGTATCCGTTGTGGATACCATGAAATGTCGCGAAGATAAAAGTGAATTCGATGCCGTAAGAATATACAGCCTTAACTTCAGTATTAAGGGCCGCCAAAAATTCGCACGTCGCGGTATCAGCCCAGTTTGATTTTGCTTTCGGTCCTGTGCCCCAGAAACCAACTAATTTGACTGGCTCACCGCGATCAATAAAGGCATCTATTACTCCCCTGAGTTCACTCTTTAGATGAGGTTCGCCACGATTATATTTTCGCTTTGTTAAAACAGCATAAATTTGTTCACTAAGATTAGTCATGCTCTTAGCCTAAGTTAGCTAGATTTAAACTATCATGGTGCACCGGAGTGGACGATGTTCGAACTGCTATAAATGAATTATTGCAGAAAAGTGGGATTCTTTTAGGTACCTTATGAAGCCTTATTTTATTTATATGGTTTTAGATGTTCAAAAAGAAAATAATGGCTTTCTAGAATCTTTTTTTCTTATAACCAAAACCTCAGGACTTATGATTCTTGAGAATTCGGTTCCTGGATATTTTTCGATTGGTGGCAAAAATTCAAACCTTATTTTTTTTTGAAATTTACCAAGTATCGCTTCAAATATTTTTTTACTCTCCTCACAAGAATGCTTTTGGTGAGTCTCAGCAATACTCTTCGTAAAATCTGTATCTACGATGTCCGTATATGTAACTGGCCCTAAATGTGCTTTACCCCCATCCCGTAATACTCTAATAACCTCTCCGAACGCTTCCTGAATTTTTTCAGGATCAGTAAGATATAATGGCATTGCACCGGATGAAACTACAATATCAAAAGATTCACCATCGAATGGGAGTTGGGTGAATAAGCCGGTTACCTTTTCAGTGCCGCTTTCTAACTTTTTTACACTTTTCGATTTTCCCGTTCTTAATTCGATTCTCGGACTATTAAATATGTCGCCACGCTCCTCTAACTTTGATTCATCAAAGGAGAGATCAAATGAGGTAACTTTTATACCTGGAATCTTTTCTCCGGCCTCCTTGGCGAATAAGGCTGATGGACCTGAGCCAAGATCTAATACCTTCTTGCCCGCAAAGTCCTCATCGGTCAGCTGAAGTTGCTGCTCATAATATGACAAGCCACCTTCAGTTTTTAAACTCCCCTCAGCACTCTCGTGTTCGGAAAGTTTTATAGGTTCCTTGTTGGGAGTTGGCTCAAAAAAGTTTTTCATGTGTTATGTTTTTACTAGTGCACAGGAGTGGACGATGTTCGAACCTTATTGATGTATAATTTAGAGCATGGAGGACCAAAAATCAAGGAAACCGTTTAAAAAGAGTCTAGCCGAAATTCCAACCGAAGAGGCACATGGCGGGAGCGGTAAAAGACAATTAATTCTCTCCAAAGAAGATCCTATTTCTAATCACCTTCACGCCATGACAAAGGGCTTCCTGGTGGCTAATGGTTTGTTTGATTGGCATAGCCATAAAGACATTGACGAGTTCTTCCTAGTCATAAAGGGATCTGGAGTAATCGAATTTGAAGATGGCACAAAGATGGAATACGGGAACGAGAACCTGATTTATATTCCATCAAACCTGAGCCACAAAATTACTGCTAGCAAAGAAAGCGAATTCTTTTTTATTAGATTGGGCAGCTAATTTTTCTCCCCCCTCTTTCCTGTTGGTGCCCAGGGCGGGATAGAACCTAATCGTACCACCCCGACCCCCACTCTGGAACACCCGCGGTTTTCCACCTTTCCGACACGGGGTGGTACTGGTTCAAATCTCGCCGGGCAGGTACATCAAACGGCACCGTAATGGTGCCGTTTGATGTACTGGTGCGCAGGAGTGGACGATGTTCGAACTAATTTGCTATCAATTAGAAAAAAAGAAACGCAATTGGTACGCTGATAACGAGGAGTATCCATATAAGCATTTCAGCTTTCCAGTTTCTCTCCGGAGTGGTGTTTTTTAGGATTTGCTCTATTGGGAAACCTTTTCTCATAGATTGGAGTATTTTATCCTCAGTGCTATAAACTCTTTCTGCTTCTGCTCCATATGTATATAATTCTTTGTGGCCTGCTGCATGATCTCTGATATTAGCTAACAGAGCATCTCTTTCAACACTTTCGAAGCTTTTCATTCGATTTTTGATTCCGACCCAGAATTCCTGAAGTAGCTTAGTAAATGTTATAAGTGTAATGATCGTGATTGTAGTTGCTAGGCCCTTTGTAAAATTTTGCGGATTACCAAGAACTAATACCAAAATAATTCCAAGAAATCCCCCAAATGCGACCTTAAAATCAAAAAACATCCGAGATAAGTTTTGAAGCTCGTCACTGAATATCTTGTACGTCGCTTGTGTCGACTGTAGCTCCCTTCGCACTTTTTCTTTCTGCTCTTTCTCGAGCATATATATTATCGAGTTCTCCTGTCTGCATACCAGGCACCTATTTTCCCAATGATTAATAGGATTACGCCGAAAGTAACAATTGCCCAGCCAAGTTCTCTAGGTTGTCCGGGTATAAATGCTGGAATAATGAATCCAGAAATCGTTATGGTCCACGCAATAATTTTCACCTGCTTCCACCCCTTACTGGTTAAGACTGGTTCAACTTGAATTGGTTGGTTGGGATTAGTAGCAATCTCAACAGAAGGTGCCAAAGCGCCGTTTGTAGGGTTACCACAATGTGGGCAGCTTAGTGCCTTATCTGAAATATCCTGCTTACATTCAGTGCATTTTATGAGAGCCATTTAAAAATTACTGGTTGTGCAATTTATATGCATTTGTAGACCAACTCCACCATCTCCACTTATAGTGCAACGTGTCGTCTGTGGCATTTGAGGTGATGTGGGTATGGAAGGAATGTACTGAATTGGTGGTGCAGTGGGGGTAGTTACATCACTAACATATTTATTTAACAATGAAAGGATTTGTGAGTATTGCGAATTACTAGTTATTATTATTTTATTAGCTCTATCAATAACATCCTTTATGTTTGCCCGCGAGTTTTCGATATTGTTTGATCCAAAATAAATGGCTTGATATGAGATTAGATCAACGCTAGTAGCTGGTTTATTAGAATTTTGCATCGAAACCATAGAGTCGTTTATTTTATTGATGTTGCTATTTAGGCTATTCGGAATAGTGGCTTCGCAATAAATTCTAAACTGATCCATGGACGATAATTCTGCCTCGCCTATATCATAAAAAAGTGTATAGGCTTGGGTTAAATAGGAATCAAAAGCTACCTTTGGGAGAGTTATTAAACGGCCGGGGTTCATCAGTTGTTGAACTGCGGTTTTTCGTTGAGATACCATAGACACACACTCACCACTATACTGGAGTAGTGAGATGTAATTATTTTTTGCTGTATTTAAAATGTTAAGTATTTCAGGCTTATAATTCGGGGATGAAGTTATAGTAGTAGGTTGTGTAATGACTGGTGGTGGAGCAACAACTTCAATCTTAATTTTTGAACCCGTTTCATAAGGATTAACCTGTTGTTTCTTCAGTTCCTCCACTTCCTGCCTTAATTTTTCAACCTCAGAAAGCTCCAGTGTGCTAGAGGTGGTGCTTGTAGCTTCTTGTTGCATCTTTCGAGTATTAGAAATCTCTGCTTCTTGAGCATTCTTCGTTTGATATTTCTGATACTGCTTGACTCCAATGTATCCAGCCCCACCAATCATAAGGACACCAAGAATAAGAGTGATTAAGATCGGTATTTGGATAAAACCTTTCCTGTTCATAGTATTTTAATAATAATTCTCTATTTGCCCCTAAGAAATTTTGCCTTTTATATATTCAGTAATTTTCTGAACAAGTCTCGAAACTTCTCCACTAAAAGTATCTTCAGTATCCCAGTTGCTCTTATCATAAATAATATCGTGAATTTCTGTAAGACTTCTCGTTTTGAATTCGGTGGGTTGAAAATTTTGTTTGAGCCCAAGATAAAGTTCGGAGATTTTTCCATATAATGGTTTTATTAGGATTGATATTTCCGACCCCCACAACACCTCGATTGCGAGGAGGTGGGATTCCATTTCTCGCCTAGCATTGTTTATTTCTTCCCACCTCATTTCATAGACATATAAATGGGAGTCTTTTTCCATTTCCGAATCTGATTTTTCCGGATATTTAGTTTTAGCATATTGAACTGCTTTTAAGCTTTCGAAAGGAAAAATAGCGGGATTTCGAACGTGCTTAATCGCGTCTCTAAGTTTGAGTATAGAGAAATGCAAATCATAAGCTGCCTCAAACTCTTTCAATCCCTTTATCTGCTTTTTCCACGTAGCGAGTCCTATGCCGGCAATTATTAAACCAGCAAGTGTAAATAGGAAAGTAATTAGATCCTTGATAAAAGAATAGTAGGTCACGTTCGTTTATGCTTGTATTTTACCACAAAAAGGCGAATATATGAAGTATCGAAAATGCAGATACAAGCCATCATCAAAGACCTAGAACGCCGCTTCCAGCTTATTATGGAGGTAGAGGGTAAGCAAGAGGGAGAGTTTTTGTTCTACAACGACGAGATGAACACTCATATCAGGGCGACAAGACATGATCACCCCATCTTCTTTGGCGCAGTCCGTGAGTACGTCAAAGCGGTCCAGCGTGCCGTAAGCGTATCTTCAAAGCTCCACTCGTTCGACCATCATGAGCACGATAAGTTCGAAAAGGAGGTGTGCGAGAGGATAATGAGCGACGAGACGATTCCCGAAGAGAGTCGCGGGTATCGGGTAAAGGAGATGTTCAGCTTCTATTTTGCACCGATGTACGACGCGCTCTGCGATGTGGCTGAAAAGATTGAAAGCGGCAACAACGTCGCGGCGATCATAGAGTCATTGCCACTATCTGGGCAGACTTATCGTGAATTTGTGAAGCGAGTGCACCCGAGCATTATTGCAATCTTAGACTCAGAGGTAGTTAATGATGTTCCATCACAGAGCAATAGACTGTTATCAGCAGCTTCTTTCGATCCTACTAAAAGCAAAATCTGTCTCGGCGAAAAATCCTGCGACGTGCCACCCAACACTAATCTGTATTATTTTTGCGAGAAGATGTTTAGTGTTCCATTCGGCACCAAAGTAGCGAGTATGGATATTGCAGAATCCGGTGACTGGATGAGCGGCGGTGGGAGGAGTGTCTATGATGCCCTGAGGGCCATGAATGACAGGGTAAAGACTGATCTTGGGCTTGAGAAGCTCTTTCTATGGGGCAAGGAGCACGCATGGATTAATGAGAAGTTATTTGATCACTAGGTTGACTCACTTGAGTCCAAGGTGAGTCACAGGGGCTGACGTTTCACTAATAGGCTGAACAAAGCCTATTTTTTATGCTCCGTTACCCCGAGAACATCGTCCAGCTAGCCATAATCGTCTTTAAGGCCGAGTACGGCGTGGATTTGACGAAGGAGGAGGCTATTTCGTGGCTAGATGCCTTCTCCGATCTCTACGACTGCCTTGCGGGGTCAATTCGGCAGGGTTTTGGCGTGAGCAAGAAGTCCGGGCGGCGTGCCGCCGCAGGCGGCCGCCGCGTCCCCCGACTTGATACTCCCTCACAGTTGTAATTCATGCCGTTCATCTACCGGAATTATGGAAAAATTCGCGAAATCTCGGAAATCGAAAAAGTGCCCGACAAAGTACGCGTATACCATCCCCGAGAAAAGCGTGTTGTATACGGACCTAGGCGACTGGATAACATTCGACGGACCAGGCAGATATGTGTGCGGCGCTTGTCTGCTGCTCTTGAGGAGTTTGGACGCCCACTCCTTCTCACGCTCACCTTTCAAGGCGACGCCTCAGACGCCGCACGTGCAAACGACGCCCTTCGCCGCCTCCAAGTGCGGCTGCCAGCTAAGTATCCTGACGCCCACTCCCTCTTTGTTATCGAGCTCTCGCCACGAGGTCGGATACACTT
The DNA here is from genome assembly GCA_030647415.1 of bacterium. Classification (GTDB taxonomy): domain Bacteria; phylum Patescibacteriota; class Minisyncoccia; order UBA6257; family GWB1-50-10; genus JAUSKB01. The sequence goes on from JAUSKB010000005.1 coordinate 6,669, forward strand.
TCACGGGCTTGTCTTTAACGTGCCACTGCATCTTGGGGATACGCGCGACGGTAGACGGGTTATTACCCGCGGCACCGAGCGTACAGATCGAATTCTCGCGGGACTATGGGGAGAGGGCTTCGTGGATGCAACGCAGACTGACGGTTCTCGAAAGTTGGCATATTATATCAGCAAGTACATCACCAAGGGCGCTGGGGAGCCTCTCTTCAATGCCATGAGGTTGCTTCGTATCTCGAACGGATTCCCGAAGGAGATCGTCATCCGGGGCAGTATGGCGGAAACGCTCGCTCGCCGCTATGAGAAGATGCGCCCCGTAAGTGTGTGGAACAACGATAAGTGGGAGATAAGCAAAAAGTGGTTTGGCAAGATGACCAAGAAGACGTACGATTTAGAAAATCCATGAACGTCATCGTCTATTGCCGCAAGTCATCCGAAGACGACAACCGTCAGGTGCTTTCGATTGACTCGCAGGAATCGGAGATGCGGAAACTCGCGGAGCGAAACAGCCTCATCATCACGAAGGCGTACAAAGAATCCATGACCGCGAAAGCTCCCGGTCGTCCGGTGTTCGCCGAGATGATGATGTTCGTCGAAAAGCATTCTTCCTCCACCATTCTCGTTTGGAAGCTCGACCGTCTCGCGCGCAACCCCATCGACGAGGGCCGCATCAAGTGGCTCCTCCAGCAGGGTGTCATCAAGGAGATCAAGACCCCTGACCGCGATTACCGCCCAGAGGACAATGCGCTCATCGCCTCAGTTGAGTTCGGTATGGCGAATCAGTACATCCGCGACCTCCGGCAAAACGTCATGCGTGGCAACCGGGCCAAACTTGAACGTGGCGGGTGGCCTAATATGGCTCCATTCGGCTATTCGAACGACAGGTTGAACCGCACCGTGGTCGTGAACCCCTTCACCTCCCCGGTCGTACGAGAACTCTTCGCACTTTATGCGTCGGGAAATCACACACTCAAGGAGATAACGGCTCTCATCCACGACCGTGGATTTCGGACAAAGGGCGGGAAAAAGATATCAAAGAGCAATATACACAAGATGCTCACCAACCCTTTCTACTACGGCGTGATGATTAAGAAAGGCGTCCACTACCAAGGCAAACATGAGCCGGTTATCTCAAAGGAACTGTTCGATCAGGCGAATGATGTCTTGACCGGAAGGCGCCACAGCAAGCGACAGCGGCACATATACCCGTTGAGCGGCTTTATGACGTGCGCTATGTGCGGGTGCCTCCTCACCTCTTCTCTTCAAAAGGGAAAGTATCTCTATCACTACTGCACGAACGGCAAGGGCATATGTGATCAGCGGCGGAAACATCTCAAAGCAAAGGATGCCTACGTTCTGGTTTCCTCCCGCCTCGAACGCCTCAAATTCAACGAGCGGGTGTTAAACCTCGCATGCAAGGCATCGGAGGCGAGACATCGGAACGAGACTGCCAGCACGGAATCCGCGCGAGAATCCATCCTGAAACGGATGCAAGCCATCAAAGACCAGCAAGATACCCTCGCACGCAGGAAGGACACGCCTGACGACGTTTATGCGCGAAATATGACCAACCTACGGAACGAGCAGGTAGATCTGGAGATTCAGCTATCGAAGTTGGGCGCGGGCTCCACGGAGTCGGAAGTTACTTTTGAACAGGTCAAAGAAGTGTTTGGTAAAGCCAAATCCATCGCCGAATCGTTCCTCGACGCCGATGATGCGTTGAAGCGCCACTATGCCGAAACCGTACTTTCGAACTTTTCAGTCAAAGACAATTCCATCGAGCATTTTCAATTCAAAATGCCCTATCAGACAATCGCCAACATCCCCCAAAACCCTACTTTAGCTGAACTGTGCCCAGGGCGGGACTTGAACCCGCAAGCCTTGCGGCATGCGCCCCTCGAACGCACGCGTGTACCAGTTTCGCCACCTGGGCTTACAATCGCTCACCCACCGCCGCGAGCGCCTTCTCGACTTTCACGCGCTTCCGGGACAGGCAGACGACCCGGTCATTGTAGTACAACTTTCGCAACAATTTCAATGACCATAATATAGAGAACCGCCCCGAGGGGCGGTCAGTTACTACCGAAAAGGAACCAACTTGCGGCGAGGACAACTAATCCTGCAATCATGAATACAATCTCCCACCGATCATATCCTTTTGTTGGGACTGGTGGGTTCCGCCACCAGCGGACGCTGTTGAATATAGCCATAGCCGCAAAGACGACAACTGCGGCGCCGAGGGATGGATTCTTCGTCTCAATCGCGCTCCAGCCGATAAAGAAGTTCGCAATGATGCTCAAAAGAAAACCCCACCATACTTTTCTGCCAACAAAATAACTGCCGATGAAGGCGATGGCCCACCCTATGAATCCCACGGTGTCCTCCGTCTGAAAGCATGCGGAAAGAAAAGTATGGTCATAATAACACCACCCGTGAAAATAAGGACTGAAATAATAGGTTCCATCAGCGACCTCCCCACCGGAACTTCCGACTGGTCTGCTTCTCGGCGTCGAAGGTGTAGCCAAGACCGCCCTTCATCATTTTTACTGAACGGCGAAGGAGCCATCCGATGCCAAACATAACCACAAACATTCCACTGGCGATTGCGACAGCATCCATAATTACCTCAGTTATTTGTGAATATTTTTGTGAACGAACTGTACCGGCACACTACCAGCATGGCCGGTGCGATGTCAACTGCCGGAAAATAGTTTGGGCCACCGATGAATGGTGGCCCTTCTACTTTACCTACTTCTTGTAGGCATCCAGGTTTTGCTGAACATGGAAGCCCATATCGATGAACAGGTGCGCGACACGGTGAAATGAATCTTTTGATTCCGTCACCCGTCCTGCCATACTTTCCAGCCTCTTTTTCTGAATCCACCCTCACTCCGTGCACTTCTCGATAATGATGGGGGCGGGCTTCTTTTGGGCGCCGAATAGGTAGCCAAGACCGAAGGAAAGGGTGGAGAGGAGGATGAAAAAGGACAAGAGAAAAAAGATAAATTTCCGATTGTGCCAATCGAGGTTTTGAACTGGCGGCGGGGTTGACATTGGGGTCGTCATTGCGTAGATTTATTATACTCGCTTGAGCATGGCGCGATGGCTCCCCGCCTACGCTAGAGCTTCGGCGGGATGCTCATAATCGTGATGCGGTGTGAATGAAATGGGATGGCTATCCCGCTTTCGCTCCGCTCTGGCGGGCCATTCAGGCTCTGAGAGCCCTCAGGACATTCGTCTCTGAGAGACTCAGTCTCGATGAGCTCGAAGAGATGCTCATGGTTGTGGTGAAGTTTTCTTCGCCGTAGCGGAAAGTCTGAATTTGTTTAGGGTTTAGAGTTTCGGATTTAGGATTTATCTACTATGGCGCCCCGCCATAGGCGGGATGCTCATAATCGTGATGCGGTGTGAATGAAATGGGATGGCTATCCCGCTTTCGCTCCGCTCCAGCGGGATGCTCATGGTTGTGGTGAAGTTTTCTTCGCCGCTTCCGGGGCTCGAAAACTTCAACAACCATGGCACATACCAAAGCGAAAGGCGCAACAAAACTGGGTCGGGAGTCCGAATCGAAGCGGCTGGGCGTGAAGCTCTTTGCCGGCGAGAAGGCAAAGGCGGGGCAAATCATCATCCGCCAGCGTGGCACCAAGTTCTTCTCCGGCACGAACGTCGCGCAGGGATCGGACGACACCCTCTATGCGGTGAAGCCCGGCGTCGTAAAGTTCTCCACGAAGAACCGGACGCGTTTCGACGGCACCAGGCGCTCGGTAAAAGTGGTCTCGGTCGTTCCAGTTTTCGCCGCCTAGTCAACTGCGTCCCGGCACAACAAACCCCCATCAGCGGCAGGGGTTGTGTTTTATTATGCACCATCATATCTCGACGATCGTCGAGATATGATGGTACTGGGAATTCAGGTCAGTACTCCTCTGGTTCGATGGTAACGGTCACCGTGACGGAGGTGCCATCGATGAATTTCACCGGAACCGAGTGTACGCCGAGACGTTTCAAGGGATGTTCGAGCACGGCCTCCCCGTGCTTGATGCCTGCGGCACGGAGCGCGGTCGTCACGTCCGTCCCCGAGACCGACCCAAATGTCTCGCCCTGCTCGTTCGCGCGGCGGATGAACCGCAAGGTTAATTCCTTAAGCTGCGCCGCCTCGATATTTGCCGCCGCGAGCGCGGCGGCATGCGTGCGGTCACGCCGCGACGCATCCGCCACAACGCTCGCTTGCGCCGCCTGCGTCGCAATGGTCGCCAGGCCGCGCGGCACAAGGAAGTTCCGCGCATAGCCATCGTGGACATCCTTCAATTGTCCTTTTTGCCCCACGCCGCGAATGGTTGATAAAAGAATGACCTTCATGAGTATTCGCATTATTCGAGATTACTCCAGCTCTGCCTTCAGTACCTCAATCGCCTTTTCGAGCTGTACGTCTATTTTCGAGGGTTCCGCCCCCTCCTTCTCTTCGGGCAATGCAACCACGATATCCGGCTCCAACCCCTTCTTGTTGATTTGCGTGCCGTTCGGCGTGAGCCACTCGGCAATGGAAACTTTCAGGGAGGAATTGTCCTTAAGGTTTATGACTTCCTGCACCGAGCCCTTCCCGAACGTTTTCTCGCCCACGAGCTTGGCCTTCCGGTTGTCACGGAGCGCTCCCGCAAGGATTTCCGCGGCGGATGCAGACCCGCCGTTCACGAGCACGACGACCGGCATTCGGGCGAGGGCGGCATTGCCGTCGGAACGAAGCTTGTTCTCCTCGCCGGACCGGAAGCGTTCGATGACCACGACATCGCCCCGGTTCATGAACCAACCCGCGATGTTCGTGGCGACCTCCAGGTAGCCGCCGGGGTCGTTCCGCAGGTCGAGCACAAAACCCTTCGCGCCGTGGGAGAGCGCGGTGCCCACAGCCTCGCCAAAGAGCCGGGGCGCGTTCGCGTTAAAACTGTAGAGTGAGATATGCGCGATGCGGTCCGTCTCCATCTTGAACTCGAGCGTCGGCACCACGATTACCGCACGGGTGATAACAAACTCGCGGGCCTCCTTCCACCCATCGCGCATGATGAGGAAGGTAACGGAGGTCCCCGGCTCCCCACGGATGAGCTTCACGGCCGCGTCAACGGCCATATCCGCGGTAAAGGTGTCGTCGATCTTCAGAATCTTATCCCCCGCCTTGAGCCCCACCTTCTCCGCCGGGTTTCCTTTGAGCGGAGCAATGATGAGGAGCTGGCTGTTTCGCATGCCGATTTCGGCCCCAACACCGCCAAAACTGCCATTGATGTCTTCCGCGAACTTCTTCGCGTCGGCTGGCGGGAGAAAGACAGAGTACGGGTCGCCAAGCGACTCCGTCACGCCCTTCACCGCACCGTAGAGCAAATCCTCGTCCTTCAGGGAACCGCTGTCAACATACTTCTGCTTTATCGTGTCGATTGCTTCCCAAAAAAGCGACATGTCGACATCGAGAATCTCCTTCGAGTCGGTGATAAGGATGCCGCGCTCGCGGGCGCCGACGTCGAATCCGGCATAGAAAATGCCGGCGGCGAGGACCAGCACCACGAGGACAACGCCGCCAATCTTCAATAGTTTTTTCATGCTACGTGTTTCATTGAAGCAGAAAAAAGGGTAACTTACAACAGAAAAATAACCCACAACCTACAACAAACAACCTACAACTTACCACCTGCGCACGGTAACTCCCCAAAGGAGGCTGTTTCGTTGTTAGTCGTTGGTCGTAGGTTGTTGGTTACACTCCAGTGGGGTCCGTCAGAAATATCCAAACGGTCTTCCATAGGATCATACAATCGAACCACAGCGATTGGTGCGCGAGGTAGTAGCGGTCGAGCTCAAGCTCGCGCCGGAATGGCAGTCCCGACGCGCCGGAAACCTGCGAGAGGCCGGTTAGACCCGCCCGGGCATCCGGGAGCTCCCGGAACTCCTCTGGGTACTGGGCGACCTCCTCGGGTTCGTGCGGGCGCGGTCCCACGAGTGACAGGTCGCCCGTGAGCACGTTCCAGAACTGTGGGTACTCGTCGAGGCGGAACTTCCGGATAATGCGGCCGGTCCGGGTGAGCCGCGGATCGTTCTTAATTTTGAAGAATGGTCCGTCGTTCCGCTCGTTCCGGCTCTGGAGTGCCGCCTTCTGGAGGTGGGCGGCGCGGACCATCGAGCGGAACTTGCAGACCCAAATGGACTTGCCGCCGCTTATCCGCGCCAAATAGACAAATATCGGTCGTCCATCGTCCAAGAGGATTGCGAGCGCGATGACCGGCACGAGCGGCGAAAGGACAAGGAGGCCAACTATGGCCCCAACGATATCAAGAGCACGTTTCACCCTGTTAGAGATTTTCATACAATCTATCTGCCATATCACCTGTCAGTATTGAAACAAAAACGTATACCCTGTTAGAGTTTTACAGATAATCTAATTGCCAAAGAAAATAATTTGTTTTGGAATTATCCTGTGCATATCTCACGGCGTGCATGTAAAACTCTAACAGGGTATACCAAAAAAATAGCGTGCGTGCAAATCTCTAACAGGGTAAATCACGGAAGAACGAGCACAAACTCCCCCCGCCCCCGCGGTCCGGTGAAATGTTCCTTGGCCGCAAGGAGCGTTCCGGTCCAGGCCTCTTCGTGCATCTTGGTCAATTCCCGTCCGACAAATACCTCCCGCTCCTCCCCTATCGCGTTCCCGAGTTCTGCGAGCGTCTTTCCGATTCGGTGCGGGGACTCGAAGAGGACGATGGGGCGGACGGTCATCGTCGTGATATCCCGGAAGAAGGTGGCGCGCCCCTTCTTTTGCGGCGGGTAGCCGAGGAAGGTGAAGCTCCCCGCGGGGATGCCCGACAGGGAGAGCGCCGCAGTAACTGACGATGGTCCCGGAACGGAAACTATCGGAGTTTCTGGAAGTTTATTCCGAACGAAGCGCGTGAGCTTCCACCCCGGGTCGGCGATGCCCGGCGTGCCCGCATCTGTCACCACGGCGACCGAGGCGCCGCGTCGCAAGGTGTTCAACACCGCATCGTAGGCTGGCTCCGCCGCATACTCGTCGAACCGAATGACCGGCTTAGCGATGGCGTATTCCTCGAGGAGACGTTTCGTGACGCGCGTATCCTCCGCAAGTATGAGGTCGACCGTCTTCAGGGTCTCAACGGCGCGGAAGGTGATGTCCGCGAGGTTGCCAATCGGCGTTCCAATGATATAGAGCGTTCCCATAGAAATAACCGACAACCTACAACCTACAACCTACAACGAACAAACGACGGAACGCTAACGCATTTTTCCCGCCTTTCCGTGGGGAACTGCCCTGCGGATGCGTCGGGGCACCCGGTACGCAGGGTTCCCCTTCCGGTTGCCGACTTTAGCACGACTTCCGCCACGCATGATGTAAGTATAACCAACAACCAACAACACACAACCAACAACAAAAAAACAAAGACTCCCGCGGTGGGAGTTGTTTGCCATTGTAGGTTGTAGGTTGTCAGTTGTGGGTTACCCCTTCAGCCGTTCCCTCGTCTTCCGAGCCGAGAAGCCGCGGAGGTAGTAAAGCTTTGCGCGATGCACCTTCTTCGGCGACGAAATAATATCCACCTTCGCGATCATCGGCGAGTGAATGGGGTACACCTTCTCGACCCCGATGCCCGAGAGGGTCGTTCGGACGGTGAAACTGGCGCCCGCCTCCTTCCCGTGCTTCCGGGCGAGCACGATGCCCTCAAAGGCGCTCTGCCGCTCCTTGTCCTTCTCCTTGATGCGCTCCCAGACGCGCACCTTCGCCCCGGGCTTGATCTGCTCCATGATTGCAGCGTCCATAGTCATGACACTCTACCGTAGGGGGCTCTTTACCACAAGTATTGACATTCTAGATATAGTATGCTATTGTATTCATAGTAAATCCATTTACATCACATTCTAGAGAGGAAATTATGGCCTGGTTAATCATTCTCCCCGCTATTGCCTTGTTCTATTGCTGGCTCACGCGATGCAAATGTTGCGGTAGCTGGCGGACGCTAAAGTCGATTGAGTGGTCTTTTGACACTCATCGAGATCGTGAAACCAAGATAAAAACGAGCAAGTGTTTTTCATGCGGAAATGTGCGTTTTTATCATTGATCGAAATTAAAAGTCCCGCTCCATGAGCGGGACTTGCTATTTTTAGTCGGCGCGGAGCTCCGCGAGTACCCGTTCCAATTCCGGCGGGAGGTCGGCATCGAAGCGGACGCGCTTGCCATCTGGCAACGTGAACTCGATGGACCCGGCGTGGAGAAAGTGGCGGCCGAGGTTCCACGGGTCCTTGCGGCGGGTGTAGAGCGCGTCGCCGACAATGGGGTGGCCGATAGAGGCCATGTGGACACGAAGCTGGTGGGTCCGACCAGTTTTCGGCTCGAGCTCGACGAGCGAGAATGTGCCGTGCGGCGACTCGAACGACTCGAGTGTTCGGTACTCGGTGAGTGCCGGGCGTACCATTTTCAGGTTCTTCGCCCCGCGACGCCCGTCGGGACCCAGCCCGCGATGCACGTTTACGCTGTGCTTCGTCGTTCCCGACTTGAGGCCGATGGGGGCGTCTATCGTCCCCGACCGAGGCGGTTCGCCCCACACGAGCGCCTGGTAGCGCTTTTTGACCTCGTGCCGCTGGAAACAGCCCTTGAGATACTCGAAGAACTGCTGGGTCCGGGCGATGACGAGAACCCCGGAGGTGTCCCGGTCCAACCGATGCACAATGCCGGGCCGTTCGACTGCGCTCACGGCAAGCCGGTCTGGGGGTCCGCCTGCGGTGAGCGACCCGTCTCGAGCCGTGTCGAGGGAAGTCGAACCGCCGGTTGGTCCGCGATCCCCCACTTCCGCGACCTCCGGGTAGCTTGCAAGCACCCATTCGGCTACCGAAACGGTTTGTTGATCGGTTTCCACCCGCTTTTTAGAAATTTTTGGATGATGGACAAGAACCCCCGCCGGTTTTTCAATCACGAGGTACCCCTGCTCGGCATGAATCACCCGAATTTCCTCCATACCGGTATGGTATTCCGGAAGTAGTCAAAAAACAAGCTTATTCCTACGTTATTCGAATTTTCCACCGCCCGGGCATTGCCAAACAGGGAGAGTGTGCTACTATATGGGGAAAGATAGCCTTAAAGACCCTTGAACGGGTATTTTTTATGGAGTCGACCTTCTTCAAGAAATTCTTCGTCATCTTCGCCGCCGGCGTCGTCCTGGTGGCCATTCCGCTCGTCTACCTGGAACAGCGAACCCTTGATGAGGAGCTCCTGTCGCGTATCTATCGCCAGGAGGAGCGGCTGGTCCCTGTCGCAAAGGCGGCTGAACAGCCCGAAAGCTACCAGGTCTGGGTGACCGCATATTCGAGCACTCCGGAGGAAACCGACGACACCCCGTTCGTGACCGCCAAGGGAACCGAGGTCCGCGACGGCATCATCGCAGCAAACTTCCTCCCGTTCGGGACCCAGGTGCGAATCCCCTCGGTGTTTGGAGATAGGGTGTTTGTGGTGGAGGACCGCATGCACGCGCGAAAGAAGAACTTCGTGGATATTTGGATGTCTACGAAGGAGGCGGCAGAGAACTTTGGGATTGCGAGGGCGGAGATCGTAGTGCTGAACTGACAACCCACAACCTACGACCAACAACTAGAAACAAATGACTCCTGTCGGGGAGTCTTGTTGGGCGTTGTGGGTTGTAGGTTGTTGGTTGTAGGTTATGCCGCGAGCTGGTACTTTCCCCTCACCTTCGTGAGCAGACCGTCGCGGACAAGGCCCTCGAGCGCCGTCCGGACGGTCGTGCGGGAGGCAAGGCTCGCAAGAGCCGCGACCGCCGTAATAGAGAACGCGGCATCATGTCGTTTGCGGTTCTGGAGCGCGAGCGCGAGAATTCTGCCGCGGGCGTATCTCACGGAACCGGCAAACTTTTGAGTGCGCACATACCCGACAGATTGCCGCGATGGATTGGGAACGTCCCGCTTGAGGGCGCTACCATAATCCATAAGCGCTTCGTACCAGGCGCGCGGATTTCGACGGTCAAGCGCCTTTTGAATGAGTGGGAGGAGCCGCTGGTCCGAGACTCTTGCCACGCCCGGGAAGAACTCGTACAGGAAGACGGATCGGATATTGGTCTCGATGCAGACGTCCGGCCGGTTAAATGCGAATATCCGTACCGCCGCGGCGGTATAGGGACCCACGCCGGGCAGCGCCCGGAGCGCGCGTGAATCGTCTGGAACCCTGCCACCGTGCGCCGCGAGGATGCGCCGAGCCGTTTCGTGGAGCATGAGCGCCCGGCGGTTGTACCCCAAGCCCTGCCAGGCGAGGAGCACGTCGGGGCGTGAGGCCGCGGCAAGCGCGCACACGGACGGAAAGCGCCGCAGGAACGCCCGGTACGTCGGAACGACGCGGAGCGCCTGCGTCTGCTGGAGCATGAATTCCGACACGATAATTCGGTATGGATTCTTCGTCCGGCGCCACGGAAGCGCGGAGCGTCCGTACGCTTGGTAATGGGCGCGCACGCGTCGCCGAAACGCCCGCATCCGTCCCACGTCGTCACTCATTGAGGGATTTCCGAAGGAGGTCCTGCACGGCGATCACCGCTGCATTGAGCCGCTCGTTCGACTGATGCAAGGCATCGGTATGCGATTGGACCGCCGCGGCAAACGAGGTGTCTGCGCTGGTTTCCATAGTGGTGAGGAACGCTTTCTCAGCCGCCTCGAGCGCGTTTCGGGCGGTTCCGTACGCGGTGGTGCTCTTTGGATTCCGGGCGCATGACTGCGTTGCCTTGACGAATAGCGCGGTGGTCACATCGGAAAAGGTAGTGCGGGCGTTCCGGTACCTGGTCTCCCGCCCCACGAGTGCGTCATCAAATGCCTCCCGGATGACGATTCGCGCTCCATCGGTATCCGTTCGATTCGTCCGAAGTGCGGCCATGATGCCGGTACGAAATATCTGGAGCGCGGCCCGTTCGCGCGTGGTCGGCGCCTCCTGGATTAAAAGGTCCAGTGAACCGAACTGGGCGGCATCCGCAGTCGCCCGAGCTGCCACCCGGTTTGCATCCGTGCGGAACCTCGCGTCGACGATGTCACGGCTCCGCTCGGTGAAGCGCGCGTCACCGCGCTGCGAGCGTTCGGCGACCTCCCGCGCGAACGATGCGGCGGTCGAGCTTACCGTCGCACAAAACTCTGCGGCGGTCGGCGATGAGCTTGAAAACACGGTCGTCGTTGAGATACCGCGAAAATCGTTCACGGCGGCAGTATCGACATCAAACTGCCCGTACTCGGTTGCCCGTTCGTCGGTGGCTCCCGCAAGCTCGCGAGTGCCCTCATCGATGACCCCTAAAATCACCGTGTCAATCGGGCTTAAACCCGTTTGTGCTGCCACACCGGACCGTTCCGGCACCATAACGCCTGGAGCAGGTGGCACATCTGGTGCCCCGCGCTTGAGCGGTTCCGGCGTAGGTATTTTCTCCCCGTCGGAGCGGCGCTCGATTGGTGGGCTCGTGAAAGGAAGTTCGCTCGGCTGACCGAGCGGAAGCAGCGTGTTCACAACGATGAGCGCGAGTGCGGCAAATACGGCGAGCGGGACCGCGAACATGACGGGCCGGCGCAGATTCATGAGGCGTGTGAAAATGCCGGCACCGTGACCCGCGGGGACCGAGCGGAGGACGCGCTGAAGCAACTCGCGGGGAGGCTCCACGCGGTCCCGCTCGCGTTCAAGGGACCTGATGAGCGTGAGTGTCTCGCGAACCTCCGAACCGATGTTCGGGTAGGTGCTAAATATCTCCGAAATCGGAATGCCGCGATCAAGAAGGTTGAGCGCGTCTTCGACCGACAGCGTGTCGATGAAGGGTGGAAGGTGGTTTTGATCTGGCATAGGAGGTGAAGTACAGTTGAATCCTACTGGGTCTGCGAGGCTCACTGTCGCTAAGGCTATCGCGGGCAGGTCCACGGTGCGCCGGCGAGATGTTCGCGGAGCACCTTGAGCCCCCTACTCTGTAGCTGCCGGATCGCCTCGGGCGACTTTTCGAGCTCGCGCGCGATTTCCTCCGTGGTCCGCTCGGCAAAGAACTTGAGTGAGAGGACATCGCGCTGGTCTGCGGTGAGGAGTAGGAGGGCTGTCCGAAGGTCGTTTCGTAGCAACGCCCGGTCGATAACATCGCTTGCTGATGCGGCAGGGTCGGGAATCGCATCCCGTTCCGGTTCGCCCTCCCCATCAACGGCGTCCGTATCCGCGAACGCGACCTCCGTACGCTTTTTCCAGTGGTCGATGACGGTGTTCCGCGCGATGGTGAGAAGGTACGCGCGCGGGTCCACGCCCCGCTCCTCGAATCGGTCAAGCGCCTGGTAGGCCTTCAGAAAGGTCGTTTGCACGATATCCTCGGCAAGATTCCGGTCACCGATGCGCGCGGCGACATACCGGTACACCGGGGTAAAGAGCGTCCGATAGAGTTCCTCGAACGCACCTGATTCGCCGCGACGGGCACGCTCGATAAGGGATGGCGGTATAGTCTTTCCAACGCCGGTACCATTCATGAAAACGAAATTATGTGATTCTGTGTGACATATCGTCGGACCGGTCACGGGGGGCACTGTCGGAATGTTCACGGGAAGCACGGTCAAATCGTTTACTGAATACAAAAATATAGAGGATATCCAAGATGGCGAGCGTGTTCACTACCAAGAGCACAATGAACCACTTCTGGTTGGACTGACGTGCGGCCTTCCATAGCGCCACACCCTTCCACGGTATGGTCCATGCGAGTATAAGGAGGAGGACGGTGGGGTTGATATTGAAAAGCGATGGGTCCATACGTTTGTCTTACCTAGTCTACGTTTTTCAGTCTTCAGGTTATAGTTTTTTCTGCTGTCACAGCCAGCGCCCGGTAGGCGCAAAATTCGCACTCTGCGGATGCGGCGGGCATGGCGTGCCCGTTCAAACAGGCGGCGGCCGCAGTAAGCGCTCCCTCGACCCATCCATCGCTCCCCCGGTACGGGATGAGCTTCACGTCAAATTCGAGCCTCCCGTCGAATGCCGCACGGTCCTTCTTCCCGTTCACGTAGACAAAGTAGCCGGTATCGGAAATCGTGAGCCCGTTCTTGCGGAGGAGCCACTGGTACACCTCCATCTGCCGGCGGTACTGGTTGTGCCACTTCGTGTCGCCAAGCTCCACCTCGCCGTCTTTCGAGGTCGCCTTGTAATCGACGACATGGATCATGGTTCCCTCATCCGCCACCCAGAGGTCGTCAACGGCGCCGAAAACCAAAAAATTCGTCGGGGTGTGGAGGTGCTGGACGCCGACGAAGTTTTCCCGCCATACCCCCATCCGGGGGTCCCGGAACGGCACCGCCTTCAGACCATAGGCGTGCATCAGCGGGTGCGGCGTGCCCTGCGCCCGATGGATGTCGAATTCCTTCTTCAGGAGCACATCTACGGCGACATTCAGCGTAAACGCCGGTCCGGGCGGTGGCGCGATGCCGAGCCGCCGGTCCAGGTAGAAGCACCGGGGACAGTTCAGAAAAAGGTCAAGCTTCGAACGGCTCAATTTGAACGGCTCGGAAGATGCGGGATCATAAATATTCCTCGTTCGTCGTGCGTACGGCGGCATGATGATTCGAGTATACCCTGTTAGAGAGTTGCATACAATTTTACCCTGTTAGAGTTTTACAGAGAATCCTTTTGGATGTATACCTGCTGGTATTAGTACCAGCAGGTATGTTTTTGAAGGGCGTGCGTGTAAAACTCTAACAGGGTAACCCCCCATCGCCCCGGAAACACAAACACACCCCGAAGGGTGTGTTTGTTGGTTCCGTCGGGGCTTTTTAGTAGCCGCCGCCGTAGTCCTGACCGCGGCCGCGGCCACCGCCGCTACCAAAACCGCCGCCACCAAAGCCTCCTCCGCGAGGCCGAGCCTCCATCGGGCGCGCTTCGTTTACCGTGAGCGTCCGGCCAGCGAGTTCCTTTCCGTTCCACATCTCGATAGCCTTCTGCGCTTCCTCGTCCGTGGACATTTCCACGAATCCGAAACCCTTCGACTGACCGCGCATCTTATCCATGATGATGGTCGCCGAAGTCACCGTACCCGCCTGCGCGAATGCTTCTGTGAGCTCCTGGTCAGTCGTCCGGTACGGAAGACCGCCAACATACAATCGCTTCGCCATATTACGTTCGCTTGGGTTTGTATTGTGTGCGTATACGTACAAGTAGGGCGACCACTCAAGCTCGTCTCTGGTTCGCCGAGGGTATCACCCTACCCGAGCGTCTCATCCCGACTGGTCGGGACTCGAAGACCCACCTAAGAAACCTACCTTACGTGAGTCCAGTGTACCATACCCACCCCTAAAACGCAAGCACCGCACCACAGCACCGCACCACACAGAGGCGAAGCCTTTGGAGATTCCAATGTTTCGCCCCTAGAAACTTCCTCCTACTCGTCCCGCTCCTCCTCCGCACCCCAGTCCTCGGATGCGCCCAGGACACCGTAGTGTCGCCCGTCCAGGCAATCGCACGCCTCGAGCGGCTCCTGGTGTTGGGGGCACGCGACAGTCTGGCAGGTACCTGGCGTCTCGGAGACGCCACCACACCCGCCATGGCAGATGTAGTGCTTCATGGGTATAAGTATAACACAGTATTCCTGCCCTTTTATGTCGGTCGTGTCATAAAATATACCATTAGTGACGGCCGTCACTAATGGTATATTCGCACTATGGGTCTCACATGAGCTCCCGGAACGCGCACCACTCGCACCCGGGCTCACCGCATCGGCGATCCCAGAACGCGAGTGAGCAAATTTCGTCTGCGGTCTGGAGTATAAGCTGCTGTAGCTCCCCGACTTCGCGCTCGTCGATCGTGAAGGACTCGCGGTGGTAGTTTCCCTTCGCGTCGGGCTCAATGAAGTCGATGTCGCCGGAAACCATGCGGTACCTGCCAGTATCGTGGAGGTCGAGGAGGATGCGGTAGAACGCGAGCTGGCGCTTCTCGTTCCCCGTCGCAGACTTCGTCGCTCCTTCAAGTTCGCCCCGCGATTTCGGCTTGCTGGTCTTGTAGTCCACAACGTTCACCTCGGGGCCACTCCCCAGGAACTCCAACTTGTCGATCTTTCCAGTGAGCCGCACCCGTCCCGACTCGGTCGATCCGAGGTGAACGTCCGGCGCGATGAGGACGCCCGGCACGCTGAACTCGGCAAGGACGTTCGTGCGCCATGACTCGTGGTAGCGGTCGAAGTAGCCCTGGAGCGCCGCCGTGCCCCTCGCGAGCATCGCCGGGTACTCATTCGGGTCCAACGGTTCGGCGGTCAGGTGCCGCTCGAATGCGGCGAGGAGCGCGTCGCGGGACAGCGCCCGGTCTTTTGCCGACGCAAAAAGGTCCCGAAGGGCCGCGTGGACGGCCGTGCCGTACATCTGGTGCCGCGTCTTCGAACTCGGGATACGGAGTAGGTTCGTGTAGAAGTACCGCCAGGGGCACGCAAGATAGTTGTTCAGCGCCGTCACGGACAACCCGTTCTTCATAAAAAGCTCTCGGATGAACTCCTGATCCTTGAAGCTCAACCCGACCGGCGGGGGCGGTGCGGTAAACCGAGTTTCCGGAGATTCGAGAAGCGCCGTCTCGAATCCGGCAGCGTCCACGGTATCGACAAGCTCCGGCCGAAGCTCGCCGACGAAGACCGAAGGGAGGAGCTCCTTGCCGTCGGTCCGCCGCACCGGATAGGTCACCGTCACCTGTTTTCGGGCGCGGGTGAGCGCCACATAAAAGAGGCGGCGCTCGTCGGCAATCTCCCCGCCATCGATGTCTTCCAGCACGTCCCCCCCCGTCTCGAGCCGGAAGACCGGGGCAAGGAGCGGCAGCCGGTCCGACGACCGGCGGTTCCCCCAGTGTCCGTCAGTCGCGCCAGTGATGTAGACCGCATCGAATTCCAATCCCTTCGACCGGTGCGCGGTCATGAGCCGGACCCGGCCCGAAAGACGAATGCCTCCGGGTCGCCGGATGGCGATGCCGTGCACATCAAGGAGATCGAGGTACCGGATGAGGTCATGGAGCTGGTAGTCGCGGTGGGCTTCCATGAGCTCCTGAACCTCATCGAAGAAGGAGTTCAGCGGTTCGAGCCGGCCGGCCGGGTCGGGACCACCCATAATATGTGCAAGGAATCCGGATTCCCGGATGACCCATTCGACGAGATCCGGCAGCGGCTGATTCTTCGCTCCGGTCGCCCAGCCGGCGAATGTGCGATAGAGAGTGCTTATACGTTCGCCCGCTTCGCACCCGATGCGCAAAAGCGACCCCGGCGAGCGCGCGATGTCATACACGGAGACGCGCTCCTTCGACGCTGCGGCTAGGAGCTTGTAGATGTCGAGCGGCGGCACGCCCAGGAAATCGACGTGGAGCGCCTCGATGAAGGCTGCTTGGTCACCGAATGCGTCCACTGCGCGGAGCAGCTTCATGAGCTTCCGGAGGTCGAGGTCGCCCAAGAGGTCCCGGTCCGACTCGATGCCGAAGGGCACTCCCGCCTGCTCAAGCGCTTGCGCGATGGGGAAGGCGTCGCGGTTATCGCGGTAGAGGACGGCGATTTCCTCGGGCGCGGTGCCGCGGCCCGTTGCATCGGCAATGTCCGTTGCCACGAACCTCGCCTCGGCCTCCGGCGTGGTGAGGCCGACCCGCCGGATTGGAACGGGCGGGTGCCCGAGCGAGCTTCGGAGCGTTTGCGCGCCCGGGAGGAGGCCATGCGCGGCATCAAGGAGGAGCTGGCTTGATCGGTAGTTTAAGACAAGCACGATGAGCTTCGCTTCCGGATACTTATTTTGGAAATAACGGAAATTCTCGAGCGAGGCCCCTTGGAAGCGGAATATCGCCTGCTTCTCGTCGCCGACGATGAACAGGTTTGGGTTCGGGTGGAAACTCGAGAGAAGCTCCAGGATTCGGTTCTGGGCGTTATTCGCGTCCTGGTGCTCGTCAGCAAGAAGGTACTGGTGCTGTTCCTGGAGCGCGAGGAGCAGGTCGCCGTTCCGCTCGAGCGTCCGAAGCACCTCCATAATCATGTCGCTGTAGTCGTACCGGCGGCTCGTCGCGAGCCGTACTTCATAGGCATCATAGAGGTCGGCGAGCTCGCGGTTCTTTCGAATCCGCTTCTCCAGCCGCTGGTACTCCCCCTTGAGCTTCCCGGCGTGTGCGCCCTTCGCGTGGTGGCGCTCCGGCGTCCGGTCGAAGCGGGCCTGTGCCCCGCTTACGATGATGCGGAAGGTCTCGGGCGCGACTCCCTCGCGTTTCAGGTCATTCAGCCGATCAGCGATGGTCCGAACATAGTAGGCCGGGTCGCCGAAGGGCTTCAGCTCGACGAGCGGGAGTTCCGCGACGAGCGCCGCGACAATCTCGAGCTGATCAATCTTCGTGAGCGGCAGGGACCCCACGATGCGCGGAAATTCTTCCGGATAGGTTTGAATGATACCGTTGCAAAAGCCGTGGAAGGTGCTGATATTCACGCGGTAGGCGGGGCTCCCGATCATTTCCGAAAGCCGCCGCCGCATGGCGATGGCACCGGAATCGGTGAAGGTCAGAGCGAGGACGGCCTCCGGCGGCACGTCCGTCTTCCGGAGGATGTTCGCGATGCGGAGGGTCAAAACCTGCGTCTTCCCCGTCCCCGGTCCGGCCACCACCATGACCGGGCCTTCAATCGCATCCACCGCCTCCCGCTGCGCGGGATTCAATTGGCGGTACAGCTCGTCAAATGTCTTCGTCGTCATTCCCCATCAAGTGTACCTTGTAGGGTTCGGAAGTTCGACTACAGTCTCCGGCGGAAGTCCGCCTTCCTTGGGAAGTCGGACTTCCCAAACATTGAGATTACTACCTACCTGAGCCGATTTTCATGGGGTGCTATGCTACAGCATAGCACCTTGACAAATAGCATTTGTTCGATGTACAATACTCTTGTTCTTTACGACCCGCCATACCCCCCGAATTAGGACACCCTCACCGAACCCGCACACCGCGGTGTTTTTTGTTTTCTCGCACCCGTTTCCGGTAGGTATCTAAAACCTCCTGCGGGGTCCGGTCTTGCAA
>JAUSKB010000006.1 GCA_030647415.1 bacterium
TTGAAAGGTTGGTGGCAAGCGTATTCTTGAATTCGATATGCTTGTCCATGTAGCTTTCAAAGGCGCTTTGCCTTACTTTGCGGTCGGGGTCTTCCATCAAGGAATTATGGAAATTGCCCTGCGTTACTTCCACCTTTTTTCCTTTGCTGTCTTTTGCGGGTGCAAACTTGAAATCCGCATTGACCAGCATGCTGGTGCTATTATCTGCGCCGCCCAAAGGGTCTGCCAACGTTCCAAGCAGTTCCTCCACTTCGCTGGAACGGACATGTTCCTGCTGGCGAAAGAGGTCACGCATGCTTTGGCGGTAGACACTCAAATTCTCGTTCTTGTTCATCCAGTCATCCAGCACGGCCTTGCCAATTTGAAGCAGTTCAGGATTGAGGAAGGAAACCGCGCCCGCCACTTGACCATACATGCCCTGCGCTTTTCCGAGCAAGGCAGTCGCTTTTTGGTCGGTGGTATCCACGTTATATGAAAACGCCGCATACATATAAACGTGCATTACGCGTTTCATCAGCGCTTCGATGCTTTGCATGGCCTGGAGCAGGGTCTCCGGGGAAGTTCCCAGATTGCCTTGATATTTTTTTACATTGGGGAGGTCTTTCAAAATGCTTTGTAATTCGGCTTCCCATTCCTTGGAGGATTTAAAAACACTTTCAGCGTTCCATGTGTATTTCTTTTCGATCTTATTGCGAGGGGGGATTGTTTTGGGCATGAGATAATCCTTATGTTGGTTTTTGGGTTGATTTTACCATTGGGTTAAGACCTGACATGTTTCCGAAGAACCTTGATTGTTTGTGATGCTTGTCCGCGCAAAGAATGAGGTCAATCGTGGTATGTGTGAAACATGTCAGGTCTGATCATCACCTCGGAAGTGAGAAACAGATCCTCGCGCCACGGCGAAGGCCGCCGTCAGGCTTCGGATCAGTCCAGATGCGCCCGCCGTGAGCCTCCACAATCGCGCGCGCGAGGTAGAGACCAAGCCCCGCGCCTTTCGTCTGCTTCACGGCGTTTGTCGAACGGTAGAAACGATCAAAAATATGCGGAATATCTCTGGCTTCAATGCCGGGTCCCTGGTCACTGACGCAAACGACTACCTGTTCAGGGCGCACCGTGCCGCTGATTTTTATCTCGCCTTCCGATGCGTACTTCAACGCATTCGATACCAGATTTGAAATGACCTGCTCCAAACGATTTTCGTCGCCGAGGATGACC
Organism: bacterium; assembly: GCA_030647415.1. Lineage (GTDB taxonomy): Bacteria > Patescibacteriota > Minisyncoccia > UBA6257 > GWB1-50-10 > JAUSKB01. The sequence continues at coordinate 1,216 of JAUSKB010000006.1, forward strand.
GGGAAGTTTGATGGGAAATCGGTGACGAGTCCATGCTTTGGGGATTGCGGCGCAAAACGCTCGGTCACTCTTAAGGCGAGGCTGGGGAGGGCAACATCGGCATGGTTCAAGCTGATGCCTCCCGCCTGAAGGCGCGAGGCATCCAGCAGATCATCAATCATCCTGGATAAACGATCGGCCTCCTCTTCGATCACAGCCAGCGAATCGCTGATGGTGAGCTTGTCCCATTTTGCATCGTCGCGCCGAAGTGTGGAGGCGTAGCCTTTGATCAAGGCCACCGGCGTCCGCAGTTCGTGGCTGACAATCGAAATGAAGGTTGCCTTGAGTTCATCTGCGGTTCTGAAATGTGTAATATCACGCACGCTCACAATGACATTGCGTAGTTTGCCTGCCTCGGAAAGCAACGGCGCGTAGGTGATGCCAACTGGAAGCGGCGGCGGAAGCGGGCGTTCAAGATCACCTTCCACATACAGGGTTGCATTGGGCGTCAGCGGCCAACCATCCGCAACGGATTCTTCCAGCGTCCTGCCGTGCGGCTCCTTCTTCCATTGAACGATCTCGTTATGCGTTTTGCCTGTGATCTGCCCGCGTGTTTGACCGAAGAATTTTTCAAAGGCTTCGTTACATCGTTCAATCTGGAGGTTTGAGTCGAGAATGAGAATGCCGTCTGCGGCGGAATCAAGCAGGGCATCCAGACGTTTCTTTTCGTAGGAGACCTGCCCATAAATCTGGGCGTTGAAGACTGCAATGGCGGCTTGATCTGCAAAGGATTGCAGGAGTACGCGGTCGTTTGGGGTGAACAGGTCTGCATAATTGCGGAAGATAAAGATCACGCCGATGACCTGTCCATGTGCGGCCAGGGGCAGACCTGTGCCGTTGAGCAAGCCCGTGCTGGCGGTGTAGGTCAATTCCTTTAGCATGCGATTGAGTTCCCGCACATCCAGTTCGCGCACAAATTCATCTGCCAGTAAAGGAGTGAGATAACTCAGGAAAGCAGGCGCGATATTATGCGCGGCAGATACGCGCCAGCCGTCGGGTTGTTTGAGCGCGATCAAACCCGCCTGCCCTGCCAGCATCTCAATCGAGACAAGTAAAATGCGCGCCAGCAATTTCTCAAGATCCAATTCCTGAGTGAGCATGCGCGAGATTTCAAGCAAATAGTCTCGTTGGCGAACGCGGAAGTCGGGGAGTATGTTGGAAGTGAGCATGAGGGAAAGGATGAGAGATGAAGGATGAAGGATGAAAAACGGGAAGCAATGGTTATTTTATCACTTGGGTGTGTGGATGGGTGAGGAATGGCAGTTTTAGGTAGACCTTCGAGATTTTCAATTTCTCGAAGGTCTTCTCTTTCTTCTTTTCACATGTTGGTGATTATACGGAAATGGAAAAGCGCCCAATCCTACTCGACCAATGGATTTCACTTTCTACCAAACACTGTCCACTGATTACTGATTACTTCACTTCCTTCTCTGCCGCCGTCAATGCCTCCTCAAACAACCTCAACCCCTCATCCATTTCGGATTTGCTCATTGATAGCGGAGGCGCGATACGGATCACACTCTTCCCGCAGGAG
>JAUSKB010000004.1 GCA_030647415.1 bacterium
ATATTGCTCGCTCGTAATCACATCTTTTTTTCCGCCAGAGGCGGATCCGCCTCTGGCGGACTTTTGTCCTTTTTCTTCACCAGCTTCCTGTTTATTTTTACAAAAATAAACAGGAAGCCGATGCCCCCACCAAATCTGCCGCGAGACCGTCCAATCGCGGATGTTCCCGAGCCAGTTCGTGTATACCTTTGAGAAGTTCTCGGGGCGGATGCGAACGGCACCGCCCGCCACCGCCTCGAGCGCCCGCTTTGCGAGTTCGTTCATTTTCAGGAACCATTGGGCGGATGGGATGGGTTCGATGACGCTCGCGCACCGGTAGCAGACGGCGACGCGGTGCGGGTAGGGCTCAATTTTCACGATGCGGCCCTCCTGCTCGAGCGCTACAACCACCCGCGTGCGCGCCTCGGCGGCCGTGAGCCCCTCGTATGCCGCACCGGTGGCCGCCGTCATTCTGCCGCGCGCGTCAATGACCTGAAGTGTCTCGAGCTTATGGCGCTCGCCGATTTCATAGTCTGTGACATCGTGCGCCGGCGTCACCTTCACGGCGCCGGTGCCGAAGGCGGGGTCGATGGCTTGGTCCGCGACAACGGGGATGATTCGTCCGGTCAAGGGGAGCGTGACGGTCGTTCCCACCACATTGCGGTACCGCTCGTCTGTGGGGTTCACCGCCACGGCGGTGTCGCCGAGCATGGTTTCTGGCCGCGTGGTTGCAACGGTGACGCGATCGGAGTACTTGATGTACCAGAGCATCGCGTCCTCGTCCCGGTATTCTAACTCGAGCTCGGAGAGCGAAGTGGCGCACCGTGGGCACCAGTTTACCGTCCGGAAGCCTCGGTAGAGCCACCCCTTCTCGTGGTAGTGGATGAACGCCCGGGTGACGTCCGCCGCGTACGCGGGGTCCATCGTGAACCGTGTGCGCGACCAGTCCGCGGACACACCAAGCTTCTTCAGTTGTGAGATGATGATGTCGCCGTACTCCCGTTTCCATTCCCACACCTTCTCGATGAACGCTTCGCGGCCGATGTCGAACCGGGAGACACCCTCCTTCTTCAGCTGCTTCTCGACTATGTACTGCGTGGCGATGCCCGCATGGTCGGTGCCGGGAAGCCAGAGCGTCCGACGACCCTTCATCCGGTAGTACCGGACGAGGGCGTCGGGAAGGGTGTTATCCAAGGCGTGCCCCATATGGAGCGTCCCGGTGATGTTCGGGAGGGGCATGTAGACGACGAAGGGCTCCGTGCGTTCGCCGGGGAGCCGGTCGGGGTTAAAGTAGCCGCTCGCCTCCCACCGTCGATAGATGCGGTCCTCGGTCTGCTTCGGGTCGTAGACGCTCGCGAGCATTGAGTTTTCAGTATAGCGGGAAAACCTGCGGATTTACACGGAAAAACAACCATTGACATCTGTCAACTTTGTATGATATAATACAAAAAGAAAATAATTCACTTTGTTTTTTTCAGCCACCGAACAAGGAGGAGTTATGAAAAAGGAGTATCGATTTTACCAGCTCTCACAAGGGGAGCGAGAGTTCCATGAGATGATTCTCATGGAAGAGATTGACATTCAGGCATGGTACGCATTGGCGTACAGTACCATCCTGAGTGAGGAGGTGTTCATGTGCATTCAATAAAAAGAGCACATGAAAAATACAGGGCCCACCGCGGGCCCTGAACTATTTTCAGAACATTCCTACATTCTGCAGAATGTAGGAATGTCTCTCTAACACATATTGACCGATATTCATTTGTATAGTACAAAGACCTTTAGACCAATCCCAAATTCAAATCATTTCATAAGGAGGATATATGAAAAGAATCGAGAAAGGACCAGTTGCCGCCGCGGATAGTCTGGGTTGGATGTTTTTTTCCGCCCAGCTCCCAGAAAATTACACAGGCCTATCCCCAAAAGACGCTGTTTCTGTTTTTGTAGACAGCATTGAGATGCGGTCGGGTAGTCATGTGCCTCGCAACCCTCATGATCTCACCGAGGATCAGCTCGCGGGGCATGATATCGTCGGCGTTATATACCCGCTGTTTTACGATGAGCCACTCGTTGCGCTGGTGAGCGATCGGTTGCTGGAGTGGGTGAATAAACTCCCCCCGCCCGCAAACAAAAATTTCTGGAAGCTCCCATTTATGCATTACGACGCCTATTTTCCGACGCTGTGAATGATGGTTTAAAAAGACGCCCGAATACTGTTCGGGCGCTTATATACCAAGCGTGCCGTTCGCGCGGAGGGGGTACCGCCTCTTCCGCAGGTGCGCGACATAGGCGGCGACCGCAATCATGGTCGCATTATCGGTGTTGAAATGGACGGGCGGAACCACGAATGTAACCGACAACTGACGACTGACGACCGACAACCGGCGGCGCAGGGCTGAGTTCGCGGCGACGCCGCCCGAGAGAAGAATGGACCGCGCGCCGACCTCCCGCGCTGCCCGCGCCGTTTTTGTAGCGAGCACATCCACCGCCGCCTTTTGGAAGCTCGCGGCAATATCTGCTTTTTGTTGTCGGTTGTTTGTTGTCCCTCGTTCCTGCTCGGGATGAATCAGTTGTTGGTCATGCACATAGTACAGCACCGCCGTCTTCAATCCCGAGAAGCTGAAGTCATAGTCCTTCGAATGAAGCATGGGGCGTGGGAAGGGGATGGCATCCGGGTTTCCCTTCGCCGCGAGTTTTTCAATTTCCGGTCCGCCCGGGTAGGGGAGGCCGAGAATACGCGCCACCTTATCGAATGCCTCACCGACCGCGTCGTCGCGCGTCTCGCCGAGCTTCTTCCATTTTGTGAGCGAGTCCACACGGAGCAGGATGGTGTGGCCACCCGAGACGATGAGCGCGACGGCGGGAAAGAGTCTTTTAAGATTTAGGATTTCGGATTTAATATTTGCAGTTTTCTGTGTGAGCAGAAAACTGTAGAGGTGCCCCTCAAGATGGTTCACGCCGATGAGAGGGGTTTTCGGGAATCGTGTTTTTTGCAGCTCCTTTGCAAACTCGATGCCTGCCCAAAGTGCTGGTTCGAGACCGGGGCCGACGGTCACCGCGAGCATGTTAGTTTTTAGTTTTTTAGTTACTAGTTTACGAGTTTTTCCGCCTTTGGCGGACAGTTTGCTAAAAACCAGCGGCAAATTCTTCAGGTGTTCCCGCTTCGCGAGCATCGGCACCACGCCGCCCCACGGGGCATGAACCGCGACCTGCGAGGCGACGAGGTTTTTCACGACGCGGACGCGCGGGGCAGAGAGGCCGCCCGAGCACTCGACGAGCGCGAGCGCCGTTTCGTCACAGGAAGTTTCAATAGCTAAAATTCTCATAGGGATACCATTTCCATGTTCCAGGACAGCTCCGCACAAACTTGCCCTGAGTTTACCGAAGGGTCACAGGAAGTTTCAATAGCGAGGATGCGCATAGATAGTTTGCTAAGAGTATTCAATATGCCGCACCCGAACGCAACACAACGCATGAAATAGTCACGGGGTCGGCGTATAGTATCTGCAGTCCACCGAAACAGCATAACTCAAAAACTGTACGTAGGAGTTTTTATGATAGTCGCCTCTATCATCCTCGCCGTCATGGTTGTCATGGTGGTGCGTGGCGCAGTAATTATGGTTCAGATGTTTCAATACATCCGATCTGCGCGGAAGCCGTAGTTCATCAATGGTTCGCCGCGGAATCAGCGACCTTTTTTCGCCCCTCGCGGAGTTATAGTATATAGTTAAGGAGTTCAAATTTTCCCCGCATGATTCCTTCTTTGCTTGTGTTCAGCGATTACGGCATTCTGGCGCTCCGGCTCGTGCTTGGCGCCATCCTCGTCGCGCACGGCTGGCCCAAGCTCCGGAACATTGCGGCGGTAGCCGACACACTGCGCGCGATGGGATTTCGCCCCGCACGCGTGTGGGCGGTAGTGGCGGGAACCGTCGAGTTTTTTGGGGGTCTCCTCATCATATTCGGGCTCTTCACGCAGATTGCCGCGCTCCTTACGGTGGTCGAATTCTTGGTCATCGTATTCAAGAAGCGGTCCGGCAACAGGTTTGTCGGGGGATATGAATTCGAGCTTTTGATCCTTGTCGCAAGCGTTCTCCTCGCGACGATTGGCGGGGGGTCGGTCTCACTCGACGACATGTTCCGTATCCTGCTCTACTAGGGGCACCCTATCCCTATGCGCCGCGTACTCGAGTGCATTCCTGCGGCCACCGCCTGGCTCACGCTCGTGTTTCTCGTGGTCGCCTCGTGGCAGCTGCCGAGCGTCGTGGTTGTCTTCATTGTCCTCTACGACCTCTACTGGCTCTTTAAGGTGCTCTATCTTTTCTCCCACCTCGTAGTTTCCTTCCACGCCCTTCGACGGAACATGCGAACCGATTGGGTGGCTCGATTGCGCGCAGAGCAGGAAGGGAGGTGGGAAACAGTCCGACATCTCGTCATTTTCCCGTTCTATCGCGAGTCCCGCGAGGTTATTCGCGCGAGTCTCCGTGCGCTCGTGGCGGCGAATTATCCGCGTGAACGGCTTTTGGTCGTGCTTGCAGGGGAGGAGCGGGGCGGGACAGAGGATATGGCGGTCGCGGTAGCGATACAGGCCGAGTTCGGGAACGAGTTTGGCGGTTTTTTAACGACGGTGCATCCCGGCGAAATCCCCGGCGAATTGCCGGGTAAGGGATCGAACGAAACCTGGGCGGCGCGGACGGCGGTTCGGGAGCTCATCGATGCCCGCGGTATCCCGCACGACACCGTGCTGGTGTCCGTATTCGACATGGACACGCGCGTCGCCCCGGAATACTTCGGTATCCTCACCTTTCGGTTTCTCACCGCGGCGCACCCGCTCCGGTCGAGCTACCAGCCGACGCCTATCTTCTCGAACAATTTCCACACCGTGCCGGTGTTCGCCCGCCTCATCGGGCTCTCCGCGACCTTCTGGCAGCTCATGCAGCAGGGGCGGCCGGAGCAGCTCGTGACCTTCTCTTCGCACTCGATGCCGCTCCCCGCGCTCGTCGCAGTCGGGTACTGGGATTCCACCATCGTTTCGGAGGATTCCCGAATCTTTTTCCAGTGCCTTCTTCGGTACCGGGGCGACTGGCGGTCGGTGCCGCTCATCTACCCTGTCTACATGGACGCCGTCGCTGGCCGAAGTTTTTTGGGCGCAATGCGGAACCTCTACAAGCAGCAGCGTCGCTGGGCGTGGGGTGTCGAGAACTTTCCGTACCTCATCGAGGCGCTCTCCCGCACCCCCGGCATCCCGGTTCGCGTTCGCTGGTTTTGGCTCTGGCGGACGTTCGACGGGTTTTACTCCTGGGCAACGAGCTCATTCATCATCTTTCTCTTCGGCGTTCTCCCGAACGTCCTGGGCGGCGACCTATTCCGCACTACCGTGATTTCCTACAACCTGCCGCGCATCACCGGATGGCTTGTGAATTTAAGCTCGGTCGGTATCATCACCTCGGCGTTTCTCTCGCTGTTCATCATTCCGGCCTACCGTGAAAAAGGGCGGCACTGGACCTGGTCGCTCTGGGCGCTTCTCCAGTGGGTGCTCATGCCCCTCACCTTCATCGTGTTCGGCAGTATCCCCGCGCTCGAGGCGCAGACCCGGCTCGCGCTCGGCGGGCGGTTCCGGCTCGGGTTCTGGAAGACGCCGAAGGCGCTCGTGGAACGTTCCTGACGGCACCGGGCGTCCGCGCTGGCTCGCGCGTCGCCCTACACCTCTCGCGCCGTCGCGCTCCGAGAGTTGCCGTCAGGAATGTTCCGCTCGCTTATAAACAGACACACAACTCGCTCTGCGTGCAGTGAAACGGTAGTATAAATCTATGGACTATACGCAGCGGACCGTCTCGGTCGTTGTCGTGAACTACAACGGCGCGCGGACGCTCGCCCGGTGCCTTGATGCCGTCGTCGGCGAACCGCGGGTTAGGGAGGTCATCCTGGTGGACGATGCATCCGAGGATAGCTCGCTCACGGTCGCACAGCAGTTTCCGGTCACGGTGGTTTCACTTGCCATAAACAGCGGGCCGACACACGCGCGAAACGCGGGCGCCGCTCGCGCGACCGGAGAACACCTTTTGTTTCTCGACAGCGACGTCGTGCCTGCTCCCGGGTATGTCGAGGCACTCGCGAATTTTCTCGACGAGCATCCGATTGTTGGCGTGGCGAGCGGCCGGATCGTCGGGGAGGGCGGCGGGAGAATCTGGTGGAGCTTCGGCCATGACGGATCGCCGCTTCGCGACCTTTTGCAGGGCGTATGTATCAACGCATGGAAAATTCTTCCGTTTCTTCGTACGACGCTCGAGCGAATTGCCGAGCCGTTCACGCTGAATTTCGTTCCCGATATCGCCCGGCGCGTGGATTGGGTCGTGGAAATGGCCTGCATGACGCCACGGACGCTCTTCTCGGCACTCGGGGGTTTCGATGAGCGCTACTGGATGTTTTATGAAGGTCCGGACTACTGTGCGCGGGCCCGCGAAGTCGGCCGAGAGGTGTGGTATGCTCCGGTTTCATCGGCGCTTCACCTGGATGCACAGACACACCCCACCACGCGCCGCCGGCACTTTCTCCGCTCGCGCCTCCGGTACTATCTCGCGCATCCGCGGCTGTGGTAGGATTCACCCTGTTAGAATTTTACCGATAATTTTCATGAAATATAAAAACGCTTGTTGCTAATACAAATTTATCCCTATGACCAAAGGTTGTTTGTAAAACTCTAACAGGATGAAAGAGTACGTTACGAATGCGATCGTGCTGGGACGCCATCCGTACCGCGAGCAGGACTGGGTGGTCGACCTCTTCACCGAGTCGTTCGGTCCGATCGCTGCGCGGGTCGTGGGCGGGGCGCGGACGCGCTCAAAGCTTTCGCCGCACCTCGATGCCGCGACGCTCGTACTCACCCGGCTCGTCAAGGCGAACCGGTTTACCGTGACTGATGTCGCGACGCTTGATCGGTTCCCCGCGCTCCGCGCCGACCCAGCGATGCTCGGGCGCGTACTGGAACTTCTCGCGCTCGTGCGGCGGCTCGCGCCACCGCATGTCGCCGACCCCCACCTCTGGCAGCACCTCACCGAGTCGTTTGGGCTCGGTACGGCGTCGGTAGCGGAGACGCTTGCGCTTCTGGGGCATGACCCGCGCGGGGTCCGGTGTGGCAGGTGTGGTGCCTCGCCCGCGGCGCAGTTCGTCTTTCCCGACCATCTCGTTTTCTGCGATGCGTGCGCGCGACCATTCCCATTCTTGGATCGGGTGCGCGTGTAAACCCCGCACCACTTTTGCCGTAACGCATCTTATTTCACATACGAACACGGTGACACCTCCTTCGTTCTCATGACGGACGCTGGCATGTAAATTTCTGGGACTCACCCCGTTAGAGATTTGCGCACACACTACTTAAATCGTACGTTGTATGCAAAACCAAAACAGGGTTCACCCTGTTAGAATTTTACAGACCATCATTGTTAATATGCACACAGCTTTGTGCCAACACTAGTATAATTGTTGATTTACAAAGTTTGTCTGTAAAATTCTAACAGGGTAAACTATATTCATCATGTCACTGCGCGACCTCGAGGAGGAGCTCTATAAGAAGGAATTCGACCCGGTGAAGCGCGGCGCGGAGCGGGTAGTCGCTCCCGCACCGCCACCGCCGGTCCCCGACCATTGGGCGTCCGAGGATTCCCCGAATCATCCGGTGCCGCCGCACAAACCGCGGTTGTTGCTTATTGGGAGCATCCTGGTGGGGGTCGGCGTCATCGCGGTCGCCACCGTATTCATTATGGCGGCGAACCGGGATGTTGGCACGGTGGACGTGGCCATCGACGGTCCCGACCGCCTGTACCGCGGGGTGCCCTTTGGGGTCACGATCACCGTCTCGAACCAGCGTGAGACGCCGCTCCGCACCGCGACGCTCGTCCTCGGGCTTCCAGCCGGCCTCGTCCTGGTGACGGAGACGGACCAGCGCGCCGGGCCTCCCGCACAGGTTCTGGGGGATATCGGGACCGGCGCGGTGGTGCAGAAGCGTTTTACACTCCTTCCAATTGCGGATGTTCGCTCCACCCAGCGTCTTTCGGTGACTGTGTCGTACACGCAAAACGGGCAGCGAAAGCTCGAGGCGAACCAGACGCGGGACCTGGTGATCAATGAGAATGCGCTGACGCTCGAACTCACCCACACGGAGAAGGCCCTCCGTGGCACGCCGATTTCGGTAGCGCTCGCATACCGGAACGTTTCCGGGTTCGATTTCAAAGATGTGGTCATCCGTGCGCGCTACCCCAATGGGTTCACCTTCGCGGAGGCGAGCGTTCGACCGGACGAGACCACCGGCACCTGGCATGTGGGGGCGGTGCCGGCGGGCGGGCGGGGCACCATCCAGTTTTCAGGTTCCATCGACGGTCCCGATGCCGCCCGGTTTGGCATCCCCGTATCGATTGCCGCGCGCTTCTCGGGCCAGGAGTACGTTTTGATCGAGCAGACGGCGACACTCGTTATAGCGCCAGCACCAATTACCATCACCATACTCGCGAACGGCTCCGCGGACTACGTGGTGCGGCCGGGGGGTCAGCTGGTGTACACCGTTCAGTACAAGAACACGAGCGGCATCGCGCTCGCGGACGTGCTGATTCGTGCCTACCCGAAGAGTGACCTCTTTGATTTCTCGACGCTTGCGACGGACGGCCAGCAGAACTCTTTGGACGGTAGCGTCCTCTGGAATGCCTCGAATATTCCAAACCTCCGTCTCTTGGACCCCGGCGCCGGCGGCGCGGTAAGCTTTGCGATTAAACTGAAACCGCGGTTGCCGCTCGTTCGACCAAGCGACAAGAATTTCACCGTTCGAGCGGAGGTTACTATGGACTCGCCGTCCGTGCCGTTCTACCTTGTTGGCGTCACGAAGACGACCGCGGGGGCAGCGCTCTCGACGAAGGTCGCCGGGGAACTTGCCTTCACCACCCGCGCGTTCTACCGGGATGCGGATGCCCGGGTGGCGAACCAAGGACCATTCCCGCCACGGGCGAACCAGCCCACCGAGTACACCATTCACTGGGTACTCACAAACCAGACTACCGACGTGAAAGACGTGCGCATTCGCGCCTTACCCCAGCCGGGTGTCGCGATGACCGGGAGCGTGCAATCGAGTGTTTCGGCGAAACCGACCTGGAACGACCGGACCCAGGAGGTTTCCTGGGTGGTAGATCGCGTTCCGGCGGGCGCCGGTGTGCTTACGCCGGCCGTTGAAGCCGTCTTCCAAGTTCGAGCCACCCCCTCGAATGCGCATATCGGGCAGTTTCAGTCGCTGGTGGGTCAGGCGTCAATGACGGCAACCGACGAGTTCACTGGTCTCGGCTTCGAACAGAACGTCGCCTCCCTGTCCACCAACCTACCCGACGACCGCACCATTGGCCCCAACGACGGCCGCGTGTTGCCGTAATTTATCCTGTTAGAGATTTGCATGCACACCGCTCAAATTGTATGTTTATGCAATGACACAATCACGTGCGTGGCAGATGGAAGTGTATGCAAATCTCTAACAGGATGAATTCCACCGAGCTTTTTGAAAAAATCACCTCTCTCGCGAAACGCCGCGGCTTCATTTACCCCGGCTCCGAAATCTACGGCGGGCTGGCGGGCACCTGGGACTACGGCCCCTTGGGCGTGGAACTCAAGCGAAATATCAAGAACGAGTTTTGGCGGCGGATGGTCCAGGAACGGTCTGACGTCGTTGGCATCGACGCCTCGATTATCATGCACCCGAAGGTCTGGGAGGCATCGGGCCACCTCGCCTCATTCTCTGACCCGCTCGTGGAGTGCAAAAAGTGCCACAGCCGATTTCGTCCGGACGAAATCGGAATATCTAATCCCCAATTTCTAATTTCTAACGAGACCCCATGTCCGAATTGCGGTGTGAGGGGTAACTTTACTGAGCCGAAGCAGTTTAACTTGATGGTGGAAACCTACCTCGGCGTCGTGGAGGGCGAGAAGCTCAAGACCTATTTGCGGGGCGAGATTACGCAAGGTGTCCACGTGAACTTCAAGAACGTGCTTGACTCCACGCGCGTGAAGCTGCCGTTCGGCGTGGCGCAGGTGGGAAAGGCGTTCCGGAACGAGATAACGCCGGGCGGCTTCACCTTCCGCTCCCGCGAGTTCGAGCAGATGGAGCTGCAATTTTATATTCACCCCGTTGGAAACAAGACGCAAAAAGCGTCTGTCGCTCAATCTCCGATTGAGAGGATTTCGAACGGGGCGAAGCCCGAAGAGATAGATTCAATGGACTGGTTTGAATATTGGAAGCAGGAGCGCATGAGTTGGTTTATCTCGCTCGGGATGCGGGAGAACCATCTCCGGTTCAAGGAGCACGCGAAGGATGAGCTCGCGCACTACGCCCGCGCGGCCGTGGACATCGAGTACGGCGTGGGGGACAGTATTGAAACGAACCCCGACCGAAGCGTCGGGGTAGAGTGGAAGGAAATGGAGGGCGTCCATCACCGGGGCGACTGGGATGTGCGGCGGCATGCGGAGTACTCGAAGGTGGACCTCACGATATTCGACGAAGCGACGAAGGAGCGCTTCCTGCCATTCATCATTGAGACCTCGGGCGGCGTGGACCGCGCAGCCCTCTTTTTCCTCATGGACGCGTATCGGGAGGAAGAATTGACAACCGACCCGCCTCGACTCGCCCACTCGTCAGGCGAGGCGGGCAACCGACAACCGACAACCGGCGATGCAGGGAACACCCGTATCGTTCTCAAACTCCATCCGAAGCTTGCGCCGTACAAAGTTGCCGTGTTCCCGCTTCTCGCGAACAAGCCGGAGCTCGTGAATATCGCGGAATCCATCTACCGTGACCTCAAAAAACAATGGATGGTCGCATGGGACGACCGGGGAAACATCGGCAAGCGGTACCGCGCGCAGGACGAGGCGGGGACGCCGTACTGTATCACCGTGGACTTCGACTCGATTGAGAATAAGGACGTCACCGTCCGCGATCGCGACACGATGGCACAGGAGCGGGTGAAAATCTCGGACCTCCCGAGGTATTTCGGAAGCCGGCTCTAGGAATGGGTTTTACCCCCTTGACTTCAGGTTATCTTAAGGTAAACTTAAAATCACCATGGAAGACATTATTGGACTGAAAGAGCTTCGCGGGAGTATCCGAATGGTCGAGCGGAACGTCCGGCAAGGACGTTCGTACCTTGTGCTTCGAAAATCGAGGCCGCTATTCAAGATTGTTCCGGTCGGGGGAGAAGAGGAGCGGTGGGAGACCGTGATCGATTTCACTAAGATTCGCCGCGGCGGAGTTCGGATCGACGACATCCTTTCTCGGCTGTAACCGCACGATCTCATGGACCCGATCAAGAAGGCGCTGCGACGGTTGACCGTTCGGGAGCGCCGGCGGGTCGAGGAGATTCTCAACCGGCTCCGAGTTGGTAGGCGGGCTGGCAATGACGTGAAGAAGTTGAAGGGGCGAAACGACGTGTTCCGGGTGCGAAAGGGAGACCTGCGAATCATCTACCGCATAAATGATGCGGGGGAGCTGTTTGTGCTCGCGATCGAGCGCCGTTCAGAACGGACGTACCGCGGGCTTTGATGCCGCCGCACCCCAGGAAGCCATCTACCCCTGTACGCCAAATCGTCATTGACAATTAAGATATATTGTATGGGAATGAGTTCAAGCTCACACTCAAACTCCGCGAATATAGGCTGAGCATGACCGATGATGAGATATTTGCTGAAACAAAGGCAAATAGTAACCTCGGGCGAGATGCCGCAGAGGCAGTTGCTGGTTTCATCATGAAGGAATCATAATGCTGAACATCAAGGACCTTCTCGAAAACGGGAGGGTCCTTTGTGTTTGCGGTACACCATATTTTCCCCTAGGATGGTTGTACATGCAGAAAACGGAATTTACCAAGTTCAAGCTTCCGAACGGCGTGCGGGTCGTCCTCGTGCCCCAAAAATCGAGCGTGGCGACCACCGTTATCGTTCTCGTTGAGACGGGGTCGAAGTATGAGACAAAAAAAATCAACGGTCTCTCGCACTTCCTTGAGCACATGTGTTTCAAGGGCACGACGCGGCGTCCGAAACCGAGCGACATCTCAAGCGAGCTCGACGGGCTCGGCGCCGTCTACAACGCTTTCACCGACACCGAGATGACGGGGTACTGGGCGAAGGCGAAGAACGATGCCGCGCCCAAGCTCCTTGATATCGTCTCGGACCTCTACCTGAATCCCACCTTCGATTCAAAGGAGATTGAGAAGGAGAAGGGGGTCATCATTGAGGAAATCAACATGTACGAGGACCTGCCGCGCCAGAAGGCGGGGGAGCTTTTTATGAAGCTCGTATACGGCGACCAGCCCGCGGGGTGGAGCATTGCCGGACGGAAGGAGGTCATCCGGCGGACCACGCGTGAGGATTTTCTCGCGTACCGGGGCACGCACTACCTCGCCCCAGCGACCACAGTCATCGTCTCGGGCGGATTCGATGCGGCGCGCATGGAGCGGCTGGTCCGCCGCGCGTTCGGCTCGCTCCCGCGCGGACGGAAGGGGACGAAGCTCCCGGTCCGCGAGTCGCAGTCTCGGCCGCGGGAGGTGGTGCACTTCAAAAAAGTAGAGCAAACACACCTCATACTCGGGTTCCGCTCGTTCGGCATCTACGACCCGCGCCGCCCCGCGCTCCAGCTTATGGCGCACGTTTTAGGCGGCGGGATGGGGTCGCGACTCTTCAAGCGGGTGCGCGAGGAGCTTGGTGCCGCCTACTATGTGAATGCCTCGGCCGACTTCCTTACCGATCATGGCATTGTCTCGATGTCTGCGGGCGCGAAGCATGAGAAGCTTGAAGCGGTTTTGAAGGTTGGTGTAGAGGAATTCGGACGATTCACCCGCGAACTCGTCCCGCAGGATGAGCTCGTCCGAGCGAAAAATCACCTCACCGGAACCTTCCTCCTCTCACTTGAGACCTCGGACGAGCTGGGGTCGTTCTATGGGGCGCAGGAGGTATTCCACCGCCCGCTTCGGACGCCGGCGCAGTTGGTTCGGGAGATCCAGCGCGTTTCCGCCGACGATATTCGCGCCGTAGCCCGGCAGGTTGTGAAGCCCAACCGGCTGAACCTCGCCATCCTCGGCCCGTACAAGAAGCGCAGTTTCCGTGGTATCCTGAAGCTGTAAATCCCAAATCCGAAGCACTAAATCCTAAACAAATTCGAATGACACAAGCTCGAAACGGCACCCGCATGCGTTTAGAATTTCTGATTTCGAATTTGTTTAGGATTTAGGGTTTCGTGCTTAGAGTTTTTCCATTATGAAAGAGGTTATTCAATGGGACATCACCTGGGGCTCGCTCTTCCGCATCGCGGTCGCGGTCGGTCTTGTTGTCCTCCTCACGCAGGCTTCGGAAGCAATCATGGTGTTTTTCGTGGGGATTGTGGTGTCGCTCGGGGTGAGTCCGTTTGTGTCATCACTCGAGCGTCTGGGGGTGAATCGACTCCTCGCATCATTTCTCGTATTCCTCCTCACCGCCCTCTGTTTCTTCAGTATCGTATATTTTGTGGTGCCCATCGTGATTGGGGAGGCGGGCTCATTTGTAAAACACCTCATGGAATCCCTCCCCGCATTCGGCATCGCGGTACCGGAAATCCGCCCCGAAGACGTGCGCGGGTGGCTCTCGAACGCGCTCGGCATGCTTGGCGCCGCGAACATCTCCCTCACGGGGGCGATTGGCACCATCTTCTCGAAAGTAGTGCTCTTCATATCGGCCATCATGGTGTCATTCTACCTCACGGTGGAGAAGGATGGCGTGGAGCGGCTCATCCGCGGCGTGCTCCCGAAGGCATACGAGGAGACCGCACTCGGCATCTTCGGGCACTTCCGCGAGAAGATTCGCCGCTGGTTTGGGGCACAGCTGTGGCTCTCGCTCCTTATGGGAATCTTGACCGGCGTGGGGATGTGGATTCTGGGAGTCCCGTATCCGCTGGTGCTTGGCATTCTTGCCGCGGTGTTTGAGGTGGTTCCCGTCATTGGTCCGATCATCACCGGTGCGGTGGCGCTCCTTGTCGCGGTTGGCGGTTCGCCCACGCTCGCGGTCTATGCAATCATTTTCTTCATGATTCTCCAGCAGGTGGAAAATCACCTCTTGATACCCCTCATCATGGGAAAGAGCGTCGAGGTGCACCCCGTCGCGGTGATCTTGGCGCTCCTCGTGGGGGGCACCGTCGCAGGCCTGGTGGGAATCCTCCTCGCAGTTCCGTTCGCAGTGCTCGTGAAGGAGGTGCTGGAGCATATTGCGGAGCAGAAACGCCGACAGCCGGGACACCTCGGGGTGTAAACCGATGCGAATCATCCGATGCGAATGAATGCACGGAATTCGAATGATACGAATATGCGCTCCCAGGGCCCTACAATTCGCATAATTCGCATGTATGTTCTGTTGCTTGATTAGCATCGCGTTATGGCCAAATATTATCTAACAACCACCCTCCCCTATGTGAACGCGGCGCCGCACCTCGGACACGCGCTTGAGTTTGTGCAGGCGGACGTCCTTGCGCGCTCTCGCCGCGCCGCCGGCGACGAGGTGGTGTTCAACACGGGCACCGACGAGCACGGATTGAAAATCTACCGGAAGGCGCTCGAGGAGGGGAAGGATCCCGCCGCCTATGTCGCGGAGTACGCCGCGAAGTTCGATGATTTGAAGCATGCCCTGAACCTTTCCTACACGAACTTCATTCGCACGCACACGCCCGAACACATGGCGGCCGCACAGGAGTTCTGGCGGCGGTGCGCGGCGACAGGCGACATATACAAGAAGCAGTACGCAGTGAAATACTGTGTAGGGTGCGAGCTCGAGAAGACCGATTCGGAACTCGTGGACGGCGCGTGCCCCATCCATCCCTCTCTTACCCTTGAGACTATCGAGGAGAAAAACTACTTTTTCCGGTTTTCGAAGTATCAGGTGCCGCTCCTTGCGCTCTACCGCGCGCGGCCGGACTTCGTGGTGCCCGAAGCCCGGCTTCGGGAAATTACCTCATTTGTCGAGCGGGGTCTCACTGATTTCAGTATTTCGCGGCTCAAAGCGAAGATGCCGTGGGGTGTGCCGGTGCCGGATGACGCCGACCACGTCGTGTATGTTTGGTTCGACGCGTTGGTGAACTATATTTCCACGCTGGGGTGGCCCCACTCTGCATCCGCCGAAGGTGAAGCTCCGCGGGGCACGCCCGAGACATTTTCTGAATGGTGGGGGAGTGTCGAACGACCGAACGCGGTGCAGGTGGCGGGTAAGGACAATCTGCGCCAGCAGTCGGCAATGTGGCAGGCGATGCTCATGTCCGCCGACCTCCCGCCCTCGAAACAAATTTTCATCCACGGCTTCATTGGGATTGATGGGCAGAAGATGGCAAAGTCGGCGGGGAATATTATAGACCCCTTCGTCATTGCCGAAAAATATGGCACTGACGCGCTCCGCTACTACCTGCTTCGTGAGCTTCCCGCGTACGAGGATGGCGACTTCTCGATTGCGAAGTTCGAGGAGGCGTACAACGGGAGTTTGGCGAACGGGTTGGGGAACCTCGTGAGCCGCGTTGTGAAGATGGCGGCGACCGCAAACTGCGCCCTGCCGAAGCCTCGTGCGGAGGCGGGTGTGCGTGCGGACACCGTGGAGACATTGGACGCTGTGCCGGAGTTCGACACATTATGGAAAGCGTACGACGAGGGTCTCGCCGAGTTCAACTTCAAGGCCGCCGCCGATGCGGTATGGGCCGCCATCGCGATGACCGACAGGCACATCCAATCCACCGAGCCGTTCAAGAAGATGAAGACGGATCCGGAGGCGGCGAAACGGGATATTCTGGCTTTACTCGCCGACATTCGCGCAATCGCGCTTCATCTCGCCCCGATGCTTCCCGGGACGAGCGAGAAGATACTCGCCGCCGTCATGGCGCCATCCTCGGACTTCAAGCCGCTTTTTCCCCGCCTTCACTAAACCTGCCTGCCGGCAGGCAGGGCTACGGCAGGGCACAGCCCGCCTTACTCCATAAGGTTATTTGACCGCGTGGAGTTCGCGGGGTAGGGTGGGGGTACGTTCTTTCAAAAAGAGAAAGGAGAAAAATGAAGACGCCAAGGCATAAACAGGTGGTCATTTTTGATTTTGATGGCCCTATTCTCGACTCGTTTGAGGAAGGAATCCGTCGATTGAGCAGTATTCTTTCCGCACGCGGTGTTGTCTTCGGCACTCGTGAGCGGGCGCGAGTCTGTGACGAGTGGGGGAGGCCGGGGCGGGTAATGCTTGAATCGGCGCTTGGTCTCCCCCCGACGCTCGCAGAACAGATTTACGATGTATGGGTGGAGCTCGATAATCGGGAGCCGCCGCCGCTCGTTTTAGGAGCACGCGCGGTGCTCGCATGGGCGCATTGTAATATGCTCTGCACCATGCTTACCTCACGCCACTGGGCGGATCTTCAGGGGGCGCTCATATTTCATGGCTTGCGTGATTCGTTTGATCTCATCCAGACAGCAGATCAAGGATTTTTCCACAAGCCCGACCCCCGCGTGTTTCAATGGACGTTCCGCGCGCTCGCTAATCAAATAGCACATGACACGAGAGTGTTCTTTGTTGGAGATACCATCGCCGACATTGAGGCTGGCGTGGCCGCGGGCATCGAGACCTTCCTCGTCCAGAACGGACCACACGACACAGGTTTTATACGCGCTCAGGGGACCACCGAGGCGGTCCGACAGTACTTTACCTGTTTCCCCCACCGCGCGCTCGCTACCATTACTGAACTTCCCGAGCGGATGGAAATTACCTAGCAGTGCCGCCTCCTCGTGAGGCGGTATTTTGTATGATAAAGAGGTATTCATGATTCGGTTCATCGATGCCCACACCCATGTGCAATTTCCCCTCTACGACGCAGACCGCACTGCGGTCATCCTACGCGCCCAAGCGACCGGCGTCGCGATGGTGAACGTGGGCACCGCGCGCGGCACGTCCGAGGCCGCAGTCGCCTTCGCTGAGGCGAACCCCGACGCATACGCCGCGGTCGGGGTGCATCCGTCGCACGCCCGCCTGTCGGCGTCCTCCGCGGCGGAGGGGTTCTGGGACGTCGGCGAACTGGGTGCGAGCGACGAGGCGAAGCGCCTCGCGAGGGAAGGTGAGCGGTTCGATGAGCAATTTTACCGGCAGTTGGCGGCGCACCCGAAGGTGGTCGCCGTGGGCGAGTGCGGCCTCGACTATCACCGCCTCGGGCGGGACCCCGCCAACGGCGGCAATCAGCTATCGGACGAGAGCGAAGCAGTGAAGACGGCACAGCGCGACCTGTTCCTGTCACAGGTCCAGCTCGCGTTCGAGGTGGGGAAGCCGCTCATGATCCACTGCCGTGATGCGATATTCGACCTCATCCAACTACTTATTACCAATCACTCGTTACTTACTCACGACAACCCGGGCATCATGCATTTTTTCACCGGCACAGTAGACGAGGCGCGAACGCTCGCGAACCTCGGCTTTTCGTTCACGTTCGGTGGGGTGACGACCTTTACCCGCGAGTATGACGAGGTTATCCGGTCTCTGCCCGCAGATCGAATCCTCTCCGAGACCGACGCGCCGTACGTCGCCCCCGAGCCCTACCGGGGGAAACGGAACGAGCCGGCGTATGTGGTGGAGGTGGCGAAGAAAATAGCGGAAATCCGCGGTGTGGACCCGGAGCAATTCCGCGTCCAAATTCTTCAGAACGCCGAGCGCGTGTTTGGCATTTCGCTCGCGTAGCGGAAGAGTTTCGAAATCAGGGATTTGTCACCTATACTCACGAACGTGAGCATAGGTGACAAAATTGTGATTGGGGTGATTATCCTAGTCCGCCATCTGGCGAAATAACCTAGAGCAAGGCATTTCCCGCTCCCACAAACGATATTTACTACATTGACTTTTATACAATTTGTATGATATAATATGAGCTCGGTGGTGGTGGTTTGGCTTCCAGTGATGAAATACGTCGCTAGAGGCCAGACTGGCACAAAAGAACATTCAAAAATCCATTTGCCGGAGCGAAAAAGCCGGTCTGGTCGCTCACAACGGTAAACATGGAACCACTAATAAAGGAGGTTCAGAAATGAACCGTATCATCTCTCTTCTTCTCGCCCTGATGCTCGTCCTCGTGACGAGCGTGATGGCGCAAATCTCGGAAAGGCCTGCGGTTCTGACCGAGAAGGATAGCCTGTATCTCGAGCAGTTTCGAGGTATGGTGAACCCCATACCAACCGTGTGGGTGGACGTGAAAACGCTCAATTGGGAACATTTCCCAAAACCAGACCTCGTCTATCCGGGACAAGTGATCGATCTCCCGCTTGGCATGACATACCGTGCCCAGCAAGGAGGGACCGACCATATGTGGAAAGGGTCGCAGAAATTTATCGATCAGGTGGTATTGCCGTATACAAACGGTCGCTACAACCCGAAGTCAATCGAGGCACCTATCGTCAGGCAAAAACCTGACTCCTCGACGATGCGCTACGAAGTGTCGGCGGCAGATACGCCCGCATGGTTCCTGTGGGTAGTAATGACAGTATTTGTTCTGGCGATGCTGTTTATTTTGTGGAAGGTGGTCTTGAGGGACAAGATCTTCCCGTCGTTCGTGAAGTCCTCGCCGGACAGATACAGGCACCAGTTCACCACGGAGGCGCAACGGATGGTCACGGAGGCGTTCGGGGCCGGGACGAAAATCGCCGGAGAGATCGTGTACGGAGTCATCAATGGTCACCAATGGATGTTGCACAAAAACGGCAAGTGGCTGAAACACGAATTCAAGAAGGAAAAAGGCTTCAAGGCCGTCGTCGAATTTTCCAACGGCTCGAAGCGAGTGGTGTACTGTTGTGAGAAGTGTTTCAATCCGGTTTTCGGCGACATCAATGACGTGCGGGAATTCAAAGGCACGTTTGTCCCAGCCGATGTCGGCCCAGCGGAGGTGATTCCGGCAATGGCGTATTCGCAACGCCGTTCGTTGCAAATGATGATCGCTAATGGCACGCAAAATGAGGAGGCGATACTTGCAACCCTTCCGGAAGTGCCAAAACAGGAAGTGCGAGCAACAGCAGTTCCCGTGACTATGGAGCCGAAGGTTGAGCAGCCGGCATCTGAAGCGAACACAGAAGATGTGATGGAGGTTTCCAATTTCCAGTTCAGTCTGGATAAGGGATTGACCGTCACCGGCGCGAAGGTCACGCCGAAGGTGCTCATGGGTCTCATGACCCATGCGGCGCGGCTGATGCGGCCTCCGACACCAAGGGCCAAGAAGGCCGCCGGTGTGGAAGAGAAGAAGTAATTTGTAGGTGTTCGTAACATCAGGGGCTCGCGAAGCAATTCGCGAGCCCCGACACTTTTCCAAAGACAAACCCCCGGTGACGGGGGTTTTTGACAAGTAATTTGCAACGGTCGGCCCATGTTTCGCTCGTGCCGATACTGATGTTGTTCTTCGCGCATCTCCGGCTCCGGTAGCATTCGGTATGCCTCGACTCCGACGAACGAGGAGAGGATGACGAGCACGCATGCGAGATAGGTCACAAGGAACGCGGATCGGACGCGCTGTCCGCCCCGCACGTCCCCCCCGAGTGCCGGGATGAAGCCCTCAATGCGCACCATTCCCTCGCGGGCGAGCATGAAGATTGCCACGCCCGCAATGATGACCGCCACGGTGGATGCGGTGCCGGACCACCCGTCGAGCGCGCTTGCCGCGCGACAAAACTCCATCGCCGCCGCCGCGGCTATGACGGCATATACAAAACCGAACATGCCAGCCTTCCAGCGAACCTGTTTCACATTCCCTCCTTGTTGTTATTGTGATACTACCTCTACTTCTACCAGTGTAGGCAGGTAGCGTCAACCAACGAACTGCTGTTATTGCGTGCCACAGCCCTCTCGCGCATACTGGAATGGTCCTCCGAACCTATGGAGAAATACGATTTTCAGGAGATAGAAAAGAAGTGGGGCGTAGCCCATTCTACCGAGGTTTCGGTGGGTAAACACGATGGAACACTATAATTTTAGCGAAATAGAGAAGAAGTGGCAGAAGCAGTGGCTGGAAACGCGGCTCTACGAGCCCAGTTTCTCAAACGCGAAGCAGCCGTTTTACAACCTCATGATGTTTCCGTACCCCTCGGCGGAGGGGCTCCACGTGGGGAACATGTACGCCTTCGTCGGGGCCGACATCTACGGGCGCGCGAAGCGGATGCAGGGACACAACGTGTTCGAGCCCATCGGGCTCGACGGGTTCGGCATCCACTCGGAGAACTACGCGTTGAAGATTGGGGCGCACCCCATGGACCAGTCGAAGGTGTCGCAGGAGAACTTTTACCGCCAGCTCTCTATGATCGGGAACGGGTTCGCGTGGGAGGAGCGGCTCGAGACGTACGACCCTGCATACTACCGCTGGACGCAGTGGGTCTTCACCCAGCTCTGGAAACGCGGCCTCGCGTACCGGAAGCGGCAGTCGGTGAACTGGTGCCCCTCGTGCAAGACGGTCCTGGCCGACGAGCAGGTCGTCGGCGGAAAATGCGAGCGGTGCGGCACGATCGTCGAGCGCCGCGACCTCGAGCAGTGGTTCCTCCGTATCACGGAGTACGCGCCGAGGCTCCTCGCGAATCTCGACGTCATCGACTGGTCCGAACGCGTGAAGATTGCCCAGCGGAACTGGATCGGGAAATCAGAGGGGGCGCGTATCAGGTTTTCGGTTGTCGGTGGTCAGTTATCAGTTACCCATCTTGAGGTCTTCACCACCCGGCCGGATACACTCTTTGGGGCAACGTTCATGGTGGTATCGCCCGAGCTCGCGAAGTCCTGGATGGATGCCGGCCGTTCAGGCTCTGATGAGTCTTCAGGCTCGAAGAGGTGGCAGGCGAGCGAGGAGGTTCGCGCGTACGTGACGGACGCCATCGCGCGGCGTGCGACTGCAGACCCGGAGGCGCCCACACAAGACAAGACCGGCATCGACAGCGGCATCCGCGCCGTGAATCCGGCAACCCATGAGGAGATTCCGGTGTGGGTGTCCGACTACGTACTCGCGGGGTACGGCACCGGAGCCATCATGGCGGTGCCCGCGCACGACGGGCGGGATTTTGAGTTCGCGAAGAAGTACCAGCTTCCGGTCCGCATGGTGGTGTGCCCCCACTACCCAGCACCCTCCTGCCCGGTACTAGACCACGCCTACGAAGATGCGGGCCACCTTGTTGATTCCGGGAGGTTTGACGGGATGGATTCAGAAACGGCAAAGTGGGCGATTGCGGAATTTGTCCACGGGACGCGCGAGACGCAGTACCGCCTCCGCGACTGGCTTATCTCGCGCCAGCGCTACTGGGGTGTGCCTATTCCAATGATTCACTGTGAGGCGTGCGAGCAGGCCGGGAGGGGGGAGTGGAAAGAAATGCCGGGATGGTATGCGGTGCCGGACGCGGACCTGCCCGTTGTCCTACCGCACATCAAAGAGTTCCGCCCGAAGGGGACGGGGGAGTCGCCGCTTGCGACCATGAAGGAATTCTACGAAGCGACGTGCCCCAGCTGCGGGGGCGCGGCGCGGCGGGAGACCGACGTGTCCGACACCTTCCTCGACTCAGCGTGGTACTACATAGGGTATTTGGGACGGATAAACGATAAACGACGAACAACTCCGACGCTCCGCGAAACGGAGGTCGGAGCCCCGACCGGAAGCGTCGGGGCCGACAACCCATTTTTGAACCTGCTGATTCAAAAATGGCTCCCGGTGAACCTGTACACCGGTGGCGCGGAGCACTCGGTGCTCCACCTGCTGTATGTCAGGTTTTTGTCGCTTGCGCTTCATGACATGAAATTGCTTGAGTTTGGTCCGTCGTCGGCGCCAAAAGGGGAACCGTTCCCAAAGTTCCGCGCGCACGGCCTCCTCATCAAGGAGGGGGCGAAGATGTCGAAGTCGAAGGGGAACGTGGTGAACCCCGACGAGTACATCCGGAAGTACGGCGCGGACGCGCTCCGCATGTACCTCATGTTCCTCGCGCCGTTCGAGCAAGGTGGGGACTTCCGCGACGAGGCGGTCATGGGCGTTGTCCGGTTTCTGGAGCGGGTGTGGCGACTTTGCACCACAAACGACAAACAACAAACAACAAACGACAAACGAATCGAGCGGCTAGTGCACAAGACGGTGAAGAAGGTGACCGACGATATCGAGACGCTCGGCTACAACACCGCCATCAGCGCGCTCATGATTCTTTTGAACGAGATGGAACGCTCAACTGACAAACTTACCACTTTAAACTTACAAACTTTTCTCAAACTACTGGCGCCGTTTGCGCCCCACATCACCGAAGAGCTGTGGTCCCGCATGAACCAACAACCAACAACCGACAACCAACAACAGGAATTCAAATCCATTCACACGGAGTCGTGGCCTGCGTACGACCCGGCATTGCTCGTCGAGGAAACCGCGACGATTGTGGTGCAGGTGAACGGGAAGGCGCGGGGGACGTTCACCGCGCCGCGGGGCGCGGACCAGGCAGCAATCGAGGCGCTCGCACGCGCGGAGGCGAACGTCGTGCGGCATCTTACCGGGCCCCCAAAGAGAATCGTTTTTGTTCCCGACCAACTCATCAATTTCGTACTATAAAGCTATGGGCAAATATGGCGCATTTGTGTTCGGGACGCTCGTCGTCGTAATCGTGGCGGGCGCTTTCTACGCCGTCTCGGGGCCAGGCGGCGGGGACGGAAATGGCGGTTCGGTTTCGGGATGGTTCCGCACTCACCGCGACTGGTTCCTCGTGCCGTATGGCCCCGCCTCGAGCGGCGGCACATCAACTCCACCGGCGGGCGGATCGGCGTCGAAACCCTCGGCAGGCGGTGGAGTTGAGCAACCGAAGCCGACACCACAGCCAGCGCCGCAACCGGTACCCCCTGCTTCAGAACTGCAGCCGACGCCTCCTCCCGGGTTCACCGCCGCAGAGCTTTCGCCGTACTACCAGAAGGTGCACCTCTCCGGTATCGGACTTATCCGCAACCGCGGCGATGTTGGGGGGTTCACCGTGTCGGTGGATGGGTCGCTTGCGGCGCCGGTGAACCTCACCGGGTGGACGCTTCGGTCGAACAAGAGCATCCTCGTCGCGCGGGTGCCGCAGGCAGTGGCGAAGTACGGTACTGGCTCTGCACCCTCGGACATCGTGGCGCAGCCCGGCGACTACGTGGTCATCCGCACCTCGAAGAGCCCCATCGGCAACCTGCGGACGAACCGGTGCACCGGTTTTCTGAACGGCGTCTACAAGCTCGACATCTCACTCCCCGGCGACTGTCCGGCACTCTACTCTCGCAGCGAACTTTCCGCACTCTCCGGCCGGTGCCAGTCGTACATCGGGGGTTTTAGCGGATGCCGGCTGCCGACCTCCGATGACTATGCCGCGGTGGGGAACCTGGACGGCGGCCAGTGCCGCGCCTTTCTCGACCGGTTTGGGTACCAGAACTGCTACAACACCTATGCGACTACGCAGAATTTCTTCTACCACGAGTGGCGCGTCTGGCTCGACGTCACTTCGCTCGGCATGGACCCGGAGCACGACCGCATCCTCCTCCTCGACCGGAACGGCCTCCTCGCGGACGTGTATGTGTATTGAAGGTATGGTAAGTTAAAGTTATGGACACCTACCATCTTCGCCTGGTGGTTCTAGTCCTCCTGCTTGTTCTTGTGGGTGGCTTAGTATCGTCCGCTTCCCGTGCCGCGGCCGCGACTGATATTTCCATCGGGTCCCGCGTCATGACGACCGCGAACCTCGGGGTGCGGAAAATCCCCATTCTCACTTCGCCGCTCTTTGGCCGGAAACCAACTGGTAGTCAGGGCACGGTTATCGCCGGCCCCACGCTCGCGAACGGCTACACCTGGTGGCAGATCGACTACGACGCTGCACCCGACGGGTGGTCGGTGGGGAAGTATCTAGTTCAAGAGCAATCTGCTACTAGCGCGATTGGAAAATTATCCACTGTACCGGCACCAATAGTGTCACAGTGCACCACCTCGTTCAATCGACAGCTCGCACCACAGACGCCCGGGTGGACAAGTCGCGTTGCGACGGATGGTCGAGGTAATGTGTATATGGTATGGCGTGGTGAAGGTGACGGCCTCCAGTTTGCTGTAAGCGAGAACAGAGGGAAGAGCTTTAATTCGCCGGTGAATATCCTAGGTGGGTACGCAGTCAACAATCTATTGTTCTATGTGGCTGCTGGAGAACAGCCCGCATCTACTGACTCACCCCGAAGAATTTACGTGATTGGTCAAATTAATGGGTCGCCAAACACAGCACGCATGCTGTGGAGTGATAACAATGGTAAGTCATGGAGCGACCCCGGGGAGGTGCCACTCAAGGACTACTGGGGTGGATTCTCATTCGCGGCGCACCCCACGAAACGCGGCCGCATCGCAGTAGCTTATGTGACCAGGACATCTCGCGGCCCGGACCTCACCATCCTTGAAAGCGATGACGGGGGGGGTTCATGGTGGAGTCAGCCTATTGTCGGGACGAACGCGAAAGTTTCCTATCCCGAACTCTCACTTGAATCCGATGCCTTACATCTTGCCTTTCTTGATAAAGTTGGTAATGCCCCCCGTGTGTTTTACATGAAGGCGGTATGGAACGGTGCATTCGGCTCCGCGCGTCAAATCTCCTCCGCGGCATCATTTGCGGGACAACCCAAACTTTCCACTGATGGGACCAAGGGAGTCTTTATTGTCTGGAAGGACCAGCGGTTTGGTGTAGGGTTGTGGGGGGGAGAACTTTTTCTCTCGCGTAGCCTCGATGGAGGAAATATATTTCTACCTGAACAGCGCGTGACATACACAACGCAACACACCTCGCAGTGTGGTCTCTGGGGTAGTACGCATGGCTGCATCGAGGAACCGGTGGCACTTGCCGCCGCTCCGGGGGTACTCGTAGTGAGTTGGAGAGATTTCCGTGGTGTGGTGACGCAAGATACGACGAGTGTTCGCGGCATGTACTCTGTGGACCGTGGCGCGTCATTTCGCGGCGAGACGATATTTTCGAGTGGAAGGGTTCCCGATGGCGCAGGTGGTTCGGTGATGGCGGCAGATGGTACATATATATACCATACGTGGCAGGGTCAATCAAGTTTCTCACAGAATAGCCCCCGCTCCGTCGAGTTTAATGTTGTCCAGTGTCCGCGGGGTGCGAGTGCGTCGTACGAACAGCCACCACTCACCGCGGCGCTCATTGATTCACTGAAACAGCAGCTCGATGAAGCCGCGATGACGCTTCGAGTGATGCTTTTGCAGATACAGTAGGACGCTGAAGAAATTCTAAACGCCCCTCTCCGGGGCGTCTCTTTTCTCACATCCGCCTCTCATTATTCGTTATATCATTTATTCATGTCTCGTTATTCATATCTCAAGCGCGTGTCTACTTCCTTTCCGCGAGCTTCACCATACAGGTGAGCTCCTTCCCCTCGCGGACGACGGTGAAGGAGACGAGCTCGCCCACGCGAGCGTCGTCCAGGTAGTCCTGGATGCTTCGCTCCTCGGTGATGGGGCGACCGTTCCAGTGCGTTAGGATATCTCCCTCCCGAATATCGGCGAGTGCAGCCGGGCTCCCGACTGCGACCGCCTCGTCCGACGGATGCTCTTTTGTGATGAAGGCGCCAAACGCCGTCGGGAAACCCATTTTTTGGCTGTAATCCTCGGTGACCGTGAGGTAGCGGAGGCCCAAGAGGGGCCTCCGGATGTTGCCGTACTTTTTCAAGTCCTCGAGGTCGCGGAGCGCCGCCTTGATGGGGATGGCGAAGTTGATGTTTTGGGCGCCCGAAACGACGGCGGCATTGATGCCGATTGCCCGACCAAAAATATCAACGAGCGGCCCGCCGGAGTTTCCCGGATTAATGGCGGCATCGGTTTGGATAAGGCCGCGGAGTTCCTGCGGTGGCGCCTCCGGATCAGCTTGCGCGGAGACCGAGCGTGAGAGGCCGGAGATGATGCCCAGCGAGACCGTGTTCTTGAAAATGCCGAGCGCGTTCCCGATGGCGAGCACGGTTTGGCCGAGCTCGAGGTGGGTCGAATCGCCGAGACGGACCTCCGGGAGGTGGTGCAGTGACACGACGCGGAGTATCGCCACATCGTTCACCGGGTCACGCGCGAGCACCTCGGCCGCGAGATGTTCGTCGGCGTTCGTAATGACGGTGTATGCCGCGCCGGATTCCGCGATGACGTGCTTGTTGGTGAGGACGATACCCGAGCTGTCCACGATGAACCCGGAACCGCCGCCCACCTGCACCATGCCGTGCGCGTCGATTTTGTCGGGCGGTATATGGAAGCCGTTCTTGTTTTTGTGGCCCCGTCGGTCGATGGCCGGTAGCTCGCGCTCCACGGCGTCCGCCGGCTTTGAGATGATGATGGAAACGACCGCCGGCATCACCCGCTTCACGGTCGCGATAACCTTTGAATGTTCCTTCCACATATCCCTTCCATTCTACCATCCCTCACCCCTCTGCGCTTTGTGAGTAAGTCGCCTCCCGTCATTTGGTTGTAGTATATATTGACCTCGGAAGGGTGCGGGGGTAGCGTGAACCCATGCGGACGCGCGGCATCATAGTACTCTCGGTACTCGGTCTACTTCTTCTCGTAGCGCTGTGGATTCTGGGGTCGGTGCTTTCTCGCGTTCCTGCTGATTCCTGTTGCACCATCGTGTGATTTCCCGGTTCGCCTGGAATATCCGTTCGCTGTTTTCCATACAAAAAACCCCCACACGGGGGGTTTTTGAGATCTGTAAGAGGTCTACCGGCGCTTTGCCTTCTTTGCCCCTGCCTTCTTTACGACCTTCTTTGCCTTTGCCTTCTTCTTCATGTGTGTAGTAATTCGTCTCGTATGAGGCAGTCGACCAAGCTGCTCCCAGAAGAACGTGTGCACGCGTTGTGCATCTCGACCTCTAGATTTATTATACGCGTTTAGCTTTCTCAAAATGTCCGCGAAGGTGTGGATAACTCTCTCGGTCATCCGTACTTGCCTATTTCTTTTTACTTTTTGCCTTTTACCTTCCCCTCCATCATTCATTTCTCATATATTTCGTTATTCATTTCTTTTTTCCCTTTCATTTCCCCCCATCATTCATTTTTCATATCTCCTATTTCAGCTACACCATACCCATGTCCACCTATGTCTGGTATCAATTACTCGTGAGGTCCGACTAGGCGCCGCCCGCCTCTTCGGGCCCGTCTCTTGCTTACCTAGTATTCTTTATCTACCTACCATTACTACCCATGACCCAGGAATACGGCGGTCATAATCCCTCTCCAGAGGATGAGGAGAAGATAGCGGAGTTTTTGAGCGACGTGACGCGGGGGCTGAACCGCGAGGCGGATAGGCGCACTCGTTAGTCGGTACCGGACATGCTAACATTCTGCAGGATGTTAGCATGTTGTTTTGAGCGGAGTGATAGAATGAATCTATGAAACAGTTCCCGATCGAGCCGATTGCACGTGCGGTCATTGTCCATCGCGGTCGCATCCTGCTGTGCCAGATCAAGGGGAAGCGTTACTTTTTCCTCCCCGGCGGACATATGAACTTTCGGGAAACGGCAGCGCGCGCATTGGAGCGCGAGCTGAAGGAGGAGCTTATGGTAAAACCGAACACCGCAGTCCCGATTGGCATCGTGCAGAATTTTTTTGAGAGGGGCGGTCGGAGGTATCACGAACTCTACTTTGTCTACCATGTCACCCTCCCACGCTATGACATTGTCGGCCAGGAAGACCACATCACGTTTCACTGGAAGCCGGTGTTACAGCTAAAAACACTGAACCTTGAGCCGAAGGTTTTACGCCACGAACTGCCGCGGTGGCTGAAGTACCGCAAATTCTTTTTTGTCACGGAGCGTTAGCAGTTTTTATATCCCCCGCGGGCACGCGGAGTTTGGCAGTGGTGGTACAATAACGGTATGGTGGAGGAAACGAAACTGGTCGCGCCGAGGAACACATCAAAAAGAAATCGGAATAGGTGGTGACGAAAAATCCGCGGGCGCGCGCTTCCGTACCAGTATGCTGACAAGAAAAGGTCGAAGAAAATATTTATTTTCGACACTATGCGATTATCGATTGTAAAGTGGGCAGTTCTTCTTGGTGTTGTCGTGCTTCTCGCCTCGACCTCTCCGGCCGCTGCGGGAGGGAATAAGGTGAGGATTTGCCATACGACGGGATCCGCAAAAAATCCGTACATCGAAATCACTGTGAGTGAGAACGGATGGTTGAATGGGCACCGGTCGCACGGCGACTTCCTCGCACCATCGGGGGGATGCGCCGTATCAAACGTGCCGACTATCGAATTCACCGCGAGTCCCGCCATCTTCTTCGGATACGATACTCCGATTACGCTCACCTGGTCCTCGACGAACACCGACTCATGCACCGCATTTGCGAGCAATCCCGAGTCGGCGTGGACCGGAGAAGTTCCGATCTCGGGTACGGTGACCATCGCCAGTACCGGTACGACAACCTATACGCTTCTCTGCACCGGGTCTGCGGGTTCGATAGGGGCGACCGCGAGCGTTCTTTTCATTACGCCGGAATAGCCTCTGGTACGGATTCAGACGGGAATTAGCCGGTGGTGGTTTTATGGAATTACATCCCACGCGTCATGCTAACCCCGCCATGGCGGGGTTAGCATGACGTTCTGGCCGGAGTGGTAGAATGGAGCCATGGGTACGGCGGTTCGAAACATGATTTTGTTTCTCGTGCGGCCATTCATCCGGTTCGTCGGATATTTGGCGCTCAAGATGATGAAGCGGGGCTGGCGGCCCGACGACGACCAGCCGCCACGTGCGGCGGCTTCTCACATCGCGGAAACCATGGCGATCGAGCCCGGCTTCTCCGTTTTCCATAACCGAACGTTCCGCGACGTCGTGAAGTTCGACGCACTGTCCACGACGGAGCGGGACCGGATGTTCAATGAGCTTGTGACCGCGGGCATGTGCCTCACGTTGCTTTGTCTGGACTTCGCCGACGCACTCGTGCCGCCGGAGGCGTACCACTTCTGGCGCGGTGTCCGAAAACTGGCGCCTGAAGAGTTTGAATCGCACCTCGTTGGGCACGGCATCGCTCCCTCGCACGCGGCAGGCTTCCGAAAGCTCATTGGTATGCGGTATGAGGAATACGAGGAGCTCACGCGCGAGGTGGAGAAAGTGTGGGACGTCGAGGAGCCGCAGTTCCAGTCGTTGCCCACTGTCGCCGCGAAGCGGAGCGTCGCGCGGGTCCACGCCATCGCCATCGGTGCTACCGACCACATCCGGCGTGGAAAAATGAAACCGCGCGATCCGCTCGTTGATTTTCTGCGGTCCTGGCTCCTGGAGCTGAACGAGGATATCGGCCGGTTTATCCGCGACCTTTGATATGGCATATTCCAATATTCGACGAACGTTGGAGTGTCAGAATGGTGGATAACCCGCGGATTGACCCCGTTAGAGATTTACAGATAATCATCTCCCGTTGTGGAGGCGGCTGTGCAGGCACCATATTCATTGCTATTGTTCGGCGGGCGGGTAAATCTCTAACGGGGTTGACCCCGCGTGCCACGGGTCTATGCTCAATACTATATGGACGGAATGGAAGCGGATGCGACACCATCGAGGTCCGCCTCTCCCGTGCGTGAGTCGGGCGGGCCTGCCCCGACACCATTGTCGGGGAAGCGCCGAACCTGGCTCATCATCACACCTCTCCTGATTTTCGGCCTCATCGCCGTCTATATGGCATGGGACAATATGTACGGCGCATCCGCAAAGAAGCGCGTCAAGGAACGAGAGGACCAGGCACAGACGGAACGCTACCATGCGTACCTCAAGACCTTCGAGGACGCCATGCGCGCCGACACCTACGGTGGACAAACGCCCGAAGAAACCCTTCAGCTATTTATCACCGCCCTCAAAGCGGGGGACATTGACCTCGCGAGCAGGTACTTCGCGCTCGAGACGAACGAGAACAGCCCGGATTATTTGACGCGAAAAACTTGGCAAAAAGCTCTTCAAGAAGCTCAAGCCAAAGGAAACATTCCTTCTACAATTAAAATGCTTGAGAGAGCGAAACCCGCAGGTTCAGTTATGGAAGGGTATTTCGGCTTTGAGGTTCGTGGGGAGAAAAATGAATTATTGGGTGATATCGGCTTGAAGTTAAATGAACAATCCAACGTCTGGAAAATCCAAAACCTGTAGTTAATTACACACTATGCGGCGACGGTTCTGTACAATCTCGCTCGTCATCATCGGAGTTCTGCTCGCCGGAACCCCCGCTCCCAAAGTATCCGCCTACGAAATTGACACCCATGCGTACCTCACGCATGCGGTTTTTGATTTGTACAACGCCCAGTTTCCAGACAGGAAGATTCCTGCAGAACTGGAGCCATATTTATTGGATGGCTCCCGCCGGGAGGACGACAACGAGCGTCCCATGAATCACTTCTACGACCCTATCCATGATGTGGGTCTCCATACTCCCGTGCTTGGCACCTGGGCAAAGTCCAAGGACTGGGCGAATGATGCGGACAATCAGACAAGTGTAAAGTACCGCGTTTCCGCGACTATCGCCTCGATTCTCTCTGCAATTCAGGAACGGAAGCTCTCCCTCGTCTCTGATGACACCGACTTCACCTGGCGCGAGGCAATCCGCGCCTGGGTGAACGGTGAGAAGGAGAAGGCGATGTTCACCCTGGGCCACGTCCTCCACCTTATGGAGGATGCGAGTGTGCCGGAGCATACCAGAAACGACCCCCATCCGAAATATAGCCCGTACGAGTCATGGACCAAGCAGTTCACCCTATTCAATCAGGATTCGGCATTTACAGGACGGCTTGCTGGCAAGCAGGCACTCACGTTTGGTACGCTCGGGAGTGCGTTTGACTCAATGGCGAAGTATTCGAATGGAGGGTTTTTGAGCGAGGACACAATCAACAAGGTGGAATTTATTAAGCCGAAGGAAAATTATCTGAAAATAGACGATAGCGGCCGGATGTACGGTATGAAGGTTGACACAGAATTCGGCGATTACCGACTATTTCAAAAAGAACTCGGAGATCTTTTGGGGAAAACCTATTCTCAGAACGAAGGAAAGTTCATTTTCTCTAAACAGGCAGGAGGGGATGTGATTATTTCCGACTACTGGTCCCGCCTCTCCGTTAGAGCCGTCCAGCACGGGGCAGGCCTGGTCCGCCTGTTCTTTGAGGAGGCGAACCGCGCCGCACAAGACCCCGCCTTCGTCCGAGAGAAGAACCCCTCGTTCCTCGTGCGTGTCGTGGATAACCTCGGCCGCTTCATGGGCGTGGTCGTTACAACGGCGAATGAGTTTGCGGGGTCCGTGCGTGACAATATGAC
>JAUSKB010000013.1 GCA_030647415.1 bacterium
ATCATTCGCATGCATTCGTATATTGGTATCGCACTTATTCGCATCGCCTAGAGTGGTTCCACGTCCAAATCAAGGTACTTCCACCGCGGCGCATCGAATGATTTTTTGGTGAGAATTCCCGCCTCGGCTCCTACGTGCTCCACGACGGACGTGGCGTTCGCCGCGGCAAGCCGGAGGGCGTAGGAGATGTCATTCTTCTGTATAAGCCCCGCGACGAATCCTGACCCGAACGCATCGCCCGCGCCCGTTCGATCAACCACCCTTCCTTTTCCACCGGAGGAAAACACACCGGCGGTGTAAATATGGGAGCCATCGGATACTTTCGCCCCACGGGCGCCGTCGGTCATAACTGCGATACCCGGAACGAGTTGGTCGAGCTTTCGGAATATACCAATCTCGTTCTTGTGCGGCACGCCGGTCACAAGCGCCGCCTCTTCACGGTTCAGGATAACCATGTCAAGCAACCTGAAAAGCTCCTTTATCCTCGTTTCACCAAGTGAGAGATACTCCCGCGAGGGATTCATGGCTATTTTCATCTTCCGCTCCTTTAGTGCTTTAAGCAGCTCCACCATGAGCGACGGGGCGATACCGCCCGGCGCGATATATGTCCACCGGGCCGCGAGTTTTGGGAATGGAATCTCTCGTTTCGAAAGCCCTTCGGACGCCCCTCGGTAGACCAGGATGGTCCGTTCACCATCGGGGGTGAGGATGATGGTGGAGCATGCGGTGCCAATATTCCGGTCACGGATTGCGAGCACGTTCACTCCCTCTCGCTTCAATGCCGAAACGACCGCATCGCCCGCGGCATCTGCCCCGAGACGGACCAACGCGGCGGTCCGAAGCCCCTGGCGCGCAAAGGTTATTGCGGCATTCGCCGCGCCGCCGCCGACCGACAATACCGGCCGGTCTACCTCGAGTTTCGCTCCCAAGGCGAAGCATTCCGCCTCCCCCGTGGGGAACCCGAGCTTCTCCAGGTGCTTCGGGTCACGAAGCACCTTAATCCCCTCGCTGGTGAGGAAGGCATCATGCGTCGCGGTACCGATGGTGAGGATATCGAACATGTACTCATTGTAGCCCTCCTTTCAAAAAACTGCACTAAAATTAACGACCTCGTAGGTCATTAATTAATAGCTCCCCTCCCCATCACGCGCCGGACCGCCCCCGCGATGTCGTTCGCTCCCATGCTGTAGAACGCAATGAGCTCGGATGGCTTTCCTGACTGACCGAAGGAATCACGCATACCGATAAACTCGATAGGGCAGGGGTGCCGCGCCGCAAGGAGCTCCGCGATAGCACCGCCCAAGCCGCCCGCAATCTGGTGCTCCTCCACGGTTACGAACCGTCCTACCGTTTCTGCGAGCTCAAGCATGAGCCGCTCGTCAAGCGGCTTTACGGTATGGCTGTTCACCACGACCGTCCCGATCTTCTCTCGCTCAAGCTCCTTCGCCGCCGCGAGCGCCCCGTAGAGAAGCGGCCCGCATCCCACAATGGCAACCTGGGGCTTCTTCGACTTCCAGAGCACCACCGCCTTCCCGGGGGTAAACGGGGTCTCCTCGGTCGTTATGACGGGCGAGTGGTCGCGCGAAAATCGTAGATAGACCGGCCCCCAGATACTCGTCGCGGCAACCGTCGCCTTCCGGGCCTCCACGGCATCGCAGGGCACAATGACCTTCATATTCGGGAGCGCGCGCATGAGCGCGATATCCTCAAGCGCCTGGTGCGTCGCCCCGTCCGGCCCGACCGAGACGCCCGCGTGGTGGCCGGCGATCTTCACGTTCGAGTCGTTGTAGCAAATCGTCGTCCGAATCTGCTCCCAGTTCCGTCCGGGCGAGAAAGTGGCGTAGGAGGAAATGAATGGGATTTTCCCAGAAATGCCCAAACCCGCGGCAATGGTCGCCATATTCTGCTCCGCCACGCCCACCTCGATGAATCGCTCCGGAAATTTTTTCTCGAACGCCTCGCACCGCGTGGATTCCTTGAGGTCTGCGGTCAAGACCACCACATTCGGGTTCGCCTCACCCGCGATAACTAACCCCTCGCCGTACCCGTCCCGGGTCGGCTTCTGCTCTATGTCGAGATCGAAGAGTTTGGGGTTAAGTTTTGCTACTGAATTAATCATATGAATGCAAAATGTATCGATGCGAATATACGAATACTACGAATTATACGAATTTTCGACGAGCATCCGTCTCTATTTTGACGACTCGAGCCGGCTTCAGGTAGCGATTGCGAAAATTCACTAACAAGCCGAGCTTGAGGTTCGCGGTCTGCAAATACCGCTGTGTTTGATAAAAATCCTGTTTTTCCAGAAGGCGTTTCGCTTTTATCTCAAGGACCAACTTGTCGTCGATAACAAAATCAATCACGTTGCCTGTTTTTTCAAGTGGGTATTCTCGACGGTACGGCACTCCTGCTTCCTTCAATCGCCGTTCTATATCATCTCCATATTGCCGTTCTCGTAAAAATCTCCCTCGTTGGTTATGGACATCGAAACAAATTCCGGTGATGAGATACGACAACTCCGGATAAATGATCTTGGTTTTTTGAGCGGTTTCCATATTAGTATCATTCGTACATTCGTATATTTGCATCGATACTATTCATGTTCGCTCATGATCCGGTCGTTCAGCGTCCGGATGTCTCGGACGGCGGCTTTTGCTTCCTCCTTCCCCGGCGGCTTGCCGTGCCAGGTGTAGTCGTTCTCCATGAACCGCACCCCCTTCCCGGGAATCGTGTGGGCAATGATGACCGTCGGCCGCTCGTAGATGGCTACTGCCTCGTGGACTGCATCAACGATAGCCCGAATATTATGCCCATCCACCTCGACCACGTGCCAGTTGAACGCCTCATATTTCGCGCGAAGCGGTTCAAGCGGCATCACCTCCTCCGTGAACCCGTCAATCTGTATGTTGTTCCGGTCGATAATCGCCGTGAGATTCGAGAGCCGTTCCTTCCCCGCGAACATGGCCGCCTCCCACGTGTTCCCCTCCTGGTGCTCCGCATCCGACATGAGGCAGTAGACGCGGTGTTTCTCACGATTCATCCGCGCGGCGAGCGCCATGCCGATGGCCTGCGAGAGACCGGAACCAAGGGGCCCGGAGGTGGTCTCCACGCCGGGGAGCGACCCGCGATGCGGGTGCCCCTGAAGTCGCGAGTGCATCTTCCGGAGCGTCCGGAGCTCCTCCTTCGGGAAGTAGCCGGCGTACGCGAGCGTCACGTACTGCACCGGGCAGATGTGGCCGTTCGAGAGGACGAGCCGGTCGCGCTCCTTCCACTTCGGCTGCTTCGGCTTGTGGTTCAGGATATGGAAGTAGAGCGCGGTGAAGATGTCCGCCATACCCAATGGGCCGGCCGAGTGGCCGCTCCCCGCCTCAAGGAGGGTTTCAATGAGCGTCTCGCGGATGTGATTCGCGAGCTCCTCGAGGTACTGTACCTTTGCATCATGCAAGACATCCATACGCCATCTTATTATACCGAATCGGTCACACAAAAGTCTTCCAAAAGCGCCTGTCGTAGGAGATTCTCCCTCGTTCGGGAAAATACAACGAAGCGGGTGTGGCAATGTAAGAGGTCTATTGTGAGCTCCATTGGTGATGGAAATAGGTTTCATATGGGGGCCACTTTGCTATTGTGTAAAACTTTGATTTATACACGAAAATCTATATGGTATAATAAAAATGTTCGGGGGATTCTTAGGTCGAGAGAATCATTGGCCCGTTCACTGAAACGTCGCATCAAAAAATACTATGATAAACTTGCAAAAAAAGGATTTATTTGTTTCTCTTTCGTTGATTTTATTGTTAGCGCTTTTCGTGATTACTCCTGTGTTTGCTGCGGAATTAGGGGAAGCGGCGGAATCATCCGCACCAGCGTGGTTCAAGTATCTTGAAATTTTCGGGGGCATTCTTGCCCTTACAGCCGTGGTGCAGGGAATGATGATGATCGCGCGTTGCGCCGGCGGTTCATTGGCAAAATCATTCCTGTGGTATCCGGTGGGGGCAATGTTCATTGGTCTTTCACTGGTTATCCGCATGATTATGGAGTTCGGAAATATTGATTTCTTTGCGTTGGAATTGGGATTTGAATTGTGCATTTATCTCGGACTGCTATCCTGGGTGCTCGGGACACAGAAATCATTGAAGTCATTGGGGTAGGATTACTAGTATCGTCCTACTTGGAGAGTGGAGGAAGGCAAACTGGGGTTGTTCGTCAAGTGAGCAAATACTGCAAAAACACCAGTACGGATGTTTTTGTTGTGGGCGCCATGAGAAGCAGCATAACAAATGCAAGCTCAATAGCGCGTCACCTTATATATTAGTTGTTAAACCATGTATTGCGTACGGGCGATATGATATACTAAACATATGGAAGATAAATCACAGTATCTCGCGCTCATGTCGGAAATCATCGGGAAACAGTCGGTCATCCTGGGACCCGACATCGCGCTCCTCAAGGCACGGAATGTGCAGGGGCTCACCATTGACGCAACGGGCGTGCCGACCGACCTCCAGGGTGATCCCGGATCGGTGCTGAAAGCGCTGGTGGATGAGTACGTCGACCTCTCGGGCCAGATCGTGAAGGTTGCCCTGGGGTCGGTGTTCCAGAAGTATCCGAGCATTAAGCACGACATCTAACCACCACACGCATCATGGAGCTTTCATGGCTCATCGTTGCGGTTGAGGCCGCCGCGCTCATCGGCGGCGGTTTTCTCTATGCGAAGAATCGCGTTTCCAAGTCGGATATCGCCCGCCGCGAGAGCGAGACGAGCCGGCGCATGTACGAGCTCGCCATCTTGAAAGAGCTCGGCGACCGCATCGGCTACTCGCTGAACGTCCAGCAGATCATCGACGTCATTACCGGCTCGCTCCACCAGTTCATCCCCTATAGTGTCGTGTCATACATGCTCCTCGAGCCGGAACATGTGGTGTTCAAGGCGCACCTCGAGCGTTCCGTGCACCGCGCGTTCATTGACGACGTTCGGAGCCGCATGCTGAAGTCGTTGAGCGCCCTACTTGACCGTGACCTCACGAAACAGCGTATCGAGGAGGTGCTCTCGGGCGCCATCCTCCTCGAAGACATCGAGGAGCCGGTCGGTTCGTTCTTCAACATTCCCATCGTCATCGGTGAGGCGGTTGTGGGCGTCCTCACCGTCGCGCATACCACCACCGGACTCTACCAAGAGGCCGAAATGACCATTCTCTACAAGATCACCAACCAGGCGTCGCAAGCTGTCACCAAGCTCCAGGATGTGGTGAAAACGGAGGAGCGGAAGCTGAACGCGATGATGGAGAGCATGGACGAGGGCGTCGTCATGACCGACCGCGACTTCCGCCTCGTGGTGGCGAACCCCGCGGCACGGGCGATCGCCGGCATCGCGAATGCCGGGACGGTGAGCCTCTTCGATTTCGTGGACCACCTCGGCGGCAAATTTGACATACACGGCAAGCTCGACGAGTGCATGGCGCTCGACCGCCCGCTCGAGGTGACGGACGTCGCGTTCGGTGATCGAATTTTTCACATCTCCGTCGCACCGGTGAAAAGCTCGTTCGGTCTCCGGGCGAACGAGGTGCTGGGCGGCGTCGTGATTTTCCGCGACGTGAGCCACGAAAAGGAGCTTGAGCGGCTTCGGAACGACTTCACCTCCATGCTCGTCCACGAGCTCCGGTCCCCGCTCGACGGCATCCATAAGATAACCGATCTCGCCGCCGCATCTCCCTCGGCCGTGCCCGCAGACCGTTTTATCGCCGAGTTTGTCCCCATCATCCGAAAAAGCTCATCCGACATGCTCTCGCTCGTGAACACGCTCCTCGATGCCGCAAAGGTGGAGGCGGGCAAGTTTGAGGTGCGCCCGGAGCCGTACGAGCTCCGGACCGTCATCGCCGACCGCATCGCTTTCTTCCGCGCGAGCGCCGATGCGGCGGGGGTTGTACTGACCGCCGCTATCGCACCTTCGGTCCCACCTATTCTCTCCTTCGACCCGCACGCGGTCGGGCAGGTGCTCACCAACCTCATTTCGAATGCGCTGAAATTTACCCAGCGCGGGGGCGTTGTCGCGATTCAGGCATTTATGCATGAAACGGATGCGGCCATTGCCGCGGAGGCAAAGGTGGCTGGGGTAACCTGGTTTGTTGCACCGGACGACCCCGCCCTCTACCACCTCCCTGCCTGTTGCATCATTGCGGTCACCGACACGGGGGTCGGCATCAGTGCCGCAGAGCTGCCCCTCTTGTTCAACAAATTCAAGCAGTTCCGGTCGGCGGCGCTCCGAAAAGACGCCGCGGGGAGCGGCCTCGGCCTCGTCATCGCAAAAGGCATGGCTGAAGCGCACGGCGGACGCATGGGGGTTGCCTCAAACGAGGGCCGTGGCACGACGTTCTATTTCACCATACCGATAACGCCGGCAAAGTAGTATACCCCGTTAGAGATTCATGAACACACGGTACCAACTGAACTATTTGTCACTCCATAACCCGCTATACACAGCAACCGGCGTGCGTGTAAATCTCTAATGGGGTATACTGGGGATATTATGGATACCAAACAGCATGTGCTCGTTGTCGATGATGAGGTCGCCGTCCGAACAACACTCTGCGTCGCGCTTGAACAGGCGGGGTACGCCGTTTCAAGCGCAGCGGACGGCGTCGAGGGTATCGAGAAAGCTGTCCGAGAACACCCCGACCTGCTTCTCCTGGATATTGTGATGCCAAAGCTGAACGGCATGGAACTGCTCGCTCGTCTCCGAGAGAATGAGTGGGGCCGCACGGCAAAAGTAATATTCTTCACACACCTCGAGGGAGATGATGACATCATCCGCGGCATCACCGCCTATGAACCATCAATGTACCTTATGAAGGGTTCGTGGGAGATCGCCGACGTCATTGCGAAAGTGAACGAGGTGCTTGGGGTAACAAATCCCCAGCAGTAACAGCGGCTAAAAGTGAGCGAGATGTTCCTGACGGCGCACCTGCCTGGCGGCAGACAGGTCTCGGAGCGCCACTGTGTAACTCCAAAGCGAGCGAGGTGTCCCCAACAGCACACCCGCCCGTACCGAACGCCAGCCCGACAGAGTCATTCTGGTGGGGTACGTTCGGGCGGGTCTCGGAGTCCCGCCATGGCGGGATGATGCTGGCGGGGACACCTCACGAGCGCCCTACCGCTCCTCTAAAAGCGAGCGGAGTGTTTCCGACGGCACATCTCGGAGCGCGACGGCGCGAGAGCGAGGGTGCCCCGCCAGTAGGCGGGGACACCCAATGCCGGAGGAAATACTCCGCGAGCGCCTTATGCCGCGCAGAGGTCGCGGTAGGCGCGGGCGGGGTCCGGAGAGTTGAAAATCGCCACGCCGGCGGTCGCGGCATCAGCACATTCTCGGATGATGGGAATCGTGTGCGCGGTCACGCCACCATCAATCTCGATTGAAATCTCGGGAAATCGCTCGCGGAGGGCGCGTGCCTTCTCGACGACCGAGAGGTCGAGTGTGTGCCCCGAAAGCCCCGGCGGCACTGTGAGTAGGAGCACCGGGATTGCAGGCCCGAGAAATGGTATCACATCCTCGATCGCCGTCGCGGCGCAAATACCGATGCGAATGTGCGCGTCGGGCATACGGGTCGCGAGGCGCTGATGCCGGAGCGCCTCCCAGTGCACCACGACCTCATCTGCCCCCGCGTCGAGCCATTCCCGAAGGACCGCCTCCGGGTCCTGGACCATCAGGTGCACCTGGAACTTGGTGTCAGGGAAACGGGAACGGAGAAATTCGAACTCTTCTGGATTGTTCCAGGTCGGTACGATGGAAAACTTCCCGTCCGCTACATCGAGGTGCACCCACGGCGCGGAAAACGCCGCCGCGAGCGCGACTCGCTCCTCTACACAGTGGAAACTCGGACAATTCACCGCCGGCAAAATGCGCATAATGTTCTTCTCTATGCAGGTTCGATTCGCGTTATTGGCATCATTTCCGCCTGAGGCGGATCCGCCTTCGGCGGACGCATTATTCGCGATTACTCATCTACCAGGAAAGGTGCTTCAGTTCGGGCGGCGGGTCGTTCCGGAGCGCCGCCTTCCGCTCGGCCATTTCGTCGCGGAGCGCCTCCGCGATGTCGGTTTCGACGTCCGATATTTTCTGAAGCCGGCGCCGGAACCGCTCCTCGCCGGAGAACGGCGTCTTGAGCCAGGTCAAGAGCGTCTGGCGTGCCACCTCCGGCTCCGTGTACCCCGCAGAGAGGCACAGCACGTTCACGTCGTCGTCGTTCCGGCTGTCGAACGCCTGGTCGGGGGAAAACACGAGGGCGGCGCGTACGTTCGGGTACTTGTTTGCCACGACGCACACACCGATGCCGGAGTTGCAGATGAGGATGCCGCGGCTTCGCTCGAAATCGACGCTCACTCGCTCCGCGACCGCGCGGGCCACGTCCGGGTAGTCATCTGATTCGTCGTAAGTCGCCGCCCCGAGGTCGTTCACGGTGTACCCCGTCTCAACGAGTATCCCCTTCAGGTACTTCTTGAGCTCGAACCCCTGATGGTCGGCCCCCATGTGAATTACCATACGAACTCATTATGGAAGAAAAAGGACAAAAGGAAAAGGGCAAAGAAACTCCCCCCGCCAAACGGCGGGGGTGCCGCATCAGGCACACACGCGACTAATTGTGGGTCAAAACCGGGTCGGATGGTAAGGTCTTCACGTAGATGCTGTTTGCCCAGTCAGCGGTCCGTTCGGAGTGACCAGTCGCCGAATTATCGGACCAGATAAACGATGGCGTGCCGTCAATCGAGCCCTCGATAATCGCCATGGGTTGTGCGTTCACGAGCGAAGTTTCCGCCTGGTAGAGCCTAACTGACGCGCTCGCGCCGCCCGACGACGGCGTAGGTATGATGTCTTGGAACGTGAGCGCAACCTCGTAGGTTTTCGACGAGCCGGCCGCAACCTCTTCTACAGTATTCAGAATGAGCGTCATATACCCAGTGCGTCCACCGGTAATGTGGACATTGCCTGTGCCCTGCGCCGTCCAACTACTGAACGCCCGCTGGATGTTCAGGTTCGAACTACCAACCGGCTTTAACGTCACGTTACCCGAGGTACCCGGAGCAGCAGTTACGGCCGTCATGGTCGCGCCACTCATCGTCACCGCAAGCTGGACCTTCTTCCACGACACCTGCTCCGCCGAGTCAGCCGCAATGGTAAAGCGGATGATGGGGGTGAGGGTCGCGCCGAGGGTCGCGCCAGCCGAAGCAACCGTGATGGTCGGCTTCGTCTTGTAGACGACCTTCTCGTACCCGGAGACCGCCTGGATGGTGTGGTCAAGTCCTGCCGCGCCCTGCGCCTCAAAGCCTCCGTTGGGGCCATTGCTCGCCATAAGGTGCGCGTACACGCGCGCGCCGCTGTCCGCGCCGTTCGCGATGGTGTTCATCACGCCCTTCACGACAAGCGTTTTCGATACATCACGCGGAATGTTCCACCCGAGGTTCTCAACCACCACCACACCCGCGTTGTCGCCCGAGGCCTGGACGGTGTATCCCGCCGTCGAGCCGACCTGCGTGCCATTCGTGTCGTAGAGCCGAACGACCGGAATCTCGTCTGCCGCTGCGCCGGTGCGATACCCGGCGTTCTTCCGATCGTTCACGAGGAGCCGCATCTTGGTTACGGTCATATCCTCCCCCGTCGCCGTGAACCGTATCTTCGAAAGCACCTGCTCCCGGCCGGCAACGAGAATGCCAGCTTCGGATTCGGTGTCCGACGGCGCGGTCACCGCGTGCACGTCGCCGACCGTGCTCGTGGGCGTCGCAACGATGGTGAACGTGTCGCTCCGGCCCATTGCCGCCGGTGTGCCGACGCGAGCCACGGTGACCTGCGCGCTACCGCGGTATGCCTCCGGCAGCGATTGCGGGATGGCCCACGCGTACGATCCAGTGTCTGGCGCATCCTTCGCAATGACGTACGGCGACCGAATAGGGACTGAACATGCCGGCACTGTATCGAGACAGGTCGGGTAGGGACCATTCAGCGTAATAGACACACGTCCTGCGAGTGCCCGCATTGAGGGGTCGTTCGTAATCCACGCGATTCTGCGTTGCTCCCTCACCCGCCACGTCTCGCCCGCCTGGGGGGAGGTGACGGTGATGCGGATCACAGTGCTCGTCGTAGTGGTACTGTTCCCCACGATGCTGGCGAACGCCGCGTTGCCACACTCCGTCGGGTAGAGCTTCCTCGCAAGCTCGGTAAGCCCCGCCGCCGTCTTAGCGTCCACGGACCCCGCCTTATCGAACCCGCGCGAGACCTGGAACCGCTCGACGGCCGCAGCCGTGAGCTTGCTGTAGTACCCGGTTATAAACCCCTCGGGGTAGAACCCTTCCTGCTTTAGGAGAAGTTGGAGGAGGGAGATGGCGTTCCCGCGCGCGAGGGGCTTGAGCGCCGGAAGCGTGCAGGAGACCTTGGGGCTCCCGGCGAACTCCTCGAGCGTCAGGTAGCCCGTCTTCGCCGAAACGCCCAGCACCGCTCCCTGCGGGGCGGCCATGCCCCGCACCTGGGCAAGCATGGACTCGAGCTGCGCGACCATCTGGGCGAGCTGCGCGCGTACGTCGTCGACACCCGCTGCCTGAACGCTCGTGGCGCCGGTTGCAAAAAACGCGATGCCAAGCAACGCAAACCCGACCGCGAATCGTTTCATAGAAAATTTCATTGTTATGTGTATTGATGGCCTTTGTTA
The DNA here is from genome assembly GCA_030647415.1 of bacterium. GTDB lineage: Bacteria > Patescibacteriota > Minisyncoccia > UBA6257 > GWB1-50-10 > JAUSKB01. Next base: position 10,698 of record JAUSKB010000013.1, read on the forward strand.
AAGTAAAGCACACCCGGAGCTGTTTTGTCATCTACGAGGAGTGCATAACTCGCGGGCGGGGCGCCTTTTTCAAGAGACGTTTCCTACTTCAGCTGGCCGATGAGTACGCTAAGCCTCTCGGTAATCGCCGAGAGGCTCGCGAGGAGCGTCTCGCGGGACGGCCTGGTTGCCACACCAGCAACTATGTCTCCTTGCGGTGTGGCACCAAGCCCGCTGCTAACCGTGAACTGCGCCTCATTGCTCGTGCCGTTGGCGTTGGCTACATAGATTGTGTAAGTCCCCGGAGCAACTAATCTGGCCGGTTGAGTACAAGAAAAAGAGGAAGTCCAAAAATCACAGCCGCTGACTGAACTTGGTACTTTGAAAGTGAGAGTGGTGCCATTGTTAGAGAAGCTGACGCCTCTGATGCCGCCTTCAGCAAAGTGAATGTCATTGCCGGTCGGGGTGAAGCCGCTTCCGGTCACGGTGACGGTCGTGCCCACCGGACCCGTGCCTGGCTGAAGTGAGTCGAGCCAGACCGTGCTCGTCGGTGGTTGGATTATCCTGGAAATTTCGAACGTGCCGCTTCGGCCAAGTGCGGCGGGTGCGCTCGTGCGCGCCACTGTAATTTGCGCGGCGCCACGGTAGGCGTCCGGTAGGTCAACGGGAATGGTCCAGGTGTACGAACCGCTATCCGACGCATCCTTCGCGATGGTATAGGGAGACCGGATAGGGATCGAACACGCGGGAACGCTGTCGAGGCACGCGGGGTAGGGGCTATTCAGCGTGATGGAGACGCGGGAGGCCATCGGCAACATGGTCGGGTCGTTGCTGTTCCAGAGTATCTTGTAGGTTTCGCCCACTCGCCACGTCTCGCCCGCTTGTGGCGAGGTGACGGTGATGGAGGAAGTTGGAATTACTCCTCCCACATTCACACTCAAACTCGTCTGCGCGGACTGACCGTTGGTATTAGCGACAGTAAAAGTCGGAGTATATGTGCCCGCTCGTGAATAACTATGGGTAAAGACT
>JAUSKB010000020.1 GCA_030647415.1 bacterium
ATCTCCTTCCTTGTTTCCATGGTCATAGGTGACCACGGTAACCCATTTATGAGCTATACACTCCTCGCTCGGTAACAGTTTCAATGAGCTGGAACGAGGGATTGACGCCACAGAAATCGTCTGGTAGGGTAACCTCACCGATGCAGGAAACAGCCACACATTCCGACGAACAAACGCTCTACGAGGTCACGTTTCTTCAGGTGCATGAGGACTCGAGTGCTGTTCGGGAGACGCTTCGAACGCACCACGCGACGATTCAGGAAGAGCGCCCGATGGAAAAAGTGCACCTCGCCTATCCCATTGGAAAGCAGGTCTATGCGTTCATGGGATCGTTCCGATTCACCGTGGACGAAAACCTGTCCGCCGGCCCGCTCCGCCGGAGCTCAAGCCCGGCCTCAACTGCTGGCAGGCAGGCGCTTGCCAAGCTCCGCACCGACTTGAAGCTCGGCGCCGCACCGCTTCGGTTCATGATTCACCGGGCCGAGCGTGTGAGCGAACGGCAGAGCGAGCGGAGCGGCGAGCGCCCGGCGGTGGAGCGAGGACCGAGACCATCCAGTTCGCCCGCGAGCGAGCCGCTCACGAATGAGGCACTCGAGAGGAAGATATCGGAGATTCTGCAATGAGATACTAATATACGAATTCATTCGAATGATACGAATAGTACGAATGGGAAAGGATTAGTATGATTCGCATCATTCGCACCATTCGTATATTGGTATCATAATTACTGCCTATGAATTTAAATAAAGTTTTCTTGCTGGGCAATGTGACTCGGGATCCCGAGTTGCGGCAGACGACCGGCGGACAGTCGGTGGCTACGTTCGGCGTCGCAACGAACAGCTTCTTCACCGACAAATCCGGTCAGAAGCAGCAGAAGGCCGAGTTTCATACGATTGTGGCATGGGGACGGCAGGCAGAGATTGCGAGCCAGTTCCTGAAAAAAGGGAGCTTGGTGATGGTCGAGGGAAGGATTCAGACGCGAACCTGGCAGGATAAACAGGGTCAGAATCGGCAGACTACCGAGATTGTATGCGAGCGAATGCAGCTTGGGCCCCGCAGTGCGGGCGCCGCTCCTAGTGGTGGCACGCCGCCGGCCGCAGAGCGGGCCGAGGTTTGGGCGACCGAGGTCCCGGTCGGCAACCCGTCGGTCGGTGTGGATGCGCCGCATGAGGAGCTTCCGGAGATCAGCATCGACGACGGCGAGATTAAGGCGTCCGACATTCCTTTTTAGTAATCGCGAATAATGCTAATAAAACTCGGTAATAATGCGAATAGCGGAGTAATAACGCGAATAGAAAACGCATTCATTCGCATTATTTGTCTCAATTCGCATTATTCGCGATTACTCCATGATCATCAATAAGCAGTGCGTTTTTTGTTCGCAGAACATCCAGAGCGAAATCGACTACCGTGACGTCGAGGTGCTCCGGCGGTTCGTGTCGGGGCAGGCGAAGATCATCGATCCTCGGCACACCGGGATTTGCGCGAGGCACCAGCGCCGCGTGGCGCGAGCCATCAAGCGCGCGCGCATCATGGGGCTTTTGCCATTCATCCGGAGATAGTGCGATACCAATATACGAATTCATTCGAATGATACGAATAGTACGAATGGATTCTTATTCGTATGATTCGCATCATTCGCACCATTAGCATATTGGTATCATAATATTGATGTTTTCTGAATCACCAATCGTTGTCTTCCTCCATGCCTCCGTGGGCGTGAGCGGCGTATGGAGCTGGCTTACCAGTATTACCGCCTCTAGCTTTTTACCCTACCTTCTCGGTGTCGGTGCGCTCGCGGTGCTTGTCGCCATACGGCCGTTTCGAGCACGCGTGTGGGCGCTCGCGCTCACTGGGCTTTCACTCATCATCGGTCGGGGCATCCTCGCCTCGTTCATTCCACTCCTCTGGAACCGTCCGCGGCCGTTCCTCTCGCTCGGGTTCCAACCCACATTCCTTGTAAATCCCACGAGTGCCTTCCCGTCGGGGCATGTCGCCTTCCTCGTCGCACTTGCGGCGGCCGTTTTCATTGTGAATCGCCGTGCCGGATGGTTGCTCGGGGCGGGCGCGCTCCTGGTGGGCGTTGCGCGCGTCGCGGCCGGCGTCCACTGGCCGACGGACGTCCTGGGCGGCGTCGCGGTCGGCATACTCGGCGCATGGGTGGCCTGGCTCCTGATTAAGCAGTATAGGCCTATCGCTGTTTCCCAGGCCGAAGTGGAGTCCGCGCCTGGCGTGCTCGATGTAGTTGTTGAGAAAAAATTCTAAATCCTAATTTCTTCCGCCAGGGGCGGATCCGCCTCCGGCGGAAAATCCTAAATGGTTCGATGCGCTCACCATCTCTTCGAGAGCCTGAGGGCTCCTCAGAGCCTCGAACGGCCCGAGCGAAGCCGAGGGACAAATCCTAAGCACGAATGTTCAAAAACCCCCAGATGCGGGGGCTTGTTGTGCAGGAGAGGCGAAACCTCGGGGATTCTAGAGGTTTCACCTCGGTTGGCATCCGAGTTCGTTGTGGGTTGTCCCTCGCTCCTGCTCGGGATGAATCATTTGTTGTAGGTTATCGGTTACGCCTACAGAAAAAAGCTCATGATCTTTGCTTTCAGCTTCTCGATCTCCGTGTCGGTAATCGCGTCCTTGTAGTTCTTCCGGAGTTCGAGGAACTCCTTCGCCGCTTCCTCTTTCGTAACACCATCTTTGAGATACTTGCCGAACGCCGCCTTTAGGTACTCGCGGTCGGCGGGGGAGAGCCAGGTGGTTTCCCGGAGGACCGCTTCGAGCTGGTTCAACCGCATGGCCTTTTGCTTTGACATGCCGAATAGTGCGTCGATGATTCCCATGTACACAGTATATCAAAGACACTCTCGGGCGGCCTGCTCACGCTCATGCAACGACGACGTGCCCTGGGGTGGTATGACACGTCATACCACCTGACATAAATGAATAATTGTGGTGCGCAGAGATTTATTTTCAGGAAGACCGAGTATAGCAATAGGCCGCCATGTGGGCGGCGAGCCTGCCTGCCGGCAAGGCAGGGAGTCTCCTCGCGAAAATTCGGAAAGGCGGCGGCTTGTACTGAGCGAAGTCGAAGTGAGCCGCACCGATGCTTGCCCCGTACCAATCCTAAGCAAGAACTCGGTGAGAATAAAACATAAGCCGAAGGCGATGCCGAGAAATAGACTCAGATTTTAGAAATGACACCTTCAGGATTGGTGTGGGGACAATTTTCCTGCCGCATACTTACATAAGCGGGATTGCTGTTTGTACCCAATCGCTCCGCTCTTGGACAAACAGGGAATCGCCGCTATGCGGGATTGCGTTTTGTAACCACTCGCTCCGCTCGTGGACAAAACGGGAACAAGTTTTTCTTCTTGATCTGAGCTCGTCGAAAATTGGCGGCAAATTCTTTGAAAAAGGAAGAGGCCAACCTTGATGTTATCGCTGGTTGACCTCCGATGCCCTGTTCTGGTTAGTCCGGGAGACCTTGCCACGCCGCGAGCTCGATTCTCTCTTCACACATGATGTTGAAGATGAGGTTGCTCGCGAACTCGTCCGCGAACTGCTTGAGCTCCTTCGAATCCCTCGTGAACTCACAAGTCGTGTCGTGGTGGTTCTCGAAGGAAGCCCCCGTGAGTTGAAGCGTCTCGCCTTCTTCGGTCTTCACCTCAAGGACAAGCGACGCCTCGGTTCCGTACTCGTGGGTGATCTCGCCGACCGTCATTCCGAGAACGGTCGGAAAGGTCTCGCGAGCCGGAAGTCGCATGTGGGGATTCGCCTCGCGCAAGAACTTCCAATACGCAGGGAACTCCTCGTTGGCCTTCTTCAGTAACTCGCTTTTGGTCTTCACTGTGTACCTCCTTTTTAGTTTTAGATGGTTTGTTGAATTCTTGCGACACAGCAACCAAGAAAATCCTATTTCTAAGCTATTGTGTCACAAGAAAACTAACCAAAACTTGAAAAGAGCTACTACCAACTCACTGCTCATAGTGTAGCAAATATAAATTATTTTGTCAAGCTATCCCAAAACCAACAAAAACAGCCTTATTTCAGGCCATTATTCACTCTTAAACTCTTATGAAATTTTCTTCCCCCAATTAAAACATGGTTCCCTCCTCCGCTAAAGCTTCGGATGGGCGCGGCGAGCCGATCCTTCGACAGGCTCAGGACAAGTTGTTTTCTACGGGTTCTTTTGCGGTTTTGAGCGGTGCGACTCCCCGATATCATCCGCCTTCGGCGGAGCCGCACCGCTGATTCAGCAGAATCACCTACTGGGTGACAATTTTCCTGCCGCATACTTACATAAGCGGGATTGCTGTTTGTACCCAATCGCTACGCTCTTGGACAAACAGGGAATCGCCGCTATGCGGGATTGCGTTTTGTAACCACTCGCTCCGCTCGTGGACAAAACGGGAACAAGTTTTTCTTCTTGATCTGAGCTTGTCGAAGGTTGGCGGCAAATTCTTATTAACTTATAATTTCGACTATGTCTTTTAATCCGCTTATGGTCTTTTCTATCTTTCTTCCTCGGGGTGGATGTTTCATGTATTCAGATTTTATAAGAAGTGCTTCTACCCCAATTTTCTTTGCCGACAAGTAATCAAAACGATAACTATCGCCAACCATTAACGCATGAGATTTTGGAATATGCTTTTTTCGCAAAACTTTCAGAATCACCTCGCCCTTTCCCCCTGGGTTATCTCGAGAAGTATAAAAATCATCAAATAATTTTTCTAACTTAAAATGTTTTACCTTTCCTTTCAAAAGAACGTCGGCTTCTTTGGGAGGGTGCGGAAATGTTGATAGCAAAACCAGTGTAATGCCCAATTTCTTTAACTTTTTCAAAGAAACTAATGCCGCTGGAGTTAATACTAAATGCTTAAGATGATTATTACCAATCTTTTTATCAGAATATATCCAATGCGGGGCTTTTTCCCGCTTGGTACTTTTCGGATACCAGATAGTACCATCGCCATCAAAAAATATTATTTTCTTATTTTTCACAAAAACACATTACAGAGTATGATTAAAAAATTTTCTTCCCCCAAATTCAAAACATGGTTCGAGTCCCGATGATGAAATCATCGAGGATCCTCGACAAAGTCGGGACAAGTTTTTCTTTGGCGGTAAATTCTTCACAATTTTAAAACGCCATTCACATATCGTATTAGTTGTTCCAGTTCTTTTTGTTTCAATTTTTTTTCTGAGTTATCGAGGTTTTCATCTGAACCAAAAGATTCATCGACGTATGATCTCATGAAGGTTAAACATTGCTCTCCCGTTTTCCCTAGGCCTTTCAGGTAATCCACCTGTATTTGAAATGCGATACTCTCCATTGCAGTTTCAGTGTACTTTTGGCGCCCTTGGACCCCTGTCATATATTCACCATTTTTATCGTCTAAAAAATCATAAAAAGATAGATGGCCGATTTCATGTACGATCCAAGACAAATTTTCTTCGCTAATATTTTCACTCTCAAACAGCTCTTTTTTTAATATAATTGTCTTTGGTTCAACCTCCGATTTAGAAGGATTTGAGCCATAGAAGTTTTTCCAGTATTCTTCATTGTCTATTACAATCACTCTTATTCCTTTAGTTTTCAAATTGCTGGTTTCCAAAAACGATTTAATTTTATTCCAATGGCATAGGTCCTCTACTCTTTTTATTTCAAAATCCTTGAAATCTTTAAAACGTTCGTAATTTTTTACTATTCCTCTGACATTACCGCCACGACCTTCTATCTCGACTCTATGCGCTTCCGCGTCTTGGATTGCTTCTTGTGGCTTATTTTCTAGATACGTAAGTAATTCATCGCTTGAAGGAAATTTATTTGGCCGTTCAAGTTGCATAAATCTTCGTACCTCCGTGAAGGATAAGGGCTCATCAAGTAGTAAAAATTCTTTCCATTTCGTTTCGTATTCTTTTCTTTGTTTTTCTTTCAGAGACACCTCAAGTTGTATTTTTGTCTCCAATGCATTTTGGGTTTCAGGAGATATATTCAGCTCTTGAAAATTCAAACTTGGCCGCACAATTTCCATATCAGTACTTTTAACAGGGCCATTGTAACAAGCGATATCTGAACGAAGAGACTGCAAACGCGCTGTTCGTTCATCGGGTTTCTCTTCTTGTGCCGCTTCCATAGCTTTAGTATCCATTTCGCGCTCAATTTCATTTTTTTCTGCATTCATATAATCTTGTTATTTTATGAGGTCATTGATGCTGTGGTTTGGATCGGCATCTTTCTCCGGGTTCTTTTGTGCTGTCTATCGTCGTGGTGCCCGGGGTGGGAATCTCACTGCTCGGTCGCCTGAGGCGACCTGCGCTCACGAACCCAGCGGTTCGTGTGCTCCGCGTCGGGAAAACTCCCGTTTTCCCGACCCCTTTCCCGTTCGATTCCGGCATCATGAGCAAATTCCCCGTTGTGGAAATTGCTCATGTGCCCGGGGTCGGACTTGAACCGACAAGACCTTGCGGTCAGGGGATTTTGAGTCCCCTCTGTTTACCAATTTCAGCACCCGGGCTCACGGTTCACGGTACCGCGAATTTATGGGAAGCGCAAGGAAAATGAGCTAGAATGAATGGGAATGGCGCGCGTCATAGCAATCTTCAATCAGAAAGGTGGAGTCGGAAAAACGACAACATCGTTGGGGCTGGCTTCATATCTCGCGATGAGCGGGGAGCGGACGCTCCTCGTCGACCTCGACCCGCAGTTCAACGCGACGGTGGGGACCGGCGTCCGGCACGCGGCAGACGAGACCATCTACCACGCGCTTTTTTCCGGCGTGCCGGCGGCGCGGGTGGTGAAGCCGACCTTCCTCTCGAACTTCGATATCATCCCGGCATCACAGGATTTGGCTGGGGCGCTCGTGGAGCTCGTCCCGCTCGAGGGGCGTGAGAGCTATCTCCGCTCATTCCTCGCGCCGCTCCGTGACGCCTACTGCTTTATACTCATCGACATGGGGCCGAGTCTGAACCTACTCACCGTGAATGGTCTCATGGCGGCGGACGAGGTCATCATTCCCATCCAGTGCGAGTACTACAGTTTGGAGGGGCTTTCCCAGCTCCTCGCGACGCTTGAACTCATTCGAACGAATCTCGGCCATCCGGTCACGGTCGGTGGCATCCTCCTCACGATGTACGATAAGCGCGAGAAGCTCTCGCGGGAGGTAGCGCGGGAGATTCGCCGACGTGCGCCTTTTCCCGTGTATGACGTGGAGATACCACGCGCTGTGGCACTCGCGGAGGCACCGAGTGTCCAGAAACCCATCGCGCTCTACGCGCCGCAGTCGCCTGGTGCACTCGCCTACGAACGGCTTGCACGGGAGGTTATTAGCCAACAGGCGGCGAACACCATGCCCGCTCTGCCCCCCGTTCCGCACGTCTCCCTGGATGAGGCGGGAGATAGTGTTCGCGCGGTCGTCGTGGAGCGTGGCGAGGTACTGCTGGTAAAGCGGGTGCGCCACGACGAGGCGTTCTGGGTTTTTCCCGGCGGGCACATTGAGGCTGGCGAAACGGCGCATGCCGCGCTCGTCCGCGAGGTTCGGGAGGAGGCGGATATCGACATTCGCCCGGTGGATGTGCTTGCCTCGGACCGGACGGCGGATGGGAGTTTCACTAGGTGGTACGTCTGCGAGCGGGTGTCAGGCCTGCCCGGTCCGGGGAATGGACCGGAGTTTAACGGGGACCCTGTATACAGAAACCGCGGCACCTACGAGGTGCAGTCGGTCCCGGTGGGGGAGCTCGCTGGCTTGAATGTGGTACCGCACCGCATTCGTGACCTCGTCATCGAGCAGTTTCATGTTCCGACGGATGACACCATAGCATCGACCGAAAGCCCCCCTCTCATGAGTTGACGATACCAGTACACTTGGTACGATATACTCTGGCTCTCGGTTCGCAAACCTGGGCATCACGTCTGGCGATGTAACTGGCCAGTGTATCGCACGGCGCGGATATTCGGGGGAGGGGATTCGAGGCCCTTCGTGATCACGTTGAGCTAGAACAGAGGCACGTTCGGATGCTCACGGGGTGCGGCGCAGTTGGATGTTCGGTATTTGCTCTTTTGCAGACGTACCTAGTACGTTCCACCGCAACATTTCCGATTTCCGTTGCACCACAGAGGACCCGCCCGTCCTCTGTTTTAGTACCTTGCTGGACCGGAAATTTCCCTGCAGGCAGAAATTTCCGCTGTCAGCAAGAGTACCCCGCCACCGGCGGGGTTTGCTGGACGCATCGCAAGAGTACCCCGCCACCGGCGGGGTTTGATAATTAAATCTTAAATCCTAATCTAAACTCTAATGTTCAAAATCAAGAACCGTTTCGAATTTTGTGCTTTGGATTTGTGATTTGTTTAGAGTTTCGAATTTCGTGCTTAGAGCTTTTGAGGGTATAATGTATCTATATGCCCCTCGGCGGCGGTTTGAATTCCTTGATACCCCCCAAGCGCGACGGGGGGGCGCTTTCATCGCCGCCACCAAAGCAGGAGGCGGCTCCCATTTCACTCGTAGCGCCCCGTCCCGCGCCGTCATCGCAGAATCAAAACTCGCAAGGTTCGAGTTTCAACCGCGACCCGTTCAACCGTGCGACAGCTGCCGGCGTCCACCACGGTGTCCCGGCCAGGCCGGATTCGGTCAGGTTTGCGTCCCCATCGACGGCTCTCGCGCCCGCCGCTTCGACTCGACTTCCCCCGTCCGGCGGTAGGCAGCCGCGGGGCGAGGATTCGGTGTTCCAAATCGAGGTTGAAAAAATCAAACCCAATCCCTACCAGCCGCGGCGCGAGTTTGAGTCGCAGGCGCTCGGGGAACTCGCGCAGTCCATACGGGACTTCGGTATCATCCAGCCGCTCGTGGTCACAAAGGCGTTTCGGGAGACGCCGACGGGGACGGATGTCGAGTACCAGCTCATCACCGGCGAACGCCGGCTCGAGGCCGCGAAGCTCGCTGGTCTCGAGCGGGTGCCCGCCATTGTGCGGCATGTTGACGAGCGCCGGACGAAGCTCGAACTCGCCCTCATCGAGAACATTCAGCGGAGCGACCTCTCGCCCATCGACGCGGCACGGGCCTACGCGCGCCTACAAAACGAATTCGGCCTGACGCAACGGGAGGTGGCGGCCCGGGTTGGGAAGAGCCGCGAGGTGGTGGCAAACGCCGTGCGGCTCCTTGCATTGCCCCCCACCGTGCAGGCGGCATTGACCGAACGGAAGATCAACGAATCGCAGGCCCGCACGCTCCTCGCGCTCTCGAGTCCCGAGGCGCAGCTCGCGGCCTTGGATGCCATCCTGAATCGGAAACTCTCCGTCCGTGCCCTGAAGCGTGAGATGGTCCGCGAGGCGCCCCCAAAGAACTCTCAGGATGTTTTCTTGGAGCGTCGCCTCGAAGAGCGCATCGGCGCTCCGGTTGCCATCGCGCGGCAAGGCGCACGCGGACGCATCACCGTGCAGTTCTACTCCGAAGAGGAGCTCGAGGGTATTGTAGGTCGGCTTACGGGAGAAAATGGAGACTGAATTTCTAATTTCTAATTACCAATTACTAATTTTCGAATTCGTTTAGTTTCATTAGAAATTAGGAATTGGAAATTTTTCGGCTGCCTACCGTTGATGCACCACCCGGACCTCCTCGGTGCCGGAAACGGCCTTGAGGCGGATGATGATTCGCTCCAGCTTTTCTTTCGGCAATGCCCCGCACCGGATGGTGACGCGCGCGAGCGACCCGCCCTTCTGGTCGCTCTGGCTCATCGCGTAGGTGATATTCACATGTTGGGTGGCGAAGACGCCGGCGGCTGCGCGAAGGTACCCCGGCCGGTCGGCGTTCGTGATGGTGAATTCGAGAGTGTCGGGCGGGGCAAGCGGCTTTAAGGTTCGTGTTTTGCTTCGCCGAAGTGCCGCGCGGACGCGTTTGCGTGCGATTTCCGTCTTCAGGAAGGCAAGCCAGTTCTCTGACGGCTTCTTGCCCCGCTGTATAAGTATTTCCACCATATCTCCGGACTGGAGCTCATAGTCGAGCGGCACGATTCGGCCGTTCACCTTGGCACCCGTGCACTGGTTACCCACGTCGGAATGTATCCGGTAGGCGAAGTCAACCGGCGTCGCGCCCGCGGGGAGATCCACGATGTCGTTCCGGGGCGTTGAGACGAAGATGCGGTCTTTGAAGAAGTCTGTTTTCAGCGCCTCGATAAACTCCGCATCGCTCTGGAAGGTCTCCTGCCAGTTTCGGAGCTGCTCTACCCAGGTGAGCTCCGTGTGATTTTGTACGCCACCCCAATTTTCCTTCGTGTATCCCTTTTGACTCCGTGCCTGCTGGTAGGCCCAGTGCGCGGCAATACCAAGCTCCGCCTCCTCATGCATCTCCTTTGTGCGAATTTGGACCTCCGTGATGCGACCATCGATGCAGGAAACGGCGGTATGGAGCGACCGGTA
>JAUSKB010000035.1 GCA_030647415.1 bacterium
GCTCGGGAACCACTCCAGTACGCCGCTTTGAACTCATCAAATATCTCCTTCCTTGTTTCCATGGTCATAGGTGACCACGGTAACCCATTTATGAGCTATACACTCCTCGCTCGGTAACAGTTTCAATGAGCTGGAACGGCCGGTTGACAGATTCGCGCCCGCGGAGGTACGCTGAAATCTCGCTGTTTCACAAATTCAATAAACTAATCCCTATGAGAGAGGTTTTTATGCGCTCATTCGCTGGTTTTTTCTTTGCCCCCCAGTCCTCATTGGCGGCCACGCAACGAACGCTTGATAACGTGCGCAAGCCGATGTTTGTCGTCACGCGCCCGATTCAGGTCAAGCCGGTAAGTCGTCGGCTTCCGTGTAACAAGAAACAAACCATTCCACCTGGCGTAGAGAGACATATTACGCGGCGGGCGAAGAAGAACGCGAAAAAGTAGTTACCTTGAGTTTTTAATTTTGAAATCGTTTTTGTCCCCGCCAATTCAATTCGGTGGGGACGTTCTTTTTTGATATCTCGACACCCGGCCTCCTTGGTCGGGGATTTCTCATATAGGACGGCCGTCCTATATGAGAAATTGAAAATTCCATTATCTCACGGCCGTGACATAATGGAATTTTGTCACCTACAGGTACGGCTGTTCGTGTAGGTGACAAACTAGTTTGAGCGACATGCCGATGCGGGGTACACCCTGTTAGAGTTTTACACGCACGCCCCGTTAGAGTTTTACACGCACACTCCCACCAGGAAATAGTTTGTGTGGTAAATAAATGAAATTCAATGTAGGAAGAGTGTCTGTAAATCTCTAACGGGGCACGCCGTTATCTTGATAACAGGGTGGTATATAAATACCAATGAAAGCATATGAAATGGAATGTTTGTAAAACTCTAACAGGGTAAAATTGTATGCAAATCTCTAACAGGGTAAACTTGATGAATATGGCACCGGGAACGCGGGAGGCGATTCGAATCCTGAAGCGTGGCGGCATATGCACATGAAATCAGTGTGGGCGCTGACCGCGGTAATCGCCGCGTTACTCGTAATCGCCGGCGGTGTCTACCTCGCATCCGTTTCGAGAAGCGGCGAGCGAACCGGGCCGCCCTTCGCCGTGTCATCGGATGCGCCCAAACCGGCATTGTCCGCAGACGCGTTCCCGCGTCCGCCGAGACCCGTCCGGCTGCTCTTTGTGGGCGATATCATGCTCGACCGTGGCGTCCGGCTGCATGTCGAGCGTGTGGCCGAAGGTGCCGGCAACCCGTCATTTTCGTTTGCGAAGATAGCCGACTACTTGCGCTCGTTCGACCTGGTCGTCGCAAACCTGGAGGGACCGGTGTCGGACGCGGGGGAGCGCGTCGGCAGCATCTACTCGTTTCGCATGAACCCGGACGTGGTTCCGGCGCTTGTGGCAGCAAACATCCGTGCGGTGAACTTTGCGAACAATCATGTGTGGGACTACGGCCGCCAAGCGTTCGAGGATACGCTCGCGCGTCTTTCGGTGGCGGGTATCGGGTACTTCGGGGCGGGCCGGAACGCGGCCGAGGCATACGCGCCGTACGTGCTCGAGCGGGAGGGGATAAAAATCGCTTTCGTCGGTTTCACGGAATTTCTCCGGCAGGTCGAGGCGACGAATGAGCGGTCCGGTATCGCGTTTGCCGACCCCGAAACGGTGCGCGCCGCGATTATTCAGGCGAGGCAGCAGGCGGACATCGTGATCGTCTCGTTCCACATGGGCGAGGAGTATCGTCCGGAGCCGATGGAGCGCCAGCGCACGCTCGCGCGCCTCGCCGTCGATGCGGGAGCGGACCTGGTGGTCGGCCACCACCCGCACGTCATCGAGTCGCACGAAAGCTACCGCGGAAAGGAAATCTTCTATTCGCTCGGCAATTTCGTATTTGACCAGTCATTTTCTACCTCGACCATGACCGCGGGCCTGCTCGAAGTGGACATCGCCGGCGGTAGCATTGTCCGGACTAACCTGCGGCAAGGGACCATCAACCGGAATTTCCAGCCGAGCCCTCCCGAAGCGTTCCGTGAAGGAGGGCCGTTACCGCCTGTTGCCAAGCACGGAAGCTTTTGACCAATACGTTATACTGGATGTGCTACACCAAGCCAGCTTAGGTTTGTCCGTTGTAGGTTGTGAGTCGTTGGTTGTATATTACCCCACCCATGCCCGCCACCGAACCAATCGACAAGGATGTCATCTACTTCGGGCGCGTCAATTTCCGGAACGCGAACCGGCTCTTTGGCATCAAACGGAAGGACCGGCGGCAGCATATGTACGTCATCGGAAAGACCGGCACCGGTAAGACGACATTAATCCACAACATGATGGTGCAGGACGTGGCGAACGGCGAGGGGATGGCCGTCGTCGACCCGCACGGCGAGCTCGTGGAGGGGCTTCTCGAGAAGATTCCCGCGGAGCGCATCTCAGACGTCGTTTACTTCAACCCGGCGGACCCCGACTCCGCCATCGGGTTCAACCCGCTTGAGCTCCCCGACCCGAAGTACAAGCACCTCGTCGCCTCGGGGCTCATGGGCATCTTCACGAAGATCTGGTCGGGCGTCTGGTCCGCCCGGATGGAGTACATCCTGAACAATGCCATTCTTGCGCTCCTCGAAACCCCGGGCTCGACGCTCCTCGGTGTGCCCCGGCTCCTCGTCGACAAATCGTACCGCGAGCAGGTCATCTCGAACGTGAAGGACCCGGTGGTGCGCGCCTTCTGGATCAACGAGTATGAGGAGTGGAAGGACCAGTTCCGAAACGAGGCCATCGCGCCGATTCAGAACAAGGTGGGCCAGTTCCTCTCGACCGCGCTCGTCCGGAACATCGTGGGGCAGTCGCGGAGCACCATCGACATTTTCGATATCATGAACACGGGGAAGATTCTCCTTGTGAACGTGGCGAAGGGGCGCATCGGCGAGGATAATTCGGCGCTCCTCGGTGCCATGATCATCACAAAGCTCCAGCTCTCCGCCATGGAGCGCGTGCGCATCCCCGAGGACGAGCGCGTTGACTTTTTCCTCTACGTCGACGAGTTCCAGAACTTCGCCACCGACTCGTTCGCGAACATCCTCTCCGAGGCGCGGAAGTACCGCCTAGACCTCGTGATCGCGCACCAGTACGTTGGCCAGCTCGTGACCGACACCTCAACGAA
>JAUSKB010000037.1 GCA_030647415.1 bacterium
TCATACATCAGGACGATTTGCTCGCCGAGCGAAACCACGTCCCCGGGCTTTAGCACAACCGGTCCCGTCAGGCGTTTTCCATTTACGAAAGTGCCATTGGTGGAACCCAGGTCTTCGATCACATATTTCCCGCCCTGGAAGGTAAGGCGCGAATTCCTGCGGGAAACTTCAGAATCATTGATCGCGACGGCGTTGGATGAATCGCGTCCGATCGTGAGTTGATCCCCCACAAGAGGGAACGTCACGCCCGGGGTGGGGCCTGATCTCATAACGAATTGGAATTGTGCCATCTTCTTCCTCCATTTACATGATTAAAAAATAATTTCGCTTAGTGTACAATCTTCGGGCTAAAAAGTCAAACCATTATTTTTTATCCGGGTTTTTAGCATTACTTTTTTCTTCTTCGCGAGGCTGGGTTTTTCTTGATCTGGGTAGAAAGACCATCAAGACCGTCCCTTCACCGAGCTTGCTTTTCACTTCTATGCGCCCGCCATGTCCATGAATGATCTGCTTGCAAATCGACAGTCCCAATCCTGAACCAGACGCGCGCGTTTCATGTTCACGCACGCGGTAGAACTTCTCAAAAATGTGCGGCAAGGACTCATCCGGAATACCTACTCCTGTATCCTGAATAAAAATCGCTATTTCATTATCGATAACTTCCGCTCCCAAAATCACGGTCCCCTTGGGGCGGCTGTACTTTACGGCATTGCTCAATAAATTTAAGATCACCTGTTTTATTTTATCGCGGTCGGCTTCGAGCAAGGGAAGTTCTTCAGGTGATTCCACTTTAAGTTGAATATTTTCCTCCAGCGCCTTGGAGGCGATGACATCCCTGCACTCAAACATTAGATCCGCAAGATTAAAAAGGGTTTTTCGAAATTGAACGCGTCCTGATTCAAGCCGGGCCAGGTCAAGGAAGGATGAGGCCAGGGCGTTCAATCGTATGGTTTCGGCATGGATGTTTTGAATGATCTGATCGCGCCGCTCCGGAGGCATTTCAGGGCGCAGAAGCAAATAAGTGGCCGTGCTAAGGGAAGAGAGGGGCGTGCGCAATTCATGCACGAATTCCGAGATCAGGTCCGATTGCTGGAATAAACGCGCATTCTCAATTGCAATCGCGGCCTGCGCTCCCAATACCAGGAGCAGCGTTTCGTCTTTATCTGTAAACCTGCCTTTGGGTTTGTTCAATGCCTCCAACACCCCCACGATCTTATTCTTTGTCACCAACGGGATACCGAGAAGTGATCTGGTGGCTAACCCTGTGATCGCTTCGATCGTGGAATAAAAGCGTGGATCTTTATGCACGTTCATGATCCGGACAGGCTTGCGATTATTCACGATCCAACCTGCAATGCTTCCATCCAATGGGACGATCAGGCCGCGCCGTGTGGGTTCATCTATATTGGTGGAAACTAGAAAGTACAATTGTCGGGAAGTATCATCATACAATAAAATGGACGCGGCTTCCGCACCGCTGATCTCAACCGCGGCATGGACAATCCGCGCGAGCAAAATATCAAGGTCCAGAGTGGAAGCGAGATCACGCGCAATATCAATCAAACGAAGATAATCGTTCAATCGCTTTGTTCTTATTTCAGCCATTTAGTTTTGGATTGGAGGCAAACTCAATGCTGGTCTGCGCCTGCGAAAAAAGGCGATTATCGCGCCTTTTGGTGCTCCATAATCGAATCTGCGATCTTAAGGAACTGTAGCGAGATATAATTAGATGGGTCCGTAAACACAACTGGCGAATGCATACGCGCGGCTTGCAAAAACAACTCCGGCGCCGGTGTAAGTATAGCGGAGATCAAATGGCCCAGTTTCTCCTGCGCCTGATTTAGCGACAGAAGACCGTTGGGCCGCTGGGGGTTATTCAGGATCACACTGATGTTCTTTCGGTTGATCTTTAGCGATACCAGTTCGTCTATCAAATTCTTCGTACGTTGTACGGAATTGAGTGCCCCCTCCATAACCACGATACACTCGTTGCAAATTGGGAGAATTTTCTCCACAAAGTCCGGAAGACCATCTCCCAAATCCAAAACAACGAAGCGTGCCAGTCTTTGAAGGCGGGTCATCAGGGCTTGATAGTTCTGAATTCGCGATGTAAGTTTCACATCGCGGGGATTTTCAGAGGCAAGGAAGAGTTTGATGCCGGAACTGTGATACAACAAAGAATCACGCACCTTCTCAATGGTTACTTCTGCCACACTGTCCCGCAAAATATCGGTCAGGGCATTTTGGTCGGGGACGCCCAGGTCCATCCCAAGCGATCCCTTGCCCGGTGTGAGCTCGGCTAAGATTACATCTGATCGCGACTTAGCTACCAGACTTGCTGCCACGTTGGATGCCGTCGAAGAGACCCCCAGCCCGCTGCGTGCAGCAAGCACGCCAATCACGTAACCATTCTGCTCTGAGACTGTCGCTGGGACACGATCATTGCCTGCCGGTGCGACGTGACCATTATTACCTTTATGACCATTACCGTTGAGCCCCTTACGGGTAAGCAAAGCTTTTACATGTGCCTGTAGTTCCGCAGGGTTTGTCGGCTTTGTTAAATAATCATCTGCCCCCATCTCAAAGCCCGTCACCTTGTCGTCCAATTGGGTCTTGGCTGTAAACATTAAAATAGGTATGGATGCCGTAGCAGGATTCTTACGTAGACGCCGCGCAACCTCATACCCATCCATTTCCGGCATCATGACGTCTAACAAAACCAGTGCCGGGCGCTCGTCCAGAGCTTTTTTCAACCCTTGTGAACCGCTGGGAGCCGCAATGATCTGATAGCCTTGTTTATGCAACATCAAGCCAACAAGTTTCAGGGTATCCACATCATCATCAACAATCAGAATCTTTTCAGCCATTCTTCCTCAACTTTTTTCTCACGCATAGAACTCAAACAGGCTCTACGCACACCGATACCGCGGATTAATTCGCCCTTCCTTTTGTGTAATCACCTTCCGGCTCTTATAGGGAGGGATCGCAGTATTACAGCGCAAAATTAATTTTCTGGTCACTGTTTTGGTGGCCAATAATCGCCAACCTACATGCTAAGCCACAACTTTCGACCACCAAACTATTCGACCCGGTGCTGATACTTAACATGGCCAAGGAAGTTTCTTCTTCGTGGCCAAGTTAGCATGACTATATAATATTACCTAGGAAACAAAATCGCAAGTGGTATAAATGACCATATTCATCAGGTTTTCTTCTTTTCTTTCCATGGCATAATGCGATTTGTATATGTTATGCCAGCAACTGCAGAAGCTTGGAGTCCAACCATGTTTGGGGTTCGTATGTACAGTACGCACTCCGTATAGGTAAATCACTTCATTTATAGTATGAGTTTAACACAAACAAC
>JAUSKB010000014.1 GCA_030647415.1 bacterium
ATCTTTCTCCTTGCGACGTTTTGTTTCCGGGTCTTCAATCCATCCGAGCGTTTGATCTGCAACGACAAGAAGAATCCTCAGCTCTACATCGCTCAGGAGTGGCATCCACTCCCGGATAATGAGGTGCGGGATTTGAGTCGAATTTGGAATTATTGAGGTTATTTCGTTGTCCATGTTTTTGTTTGGCGAAAGGGAAACAGCTCCCCGATTTCTGGCCTGACGCTCTCGCGGTCAGGACAGAATCGAGAGCTGTTAGAAGTAAATCGGGAAGTGAATTCGGATGTCTTCCTCTGCTTCCTCTTGCTGGTGTAGGTCGTCCGGGTCAGGGTTGACTCGGCCGGTTCCACTGCAGTGGCTGCATGGCTTGCTGGTTTTTATGTCGCCTCGCTCCATTGCCGTAGGAATCTCTCCTACGCCGTCGCATTCTTCGCAGTCACGTTTGTCTCCTGCGAGGATGTACTCTCGGATTTTTGCTTCCCTTAGTTCTTCTGAAAGCTCGTTCCATTCGAGGTTGAATGCGTATTTCATAGCTAGTAGTTGGCGACGATCGTGCATGGCTCTCCGGTTTCTTTCTCTTTCCGTTCGCAGAGTTCCACGAAGTCCACAAAGCTTTGCTTCACTTTGTCGATTTGCTTTTGATCCGTTTGCTTATAAATTGTCCGCTCTCGTTGTTCGACCACTTCGAGAGCTCTCGGCAATCGTTCGCGTAGAAGTTTGGCAGAGATTTTTGCTTCGCTACCTTTCCCGAAGGCTTCGCGGCATAGGTATCGTGTTGCGAAATGTTCTCCCCTATACGCTTCACGCAGATAGCCGACATTGCCGTGCTCCACCGAGAATCCAGTGATCTGCTTTTTCTTTTGCTTGGGCGTCTGGTCTTTCCAGCGCGCGTAGATGTCTATTCCCATAAGATGTTTGATCCTTTGTCGGCTTCCGATCTCTGACCTCACGCTTCCGCGATGAGGGCAGAGTCGGAAGCTAACGCTGGTTATTTTTTCTTAGCTCCTTTCTTTGCCGGGGCCGGAGCGGGCTTCGACCTTTCTTCGGTATGGGAGTGCCCATTCCCATTTCCGTTTCCATTGCCATTAGGAGGCAATTTTGAGACTAGGCGCTTGCGCCCATCTGGGAGTTCTACAATTTCCGCAATGCCCATCGACACGGCTTCGAGACCCAGCTTCTTGTAGCCTTCTGCGAGGCGTTCGGGCCGGAGCTCTCCAATCGCTGTCATTGAGGTCGTTCCGAATACCCGATCAAGAAGATCGAGCTTTAGCTGCTTGTCTCGGCCGACCGCACCGGGTGCGATGCGGATAAGGAGACCGTCCAGCTCCTCCATCCATTTGTCGCGCTCTCTGCGCCATTCGGCTTTTTCTTCCTCAGTGCGGAAGAGGAGGCCGGTGTCGGATTCCGGAAGCACTACTGTGTCCCTTGGAATCGGATCGGTGAGCAGAGCTTCGACTATCGGTGAGAAATTCTCGTAGCTCGGATTTTTATAAGTCCGGCCGTCGAGCAGAGTGCTACGGTCTTTGATGATCGTGGCTTCGCGCCAGACCTTTTTGTCGTCTCCGAGCACTTCTTCGAAGCGCTCCATGAGGACAAGCATGTCCGGTTCGTAGGCGGTTTCGCCTTCGACCTTCATCTTGATTCCGGACTTGAAGATTTCGCGTTTGCCGGTGTCGGCATTCTTTTCGTTGTCGTACTCGTATCCAGCGCGGCCGGTGAAGATCGCGTGGTACCCATCGCTTACGAATGGGTCGGAGAATTCTCGCTTCCATGTTGGCTTAATGATTCCCCAGTCCTGGAATTCCAGGCGTGTTCGGTGAACCTTTTCTGCGTAGGATTGGAGGAATCCTTCCCATACATGCGAGATTGAATCGATGAGAAGGATGTCTGATATTCCAGAGCGCATCTTTTCCATCGTCTGCCGTAGGTCGGCCAGTGATTTCGATTCGCGGACGAGCACTTCGATTCCGGCTTCCGCAAAAAGCGGCTTGAGGAATTTTGATGCTTGTTCGGTGTCGAAGATTACGATCGGTTTTTTTGATCCTATCCGCTTGTGCAGTCCGACCGCGACCTGCGCTGCGGTGTATGTTTTGCCGCTACCCGCGAAGCCTTGGAAGGCTGCTTTGAAGTAGGGCTTGGTGTTGCCGATCGGGGCGAAGAAGTTATCTGTCGTTTCCTTCGCTGTTTCTCTCGGCCGCACTCTCGTTGCTGTTGGTTGTACTTGGTTGTTCATAATTATTATTTGACTTGCCCGAAGGTGGATTGATATAATTAATTTGCTGATCATCTCCCTTCGGGGAGATTTTCTTTTTCTGAGCGACCCGGTTCGACTTCCGGAGCCGTATTTCTTTGTCCAGGAACTCCACTTCAATGCGATCACCTATCCTCAACTTGTAGCGATCCGTTAGCCATTTCCCTTCAAGGATCACCGCAGGGGTTCCATACCTGCGATAAGTGACCGTGCGGGTTGGTTTGAGATCTCTCATGTGAAGAGTCTCAACACCATCTCCGCTTGTACCCGCCAGAATGGACTCCAATGTCCGGTCTGACCCTCCACCATGATTTGGGCGAGCGATGCGAAGAGGATTAGCATATCGATGGTCGCCAGGAAGGCGATGGCTTCGGATGCTATGGTGAAGGTTTTCTTCGCTTGCTCGTAAGTAATTGCGTTCATACGTTTGGTTGCTCGTCGGGGTCGTTGCAGTAGCACCGTTCGTCGTCGCATCCCAACCCTTTGTGATCCGTACAGACGAGCCGAGGGTAATTTTTCTCGAATTGCCTGCTTGCTTCGTAGAGTGCGATAACCGGACTGCTAGGGCTTCGTCGTGCTGCTTGCTGGAATTCTGCTTTGGAGGCTTTTTTAATGTCTCCGCCGTAGCGTTCCATAAGCTCGTAATATGCATTTCGACCTGTGGTCATTTGAGTTGTCTTTTGACCTCACCGAGAAGGGCGTCGTGGATCTGATCGAATGCGTAGCCCGTCAGCTCCGACTCAATCTCTGATCCGTCGTCCATGAAGTCAGTGGTCAGCTTTCCGGTCAGGTTGCCGACCTCATCGGCGATATCGTCTTCGAGGTCTTTTGCCAGACTTTCAGCTGCCGCTAGGATTCGCTCCTTCATGACCTTCCCGCGAACTTCCTCGCGTATGCTTTTCTTCACTTGTGTGATGTTTTTCATACTCGGTGTTATGTCAACTTTTGTAAGCTTGCGGACTCTGGTGCCGCGTACCTCGACCTTCGACGAGCAGTGTTAATTTTTCGAGATCGGGATTTTGGCATAGAAAAACCCCGTGCTCATTGCACGGGGTTTTTCCCTTTATCCGCAGTTTGCGGACGGAAACGGCTCTATTTGTCAGCTCCTACTTCCCATGACACTTCTTATATTTCTTCCCACTTCCGCACCAGCAGGGGTCGTTGCGGCCGATTTTTCTCGGAGCAACGTCACGCTGGCTTTTTTCCGCGTTGTTCCGCGTTTGGTCCGTGTTCATCCGCGTCATGTCTGCGGTGAAGAGCGGAAAGATGGTGTTCCACGTGAGGCCGGCGAGGTTCTCCTGGAGCCGCTTGTAGAGTCCGTGCGCGTCCCGCCGGTACTCCACGATGGGCTCGTGCTGACCATAGGCGCGGATGTTTACCGAGTCCCGCAAACTCTCGAGGTTCTCCAGGTGGTCCACCCAGAGCATATCGCTAATGCGAACGAGGTGCTGGGCGAGCACGACCGCGCGCTCCGACTCGACGGATTCGGGAATGGACGCGAGGCGTGCCTGGATTTCCGCACGCTTTTTCTCCCGTTCCTCCACCGCTTCCGCACTATGGGCGTGTTCAGCTTCTGCGGATAGTCCCGCCTCGGCAGCCGACGCGACGTTTTCGAGGAGCTCTCGCAGATGCGGCAGGATTTTGTTTGTATCCCCTGCCTCAAGGTAGACGTTGCGTTTCGTATAGACGGCCGTGCGCTGCTTGTTCAAAACATCATCAAAATCGAGGAGGTGCTTTCGGAGGTCGAAGTTCGCTCCCTCCACCTTCTGCTGGGCCTGGTTTACCGCCTTCGAGACCATCCCGGACTCGATGGGAACATCCTCCGGAAAGTTCACCGCTTGCATGAGGCGCGTGATACGGTCGCCGCCGAAGATGCGCATCAGGTCGTCCTCGAGCGAGAGGTAGAATCGGGTGGAACCGTGGTCCCCCTGGCGGCCCGAGCGGCCGCGTAGCTGGTTGTCGATGCGCCGCGCCTCGTGTCGTTCGGTACCGATGACGTGGAGACCGCCGGCCTCCCGGACTTTCCTCGCCGCCTCGGGGTCGGGCGGGTTCCCGCCCAAGACGATATCCACGCCACGGCCCGCCATGTTCGTCGCGACGGTCACCGCGGCCGGCCGCCCCGCCTGTGCGATAATTTCGCCCTCACGGTCATTGTTTTTCGCGTTTAAGACCTCATGCGCCACCCCGGCCTCACGAAGGTATTCGGATATGGCTTCATTGTTCCGGATGGAGGTGGTGCCCAAAAGAACCGGCTGACCGCGCTCCTGGCACTCCCGCACGTCCTTCGCGACCGCCCGGTATTTTGCTTCCTTCGTCTTGTAGACGACGTCTGACCGGTCGTCGCGTCCGGTTGGCTTGTTCGGCGGGATGCTCTCCACATCCAGCCCGTACACCTTATGGAATTCCTCGGCGGAGGTCTGCGCCGTACCGGTCATACCGGCAATTTTCTTATAGAGCCGAAAGTAGTTTTGGATGGTTATCTGCGCGTACGTACGGTTCTCCTCCTTTACCAGTACTCCCTCCTTCGCCTCGATGGCCTGGTGGAGGCCGCCGGAGTATCGCCGGCCGTGGAGGACACGCCCCGTGAACTCGTCCACGATAAGCACCTCGCCGTCCTTCACGAGATAATCCTTGTCGCGCTTGAAGAGGGCATGCGCCTTCACACTTTCCTGCAAAAAGTGGACGAGTCGAACATGCTCCGGATCGAAGATATTCTGGACGCCGACCGCTTTTTCCACCTTCTCGAACCCCGCGTCGGTCATGGAAACGGCTTTCAGCTTCTCGTCCACGGTATAGTCCGTTTCCGGCTCGAGGCGCTCCGCGATACGGGCGAACGTCTTATAGTACTCGGAGGACGCCTGGTCGGGCGCCGCGATGATGAGTGGCGTCCGCGCCTCGTCGATCAAGATGGAGTCCACCTCGTCAATAATGGTGTAGGCCGGGGGTCGCTGTACCTTGTCGGAGAGCCGTGCGACCAGGTTGTCGCGCAGGTAGTCGAACCCGAACTCGTGGTTCGTGCCGTAGGTGACATCCGAGCGGTAGGCGTCGCCACGGCGGATGGGACGCAGGAACTTCTCGATGACGCGGAAGCTGCCGACCGCGTCGCGCTCCTTGTCGAGGTCGCTGCCCTCGAACGTGGGGTCGTACTGGAACGCCGCATCATGGACGATGCAGGAAATGGTAAGTCCGAGCGCATGGTAAATTTGCCCCATCCAGACCGTATCGCGGCGGGCGAGGTAGTCGTTCACGGTGACAATATGGACGCCGTGTCCGGCGAGCGCGTTCAGGTAGGCTGGGAGGGTCGCGGCAAGCGTCTTCCCCTCGCCGGTCATCATCTCCGCAATCTTCCCCTCATGGAGCACGATGCCGCCCATGAGCTGCACGTCGTAGTGCCGTTGGCCGAGACGCCGTCGGGCGGCTTCGCGCACAAGCGCGAATGCCTCGGGGAGCCGCTCGGTGAGCGTCTCCTCGGTCGAACCGCCCGCCTTTTGGACATCCTCGCGCAACGCGAGGGATGCCGCGCGGATATCCTCATCCGAACGGTTCGTAAGCTCGGGCTCCCGGGCATTCACCGCGGCGACAATTCCCGCGAATCGTTCGACGGGGTTCCGGTGAAACAGCTTTGATATCGAAAATGCCATAGATACGAAAAAAAAGAGCCAACCTCTCATCCTCCACCCACGAATGCGTAGAGGATGAGAGGACGGATAGCGGTTGACTCCAAAGGTTTTTGTTTTTTGATGAGTGCTCGATCTATCCGTCCGAGACCTATTATCACATATTCGTTCGTAAAAGCTATAGTCGCCCATAACCCCAGCACCACGTTCGTCTCGGGATTTCAGGTCTTACCGCTTGGTTCCACGACAGCACCTGCGGTTTGCTATAAGCGAATCCACGGCATTCCTTGAACGTGGTGCGGGGTTCCCGTGGCTCAAACCTAGAGAAGCCGCCACCCCGCCTGCGGCGGGGTCCTCATGGTTCCAACCTCGCTACACTCGGGGAACCATGGGAAAACCTACCCCCGCTTGCGCGGGGGTAGGAACCTTCAAATTACGATTACCTTGGATTTCCCTTCAAACCGAACTAACGACTTGTCGAGACAAGGTAAGCGTTACACTCACCGGGTGCATTGTACCATGGCCTATTTTTAAATGCAAGGGGCGTCTTCATACGGCAACGACAGATGAAATTCCAGCTCGGTATCGGTCACCACGACCCGTCCGGTTTCGCCTGCCTGGTGATCCAGGTACCGCTTGAGGCGGCGCAGCGCAATGGGCCGGGCCATCTTCCGTTCGACGAAATCACCAGACCTGTCCGCAAGCACGGCCTCCAGAAGCTTTCGGAGAATACTCCGCCTACTCCCCTGCCACCGAAAATCATCCGGTGACCAATCAGTTCGCCCGCACCACCGGTTCGCCTCGATGAATGCCCGAATGGTTGCAGGGTCGCCCCACACGGGAACCAGGTTTCGATACAACTCTCGGCGATACAAATTGTGTGGTGGTTTCGACCATGTTTCTCCCGTGACAAAATGGTTCAGGCAGAACTTGTCGGCCTCCGAAACGGGGTCATCGGTTCGCCGGCGGACGCCGCGGAGGAGGGCGGACGCGAGGAGTATATAGCGGGCAGTGAACATTCGCCCGGGACGGACGACGATAAGGAGGTCGAAGTCGGATGCCGAGGTGACATTCCCCAGCGCGAGCGAACCGCCGACAAAGACGGCCTCAATGAAGGGTGCGTGCTGAAAAATATTGGTAAATCGGAGAAACCGGCGCCACTTCTGGTCAAGGAGAAAATCCTGTGCAGTCCGCGCGGTGGCGGACGGACCCGTCGAAGTCGTAATGAACCCGCCGTCCATGCGTAGGTCCCCGCTCGCGATGAGCGTGTCGAGTGTTTGCGTGGTTGCCAGAGGGCTTGCATCCCCTGCCCCGAGTGCCGCCGAAGGGCTTGTGCCGCGCATGACTTCAAAAAATGAAAGCGGTCGCCCCAACCGGCCGGTATAAAATCGGACGAGTTCGTGGACGCGCGTGTCTAGCTTTTCTGGCTTGCTACTCGTTGTCATCGTGCTTCGGCCGCTCCAGCTTCTGCGGCTCAAACCCCGCCGCCTGCCCCGTGATGCGAAGCACGTCCTTGTCCACCTTCGCGAGCTCATGGTAGGCCTGGTTGTACATGTTCACCGACGTGCCGATGTGGCCGCCCAGCTTTTTCATATACTCCTCATACGCGGCAAGGTGCTTCCCTAAGAGCTCCACATTGGAGCGAATCTCCTTCGCGGACTCCTCGATCTGGAGCGCCTTCAGCCCCTGGAGGACGGTCTGGAGGTAGGCAAGGAAGGAGGTGGGCGACACGATAATGACATGCTTCTCCTTGAATGCGTATTCAATAAGGTCCCGCGTGTTCACCTTCACGGCACCCACCTGCGCGACGAGGAGGTCATAGTAGATGGCCTCGTGCGGGATGAACATGAAGGCAAAATCCATGGTTCCCTCGGCCGGTTTTACATATTTTGCTGTCTCGTCGATACGAAGCTTCAAATCCGCCCTGAAACGAGCCTCGAGCCGCTCTTTTTCGGCTGGGTCGCGCTCCTCGACGAGACGATTGTAGTTCTCGAGCGAGAACTTCGAGTCAACCGGAATCACCTTATCCTTCACAAACACGGCAGCATCCACGATGGTTCCGTCTTTGAATGCGTACTGCATTTGGAAGCTACCTGGCGGGAGCACGTTCTTCAGGAGCGTCTCCAGGTAGTATTCGCCCAGGATTCCCCGCTGCTTCGGGTTTTTCAGTATGTCCTGGAGGGACTGGAGCTGGTCAGCAAAGTTCACCACCTGACGGTTCGTTTCGTCGAGCTTGGTGAGTCGCTCGGTGACGGAGATGAGCGACGCGTGCACCGTCTGCACTACCCGGTTCGATTCTCCGAACTGGCTCTGGAGTGCCTTCGTTGATTCGCCGAGCTTCGTGTCGAGTGTGCGTGAAAGTTCCTGTAGCTGGTTCTGGAGAAGGATGAGTGACTGGTTGTCACCCGCCACAGGTTGCTTTCGCCGCACCTCGCGCCACAAGAGCGCAAACCCGGCGAGGAAGACCACGGTAATGATGATAAGGATGGTGTCGGACATGGATTTTTTATCGCTTACCGAGTGCCGTTGTTGGTTGTCCCTCGACTCTGCTCGGGATGGTTCGAGGGATGGTGAGCTTGTCGAACCATTTGTCGTTTGTCTGTTGTTGGTTGTCGGTTGTAGGTCGTTGGTTATGTTTAGTTCACCGAAATGATGGTGCCAACGGCGATGAAGAGCAGGAGCCCGACCACCGGGGCGGCGGCGGCGAGTATGTAGCTCAAAACCCGGTCGCGGTGGAAGAGAAACCCGGCGAGTGAAACATCAATGACGATTCCTGCCGCGGCCATGCCCCATGCCCACCAAAGGTCCTGCGGAGCGCCAAAGCGCGTGATGCCCTGGTCGCCGTCGAAATGCATGATGATCTTTTCCGGTAGACTGGGGGTGCTGACGGCGATGTAGACCGCGCTTGCCGCGAGGAGTACCGCCGCGCCGCCGACGAGCGCGAGAAAGGCATGGTTCCGAAGTATACTGCCCCTCCACTGTCTGCTGTTGTCAGTTGTCAGTTGTCGGTTGTTGGTCACCCGTAGACATGGTAGCACGGCGGAGGGGAGGTAAAAAGATGCGGGTACAAAATGCCCCGACATTGTCGGGGCTTCCTTTTATTTCATCAACGTCATCCGCTGCGTCGCGACGTTACCGCCGCTTTGTAGCCGGTAGATGTACACGCCGCTTGCGAGATTGCTCACCTCATACATGAATTCGTGCATGCCAGCCTGCATCGTTTCATCCACCAGTGTCGCCACCTCCTGCCCAAGCACGTTGTATACCTTGAGCGAGGCGTAACCGCTAACCGTCAACTGAAAACTGATGACTGTTGCCGGATTAAACGGGTTCGGATAGTTCTGTCCCAGCGAAAATGAAGAAGGGCTTTCTGTTTCCTCTTCTCTCGTATTAACCAGCGCTCCGCCATTTTCAGTATATAATATTGAACCGCC
>JAUSKB010000009.1 GCA_030647415.1 bacterium
ACCGAGGGGTTTTAGAAGCAAGCGGAGCGAGCGCGTTCAATCCCTCCCCCTCCGCCAGTTAGGAAATGAAGTCATTGGCTCGCCCGCTACGCGGGCTCGCCAGCCGTTTTTCGGGGAAATTTCAAGCCGTTTTGAATTCAGTAAGGCCAAAAGCGGGCTTTTCTAAAACAATATGAAATACTTTATCTACATAAGGAAATCAACCGAGAGTGAAGACAGACAAGTGATGTCGCTTGAATCGCAGTTTTCTGAATTGAAAGAATTCGCCGCCAAAGAAAAACTTGAAATCGTCGCCTCGCTAAGCGAGGCGCAAACTGCCAAAGAACCTGTAAAAAATGTCGGCTCGGACTTTATGAAGGCTAAAAGCGGGCTTTTCTTTTCTGAATTGAAATAAATCATATTATTTGATAGTATGATACTGATAGTGTATCAAATCACTTTAATACTATCAAGATACTGCAAGTATGGCAAACGAAAACAATATAGGCAAAAACATCAAGAAACGCCGGACAAAATTAGGGCTTTCGCAAGAGGATTTTGCCCAAAAGTCTGGCGTGAAATATACGACACTTACCAAGATTGAAAGCGGGGTTATCAAAACGTCGTCTGTGCTTATGGTGGAAAAAATCGCGAAAGCCCTAGATGTATCAATCGAGGAATTATTGAAATAATATGGCATTCCCAAACTTCAAAAATAAGCACGCCAACGACTCGATGTTTAATCCAAAAGATTATTTGGATTACCAAAGGAAGCGAGAAAAGTATGACAGGTTTAGTCCGCCAGAGGGTGTGATTCTTTGTTATTCCAAAAAGTTGATGGATTATGTTCTTGAAAATCACAAGACCACAAAAGTCCAAAGATTTTATGGAGAGATGTATTTACTCAAAGAAACAAAAAACAAAATTGCGATTATCGGAAAATTCGGTATTGGTGCTCCAGTTGTGGCTACGCTTTTGGAAGAGCTAATTGCTTTTGGCGTAAAACGCTTTATATCCATTGGAACAGCGGGAACGCTCCAAAAAAGTCTCGATATTGGCGATTTAGTCGTTTGCGAAAAAGCAATTAGAGATGAGGGCACATCTTATCATTATTTGAAAGCGTCAAAATACGCTTACGCTTCCAAAAAAATGACGGAAAGAATTAAAAAATCTCTTGATACTTTAGGGCAAAAGTATTTTGTCGGAACGAGTTGGACAGTTGATGCTCCTTACCGAGAAACTGTGGCTGAAGCTCGACAGTATCAAAAAGAAGGGGTAGCAACAGTAGAAATGGAAGCTTCGGCGTTATTCGCTGTCGCGCAGTATCGAGGAGCAGAAATGGGCGCAATGTTCACTATCAGCGACTCTCTAGCCGAATTACAATGGTCGCCGAAGTTCCATTTCAAGAAAACCAGAGGTGGATTAGAAACTTTGTACAAAGTTGCGCTTACGGCACTTTTGGGAAAGAATTAAAAAGCCGCCAAAGAAAAACTTGAAATCGTCCTTTCCGCTCTGGTTCCCGCCTTCACTCAAGAGTTTCGGTCGGGCAGGCAAGGCGAGGCGGGCGGAAGGGGGGTGTGGGGGGAATTCCGCCCGCCGAGCCCAGCCAGTTCCGTTCGGATATTTTCAAACAGACACCGCCAGTTGGGAAAATGCAAATTTGAAGGGGTCAGCTCGCGGCGCGAGACGCGCCGCTCGCATAGAATTTGAAAGGGCTTTTTGGGCAAAAATGAAAAGGATTTATCAATGAAGGGCAAAAGATTTTTTTTCATCTTAATTTTTTTGAAAACAGGAACTCGAAAGGGTTTCTGTTTTTTTGGTTGACTTTTTGTCATTTTTATGCAAACATATATTCAGAACACCAAGACAAAAATTATAGAGAAGGAGTGAGAAGTGGATCATTCAAAATTCATGAAATCGGTCGTAGATGCTGGTTTGGTCATGCGTGGCCTGCACTACTTTACAGATGAGGTTATTCAACGGTGGCTACAGGATAACATGTGGGTAGAAGACCCCACCTCTCACTGTATGTGGTGTCAGCACATGGAGGAAATCAGGTCGGGTTTCTCGGAGGAGCAGTGTCGTTTGAACGTGGCTGGTGGAGGCTCTTGCTACCGCCAAACCCTCAAAGAGGTATTCGTACCTTTTTTGCGGAACGCCCTCCATGGGACGTATCCGCCACTGGATGACCTGCAGAAGGTAATCCACCGTAAGGGGCCAATCTGGGACGGCTTCAGCGACATGAGGCTTGTTGGTATCGTCTGTCATGAACTCGGCGGTACCTTTATGCGTATGGATGCCGAAGCCGCTCGACAGAACGCCACACGCTAACCGCAACTCGAAAGCTCTAGCCCTTGGGGTACAACCATCTGGCCAACCAGCGATAACATCAAGGTTGGCCATTTTCTTTTTCAAAGAGCGAGAATTTGCCGCCAAAGCCAGTGAATTTTTCAATAAATTTTAAATTGAAAAATTCACTGAATTGAGTTATACTTAACTCAATTAAAAACTTGAAATTGTTAATGCTCTCGGCTTCGCCTTTCATTTTGCCCGCCCGCCCATTCCGAGTCCCGATTGCGAAGCAATCGTGGACGAGGAGCGAATTCCGTTCGAGCTATTTTTAATATACACCGCCATGCACGGGAGAAAGACTGTAGGGGAGAAATCCTCTCGCGAGTTCTCCCACACAGAGCGGGATTGCGTTCGGTTATCAAATTAATTGATTTGAACCGAACGGGAAGAATCTTCCCTGTTTGTCCAAGAGCGGAGCGATTGGTGCACAAACAGTAATCCCGCCATAAGGCGGGGCCGCCCCCTTCCGCTTTCTGCGGGAGAAAGTGCGTATGCCGAAAGGCACCGCCGGGTTGACACACGGGGCGGAGTGGGTGGAGAATGCCCACTAGAAAGCTAGGCATCATTCACATTCACTAAATCACTGGAGGTTACATGTCAGAAACTATGGAAAATTCAGCCATCGCTGCAAAAAAGGCGCAAGCGACGGTTCGCGGCACACTCTACCATCTTTTCAGCACATTTGGCTCTCTACTTCCATTGGAGCCGGAGCGCGAAGTGTGCATTAGATGGTTCGATGGAACCGGCACGTTCGACGAGCTCATCAAAGGAGTGTATTCGCAGTATGAGCTGCAGCTCGACGATAGAAATTTTCGCCCCGCGATGCCCGGATACCTTGTTATGGGAAAGAGGTATCCGTTTACATTTCCAGAGTGTCACGCGACGGCTATTGGTGTTTTTATCCCTGAGGGCACCGAGCAGGCGGTAGTAAAGCAGCTTGCGAAAGATTTTGGGGCTATAGCGTTTTTCCCAATAACGCTTAGGGAGCTCGGGGCTCTGGTGCCCGGCGCGACGCTGCTCGTGAAGGAGTAAGGAAAGTTTTTAAAGCCCGCCGTATGGCGGGTTTGCTTCTTTTGTCGCTGGGTTGCTCGAAGCCCTGACCTTGGTCAAGGCTTCGAGCAACGGCACAAATCAATCATGCTTGACCACAGAAATCCCCGCGGCAGGCGCGGGGATAGATACAAAGCTCATTTCAAATGGACGACCCGCGTCTGAACGCCGTCGTACCACCGCCCGCGATGGGTGAGTCGCAGCTCGACCGTTTCCATCTCTCCTCGGAGCTGGTGCGGCAGGATAGCTTCGAGCGGCGGCGCCCGAAGCAGTAGCAGTTCGCCCGAAAGCACGAATACCGGAACCCGGTTGACGTGCCGCATGCCGCGGATGCACCACGGCGGCACATGCCTGAGTGACGGTATATCGATGACGAAGAGCACCACGCGCGGATACCACGCGCTGTCGATGGCCATGTCATTGACGCTCAGCGACACGTCGGCGCC
Source organism: bacterium (assembly GCA_030647415.1). Taxonomy (GTDB): domain Bacteria; phylum Patescibacteriota; class Minisyncoccia; order UBA6257; family GWB1-50-10; genus JAUSKB01. Next base: position 3,828 of record JAUSKB010000009.1, read on the forward strand.
ATACTCAACCAGCTCCATGATTTCATCGAACGTAATTGGTATGAGATTCGCAATCTCCTCATCGGCAAGCACGGCAACGATGAATGAGCTGTCCGGGGCGCCTTCCTGCGCGGCCGCCGAACCGGCGGCGCCCGCGAGGAACAGGGCGAAAACCAGTGTTTTCATCATGCAACCTCCCTCTGAATAGTGAATCGACACAATACTCCCTTCCTCATACCATGGTTTCCGCGACAAAGCCAGCCCGCAAGGTGCTGCGCCTTGCAAGATTTAACTAAATGAACCAAGTGCCATTTCAAAGGTCGCTACCCGATGCGCGCGACGGGGAGTATGCTTGTCCTGTTAGAGTTTTACCCCGTTAGAAACTTCTAGTTTTATAGAGCGAGGAAAATGTGATGAGCTTTACTCCTGTATATGGCTAGGTTTCTAACGGGGTTTACAGACACACAAATCCTATGGAAACTCGTTTACCCGGCAACAAATTTTTTACACGCAACGGATTACGTGTAAAACTCTAACAGGATGAATTATCGGTATCGCGCGATGATTTTCGTGGCGCTTGCGCTCGGTTTTGCGTTGCCAGCTCGGGGTTTTGCGGCTACACGCGAGCTTATTGTGAATCCTGCGAGCGTGCTCCAGGGGGAGCCGGCACTGGTTCGCGTGGTGGGGGCAACCGGCGGAGCCGGTACGACGCTCACAATGAACGGCGCGCTCGTACCACTCCTCATGTTCCGCGGCGAGTCTGTGGCAGTCGTCGGCACCGACCTTCGGCAAGCGCCGGGATCGTATCCCATTCGTGCAAAATTTTCCAACGGCACTGTGGCTACCACAACACTCGTTGTCATGGAGCGTCCGCGTGTTGTCCTTGAGGCGCCGGCGGGTATCCCGGACGAGCTTGGCGGCGACACCGCCGCCGGGCAAACAGCGCTCCTCGCCCGGCTCGCGAAGGAGAATGCGCTCCTCGCCGGCCTCTGGACGAACCCGCGTATGCTCTGGACCGAGCCGTTCCGGTTTCCGGTCGCGAACCCGATCATTACGGATCAGTATGGGTATCTACGTTCGGGTGGTGCCGGGGAAATCGCCCATAAAGGTACCGATTTTCGTGCGGCAGTCGGCACGCCTGTGTATGCCATGAACCGCGGCGTCGTGCGGCTTTCCCGCGCGTTCACGGTGTACGGCAACACGGTTGTTGTGGACCACGGCCGCGGCATTCAGACGCTCTACCTGCACCTCTCGCGCATTGCGGTGAAGGTTGGCCAGCTCGTTGTACCCGGCCAGCTCATCGGTCACTCGGGGCAAACCGGGTATGCGTCGGGGCCGCACCTCCATGTGAGTATGCGCATCTCGGGCATTTCGGTTGACCCCGAACGGTTCCTCGCACTTTTCAGCGTAGGTCGATAGGTGCTTCCGATGACCAGAGAGTGGTGGACTTGCGTTCTCGGTCCACCTGGTTAGAATGGAGGAAAATCATTACACTATGTCGTACCACGGGGGGCTTTCCACGGAGAAAAAAGGTCATGTCGAGGCTGCCGAGTGGCTTGGAGAACAGCTTCGTCAGCTTTCGCTCGATGAAGCGAGTGTTTTGGACGCGCTCGGCGAGTTCGCCGCAGAGCTTGCGCGGAGTGATGGAGACGAACCTATGGATGTGGCGCGCCGCATCCTCGCAGGGTACACCGAGTCGTAACGCGCGCCGTTTCCTGTACTGACTTCCCGACATCCCTAATCTGTGGGAGGGTTTGCGTTTTGAACGGGAGGAGGAATAGACTCAGGGGAGTACATACATTATTGGTAAAACCGTGGGAGGAAATATGCCGTATAAGGGAACTGTAGAGTGGTTTGCCTACTCCGGAACCGTGCAAGGCAACCAAGGGTTAATTGAGTGGTTGCGCGACCACGGTGAGACCGTTGCTGATGGAATTGAGATAAAAGGGCTCGAATCGAAAGACGGTTCGCCTGTAGTAGGATTTCCATTTTCCGAGAAGCTCATCAACGAACTCAAATCGCTCGCGAAGAGCGACACGCGCCTCAAAATTCGGATTCTTAGTCGCCGGTCAAGGGCGGAGAAGCTAAATAAAAGCACCTGGCTTATGAAGCGGCGGAGGAGTCCTTCGAATATGAGTGGAAGAAAAAACGCCCCGCGCTAAGCGGGGCATGCTGTTTTGTCTCGCCGCCGGTGCGGGGTTCACCTCTTCGAGTCTGAGACTCTCAGAGTCGAATGACCTGTTAGAGTTTTACAAACATCGTGAGGGGTAAACCCCGTTAGAAATTTACGAACAATCCAAGTATCTCGTGGTAAGTTTTTTTCTACAGTGCAGATATTTCTTATTTTGAAAAGTTTGTTTGTAAATTTCTAACGGGGTAAACTGACCTACATATGGCCGGAAGAGATGTAGACCTCATCAAGGAGCGGGTAGGCGTGGTGGACCTGGTTCGCTCGTACCTCACGCTCATGCCCGCGGGCAGGAATTTCAAGGCGCTTTGCCCCTTTCATGGGGAGAAAACCCCGTCATTTATCGTTTCGCCGGAGCGAAAGACCTGGCACTGCTTCGGGTGCGGGAAGGGCGGGGATGTCATCCGGTTCGTCATGGAGTACGAGAACCTAGAGTTCCGCGAGGCGCTCCGGTTCCTTGCCGAGCGAGCGGGCATCGAAATCCGGTCGCTCGACCCGCAGGCAGAACGCGAGTTCGGGGTTCTCTACGACATCCATGAGCATGCGACGGCGTTCTACATGAACGAGTTGCGGAATACGCCGCTCCCGCGCCAGTACCTCGAGAGCCGAACGCTCACGCTCGCGACCATGGAGCATTTCCAGCTCGGGTTTGCGCCGGGCGGGGAGACGCTCACGATGCACCTCACGAAGCAGGGGTTCGCCATCGAGGACATTGCGCGCGCGGGACTGGCGGGCAAGACGACCTCGGGGCTGTACCGCGACAGGTTCCAGAACCGCATCATCTTCCCCCTCGCGAACCATATCGGGAAGGTGGTTGCGTTTACGGGACGCTTGTGGGGTCCCGCGCCGCAGGGCGTTGACCTCCCAAAGTATTTGAACAGTTCCGAGACGCCGATTTTCTCGAAATCGAAGATTCTTTTTGGACTCAATAAAACTAAGAACGATATTGCGCGCTCGCGGACCGCGGTTCTGGTGGAGGGGCAGATGGACCTCCTTCTCGCGTGGCAGTCGGGCGTCCAGAACGTCGTGGCGGTCTCGGGCACCGGCCTCACGGGAGAGCACCTCCTGCGGCTTCGGCGCCTCGCCGACACACTCCTCGTGAGCTTCGACAACGATGAGGCGGGCACAAAGGCGCTCGACCGGGCGCTTGATACGCTCTCGCCGTACGATTTTCATGTGCAGGCGATTGACCTTAAAGAATACAAGGATCCTGGCGAGGCGTGCGAGCGTGACCCCGCGTTCCTTGCCCGCGCGGTCGAGGTGGTGGAGCCCGCATTTACCCGGCTGGTTCGCCGGATATTCACGTCTGCTATCGCCGATGACGTTGCCGCGCGGAAGCGGGCGGTTCGCTCACTACTTATGAAGATCAGGCGGCTCACGAGCTCCGTGGAGCAGAATGAGTGGCTCCGGGCCCTTGCCACCGCCTCCGGCGTTCCCCAGGTGACGCTCCTCACGGAGCTTGCGGAGCTGACCATTGGGGATGACGGGAGGCCTTCCGCTCCCCCGACCGCCGAGGTCGTTCCGAAATCCTCGCGCCGGGAGATTATCGCGGCGCGCCTGACGGTGCTCGCCTTTACGAACCGTGATTTTTTTGCTACCGTGAGGCAGCATATCACCCTGCTTCCCGAGCCGTACCGAGGGTTCATCGAGCAGCCGGAATCCGAGGCGGCAGCGCTTCAGGAAATGCAGGCAAGCCTGCCTGCCGGCAGGCAGGGTGCGCGCGCCGGCGATGACCCGGTCCGTATCCGAGCGGAGTTCAATGAGCTTCTCGCACAGCTCGAAATTGAGGAGCTCATCGTAGTGCAGCGCGGGCTCCGGACAAAGCTTCGCGTGGCGGAAGCGAGTGGGAACGACGAAGAGGTGGAGCAAATTGGCGCGTCGTTTCAAGCGCTATCCCGACAACTCGATGAGCTTCGTAGCCGGTCGTAGCGAGACCGCGACGTTCGAACTATGGAAAAAAGCACACTACCCAAGCATGCGAAACGGCCGCGCCCGTCCGTAGCTTTACACGAAGGAGGGTCGCGTTCCTCGCGTTCGAAGAGATCCGCACGGAAGCATGCCGCGCTACGCCGCCCCGCGTCCGCGAAACAGCGATGGTCTCCCGTTCGGCCTCCCGCCATACCTACCGGTCACACCCCGCCAAAGGCGAAGTTCCGCTCCGGCGGGACCGTGGGCAGGCAGGTCCGCTTCACGGGGACGACGGAGGCACGGCGAGCATTAACAAAGGAGCGCGCCGCCGCGGCGAGCAAGCGGCGGGGCGTCTTAGACCACCTGAAACCGGAGCTCCGCGCCGAGTACGAGGGGCACCTCGCGGACCTCATCCGCCGCGGTCGCGGGCGAGGGTTTGTGACGGATGCGGAGGTTCTGAACTATTTCCCGGATATCGAGAAGAATCTCTCCTTTCTCGAGGAGGTCTATCGACGTTTGGAGCACGAGGGCATCAGGGTGCAGGAGTCGAGCTCGCTCACGAAGCAGGTGACCCGTGACGAGGTGACGGTGAAAGAGCTCCAGGACGCCACCCGCATCGACTCCGACCTTCCAGACGCCGTGCAGATGTACCTGAAGGAAATCGGCCGGACGGCGCTTCTCACCTCCAAGGAGGAAAAGGACCTCGCGCGTCGTATTGAGGGCGGCGACGAGAGTGCGCGGAAGCGGCTCATCCAGGCCAATCTGCGATTGGTCGTGAGTATCGCGAAGCGGTATGTGAACCGCTCGCCGCACCTTTCCATCCTCGATCTCGTGCAGGAGGGGAACATCGGGCTTTCCCGCGCCGTTGACAAGTTCGACTACCGGAAGGGCTTCAAGTTTTCGACGTACGCGACCTGGTGGATTCGGCAAGCGGTGACACGCGCGCTCGCGGACTACTCGCGCACCATCCGCATCCCGGTCCACATGGTGGAGACCATCACGAAGTATACGCAAACGAAGCGTCGGCTCATGCAGGAGCTCGGCCGCGAGCCACTCCCGGAGGAAGTGGCGACCGAGATGGGCGTGGACGTCGCGAAGGTCCACTATATCCAGAAGATATCGCAGGAGGTTATCTCGCTCGAGTCGCCCATCGGCGACGACGATGAAGACTCGATGCTCGCTGATTTTATCAAGGACGAAACCTCGCTTTCGCCCGACCAACTTGCCTCGCACGCCATTCTGAAAGACCAGATCCGGGAGATCCTCTCGGACCTCACGGAGCGCGAGCGGAAAATTCTCGCCATGCGGTTCGGGCTGGGGGACAACATCGCGCATACACTGGAGGAGGTGGGGAAGGTGTTCGGGGTGACCCGCGAGCGCATCCGGCAGATCGAGGCGAAGGCGTTGGATAAGATCCGCGGGCACCGGCATGTGAGGAAGTTGGAGGGGTATTAAGGACTTCCAGTGGTTACAAAAACCCGCCTCACGGCGGGTGTTTTTAGACACGAGTCTCCTCCCTGCGTCTCCACCGCTTCCGGCTGACGAAGAAGCCGAACAGCATTCCGAAAATACACGAAATGCTGAACGAGAATGTTGCATCCTCCTTCGCAAAGGTTGCGGTGAGCGCCAGTACGGCGAACGCCGCCACCATGGTCCACCGGTACGATTTTTCAGGAAGCATTCTTCTGAAAAACAGTACGGCGAGCGCAACGAATATGATTACCCCGATGTATGTCACCTTTTCTCCTTCTTTTTACCGTGAGCTGGTGGCACCTTACCGCACCGAGGCGAGTGCGTCAATCTGGCTTGCTCCGCGGTGCCGGTACTGGCGGGAAGAACCATCGCAGGATTATAACGGTTGCGAGGATGGAGAGGATTCCGGAAACAACCCATATGCCGGTCCCGGACGCGATGTCGCGGGCTACCGCAAGCCAGACGCCGAGCGCAATGAACGTACCGCCGATGACGAAGGCGGAAACGAGCGAGAGGCAGGCGCTCGCGATGATCCATACCGCGAAAAGTCTTCTCGTGTAGCGGGACCGTATCCATAGTTCCACGTGCGGTTTTTTGTAGGAAGGATACACGAGAAAGTAGGCACAAATTCCCACTCCCCATAGCATGAAACACCACATGGTGAATAGTGCCAGATTCATATGACCTCCAAATTGTGAATGGTACGTGAGTTACACTGCAATTCTTATACGCTATTTTGTCGCATACTGTCAATCTCTGTGGCGAAATCCACTGATGTTCGCTAGAATACTATCAACATGACTTCCGACGAACTCCGGCAGAAATATCTCGACTTTTTCAAGTCCAAGGGGCACGTGGTAATTCCCTCGACCTCGCTCATCCCCGAAAACGACCCCTCGGTGCTCTTTACGACCGCCGGGATGCACCCCTTGGTACCGTACCTCTTGGGCGAGCGGCACCCGGGCGGTAGGCGGCTCGTGTCTGTCCAGAAATGTATACGCACCGGCGACATCGACGAGGTGGGCGATGACGTGCATCTCACCTTCTTCGAAATGCTCGGGAACTGGTCCTTGGGGGACCCGTCCGAATCGGACGGAATCGGCCGGGCGGGCTACTTCAAGAAAGATGCCATCACATGGAGCTATGAATTTTTGACCGCCAAGGAGTGGCTCGGCCTCGATCCATTAAAACTCGCGGTCTCCGTTTTCGCCGGCGACGAGGATGCGCCGCGCGACGACGAGTCGATCGCAGTCTGGAAATCGCTCGGCGTTCCCGAGGAGCGGATTGCCCATCTCGGCAAGAATGACAATTGGTGGCCGGCAGGCGGGAAGAACCCGGGACCGCAGGGGCCGGACACCGAAATGTTCTACTGGACGGGGACAGGGCGGGCTCCCGCCGTATTCGACCCGACGGATGCGCGATGGGTCGAGATTTGGAATGATGTGTTCATGCAGTATGACAAACAACCGACAACCAACAACCGACAACAGGGAGCCGAGAAGCAATACCAGTTCATCCCGCTCAAACAGAAGAACGTGGATACCGGCATGGGGCTCGAGCGGACGACCGCCGTTATCACTGGCACGGATATGTTCCTCATCGACACGATGAAGCCGCTCATTCAAGTAGTCGAGGAGCTCTCACTGAAAAGATATTCAGATGGGGGTGAAATAGCGCGGGCGATGCGCATCATTGCTGATCATGTGCGGTCCGCCGCGTTCATTTTGGGCGACGAGCGGGGAGTCATGCCATCAAACACGCGGCAGGGGTACATTCTTCGCCGGCTTATCCGCCGCGCAGTCCGATATGGGAAGTCGCTGGGCATCACAGTGCCGTTCACCGCTACGGTCGCCAGCACCATTATTGAGGTATACGGGGAGGCGTACCCGGAGTTCCAAAAAAACAAAGCGGTGATTATTGAGGAACTTGAGCGCGAGGAGGAAAGATTCGGCGTGGCACTCGACCGGGGATTGCGGGAATTTGCGAAGCTCACTGCGGTGGACGGGAAAGTTGCCTTCGACCTCTACCAGTCGTACGGGTTCCCGCTCGAGCTCACCGAGGAGCTTGCGCGCGAGCGCGGGTTCACGGTGGACCGGGCGATATTCGAGACGGAGTTCCAAAAGCACCAGGAGCTTTCGCGAACCGCCTCCGCCGGCCAGTTCAAGGGTGGCCTCACCGACCATTCGGGTATCGTGGTCCGGCTCCACACCGCGACGCATCTTCTGAACGCCGCGCTCCGGCAGGTCCTGGGCGACCACGTGTGGCAGAAGGGGTCGAACATTACCGCCGAACGGACCCGGTTCGACTTCTCACACGGCGAGAAGATGACGGAGGAACAGAAAAAGAAAGTTGAAGAATTGGTGAACGGATGGATTTCGCGCGACCTCATGGTGGAGAAAAAAATACTGCCGCTTGAGGAGGCGCGGAAGTCTGGTGCTATCGGTGTCTTCGGTGAGAAGTACCCGGACACCGTCTCGATGTACACCATCGCGGACCCAGCGACGGGGGAGGTGATAAGTCGCGAGTTTTGCGGCGGCCCACATGTGACCCACACGGGCGAGATTGGGACGTTCAAAATCCTAAAGGAGGAGGCCTCGTCTGCGGGCGTCCGGCGCATCAAGGCGACGGTGGAGGGATAGGGTGGGCGTCGGCTGGTAGTGCCAGACTGGAAGAAGTTGCAGGTGGTGCAGCGCTGATGTAGTGTGTAGTCACGCACTTTTCACAAATGTCATACATGGTTAAAAAGGAGCGGGTATGGAGAAAAATGAGGTGTACATTCAAGCATCTTTCAGCGTAGGTGATGGATGGCGTTTCGAACACGAAAGCAGCGGCTGGTCCGTCGGACCGTTTCAGGGTGTCTCCCAGGCAGAAGGATGGCTCAGGTCAGTCCAGCACGGTGAAGCGCCACTCATTATGGTGGTTAAAAAGAACATGCCGAAAAGATTGCCGGCGGGTAAGGTGATTTCTGGAGCTACCAGCCCAACGTTATTTCGCGAACTTCTCTCCGAAGAGGTTCGTCCCGCATTTCATGAGCAATTCGGTTAGTAATTTCGATATTTTCCCCATCTTATCCATTGATAAGGGAGTTGCTATGACGGCGGTAGATGTTCTAAGTGACCTGTTGGCGGTGGTGTTAACCCTACTATTCGCAGTTTCGATTTTGGCATGGGTGGCGAAGCCCTACCCGCCGCGACGGGAGGCGGAGCTCGTAGGGGAGGGTACGACAGACGCTCAAGGCACCGAAAGCGATGCGAACATGCTCGCATCCCGGTGAAAATCGTGAATTAACAGTAAAGAAACCGCCTCCGAGGCGGTTTTGTGTTACTATTGACTTTTATATCTATTGGTGATATAATCCGAACAGAATCTAAGCAGCCTAACTAAATATACTAATCACAAATGGAGGAAGTATGCCGTTTTATTCCGATGTAACCGGCCTCGTTATAAACGAGGAGAAGGGGCGTCCTGCGTTCCCGATGGATTACGACTTCGCTGGGTTCGCCAGCGAGGATGATGATGAGGAGGCTCGTTTCGCGAGCGAGCTCCGCTACCGCCGGAATCATGGTGGCGGCTTTATTCCCATCGAAGAAGTCGCGCTTCCGAAGAGCGCGCAATGGGAGCGGGAAGAAATTTCCCCGATGTCTAGTAAGCTCCGCGCACTCGTCGCGGAGAAAGGAAAAAAGCTGGCCGCGGCATCTCGAGAGCGACTCCAGCGCGAGTATCGCGCCTACGCCGCGGAGCGCGATGTAAAGAAGCACGGGCTCCGTACGGGGAACGGCAACGGAATGCCTGTGGGGGTATTCCGAAGTGAGGAGGAAGAGCTGTACTACCGTCTCCGGGCGGTAGGGTTGCGGAAGTAGGTGAGTTTCATCCCCCGACAATTGATTGTCGGGGGATTCACTTTTTCTGGAGGCGAGACCTCAAAGTTCCCCGAGGTCTCGCCTCACGTGCAGATGCCGGCGATATAGCTCATAAGAAACTGTTACCGAAGTGAGTCGAGGTTTCCGTGTCGCTTTTGCACAGCATACAGCCGTTCGACCCTGCGCTCAAGCTCACGTTTGAGCACGAGCGGGTTGAAGGTTTCATGCACCGCACGGAGTTTGGTTTTAATCTCTTCCGACACCGCCGGATGTTCCAGCGTCCGCCGGTAGGGGGTCTTCGGCGTCTGTTCATACACCCTGCGGTACCGTGATGATAGCTTCTCCTTCTCGACCATT
>JAUSKB010000010.1 GCA_030647415.1 bacterium
AGAGTCCTCCGAGATTGAACGGCTGGCCAACTCCACAATCAATAACTACGTGGATGAGCGAAAAAGTTTGGCGGGCCAATACAACACAACTCTCGATGAAGTGACGAAAAAAGTAGCTGCAGAGACGGGAGAAAAAGAGCGCGAGGTAGACGAACTCAAATATAATCTGGCCAATCTGACGAAGCAATTAGGCGACTACAAAGACACACTTCGCACCGAGTTAGATCATGAAAGCGACGAGCAGCACTGGGAGATGGAGTTCATGCTTAAGCTCCAGGAAGCCGACCAGCGGGCAAAAGAAGCCTCTAACGGCGGAGGTGGCAATAGTACGGCCGGTGAGCGATTTTCTGCCCGAATAGGGCAGGGTTTGGAGCCTGACCCATCCCTAAGAGCTACGGCCGAACGTTTGATCAGCCAAGGGATCGATGATCCAACTCGTCTGGGCTATAGCGGTGATCTGGCCGTTCAGCTTGAATCTGAAATTGCATACTTGCGAAAACAGTCGCCAGAAAAAGCATCAGCTCCGGCCAAAGCATCAGGCACGACCGCCGAGAGTACTTTTCGGCGAGAAGTCCGCGACGCATGGAAAGAAGGATATAACGCTGAACAGTTGAAGCAGGTTTATGGAAGCGTCCAGTTCACTGACTCAAAAAAGTCCGCAGCTGAAATAATTGATGACGAATGGCGAATTAAAACCGCGGGAGGCGTCGGCGGATTCCTCGGACGACTCTTCCGTATTGGAGTCTAAAACTACTATGAATTTCTGGAACAAAATAACATCACCATTTAAGAAAGCAGCCGAGAAAACAAAAAAGACTATCGGCGACTTTTTCGCACCTGTCCCTGACCAAGTACGCGTGCGTGACTTTGTGCGGGAACTGCCGGGAGCAACAAAGACAGTCGGAACAGCGGTCTTGAATTTTGGTAAAGATGTTCTTCGTGCTCCCAATCGCGCAGCGGCTTCGGCGATGCTCTCGCTTCAGAATCAAAAAGAATTTATACCCGGTACAGGAGTGGCTCCGAAGCTAGAAAAGTTCCTTATGGGCGATAAGCCTATTAAGGATATTCGCGGGACCGGAGAAGAAACAATTAAAACATTCGGGGGCGGCGAGAAAGCTTCAAAGAAGTATGGACTGCCGCTTGGGTTCGCATTGACCGCCCTTGATATCGTTCCCGGCATCCCGAAGAAGAAAGTAGCGGAAGAACTCGGCGAACAACTCATTAAAAGATACGGCGATGACGTCGCTAAACTGATTGTTGAAAAAGGCGGGAAGAAACTTGCTGAGCAAGCAATTAAAGAAGGTGGAGAAAAACTCGTAGAAAAGGCTGGCATCGTAATTGCCAAAGAAATGAAACCGATCACCGAGGCTGTAAAGACTGCGGAAGAAGTTATTAAATCAGTGAAGCCAGTCAACTATTTCGAGAAAGAAGGGCGCAGTTTGATGGAATTTGAAAATGCCGATCTATCCCTGCCTGAGCTCAAGCGAAAATTAGAAATAGCGATTGAAGGCAAAGAGGATGGTGGGTTATTGACCTTGATTAAAAAAGACATACAAACGAGAGAATCCGAACTTATAGATCTTGAAAAAAATCTTTACCACGGCACTACGAAAGAAAATGCCGAATCCATACTGAAGAACGGAATAGACACAAATCTTAATAAAAAAGGATTTGCGGAAGCGCCCGACTCTTTCTACGTTGCGCCTACAGTTCAGGAAGCCTCGATGTACGGTGACGCAATCTTGCGAGTCGAACCTACGCAGAAAGTAAAGACACTGAGTGTATCGAGCGAAGAATGGGCAAAGACAATTGGCAAATCAAAAAATGCACAAGAATCAAAACTCGCCCGCGACGAACTTCGTAAGCGAGGATATGACGCTGTCCATTACGGCGATGAGGTTGAAATACTCAACCCCGAAAAATTCAAAGTAACCGGGCCACGCAACCTTACCTCAAATGCTGAAGAAGCAATCGAAACCATTAATTCCAAAGGTCACCCAGTAATAAAGGCGGGAAAGAAAGTGGCACCGCCAAAACCGAGAGCGGATGAGCTTAAACCTCCGCCTCCAACACCTCCTCGCATAACGACTGAAGTGCCGTTATCTGGAGTCCCGGATTCCCCAAAGGGAAGTGCTTTGGAAGCCATCGATGGCATGGTTGGAAAAACGAGCACACCAAAGAATTTGATCGAGTGGATAAAAGGCGTACCTAAAAAGTTCACCGAAGCATTCAGTGATCGTTTTGCACCAATCAAACGGTTCGAGGAAATGGTGAGCGACATGGCTGGAAAACCTATCGATATTAACTCAAGCGCATACACCGCAGCACGAATGTACGCAGGGCGCATGGGAACGGTGGAGTCATTCTTAAACGATCTCCAAAAAGTCATTTCACCATTGAGAAAAGAACGTGCTGACTTCACGCGCTTTGTTTTGTCGCGCAGAGCTCTTGAACGGGCCGAGCGCGGATTCGCCAACCCAGCTGGGGTCACGGCCGATACAGCAAAACAAGCAATGGATGAACTCAAGACGAAAGTGGGCCCCGGCATCTTCAAACAATTCGAAGCGGCTGAACAATCGATACAAAAATGGGCAGATGAAGCGATTCTCAAACCCGCTGCAGAATCAGGACTTATCTCGAAACAGGCATACATTTCAATCGTAGCAAAAAACAAACATTGGGTTCCGTTTCAAGTCCTCGATTATTTGCCGGACTCTGCATTCGTAGATAGTTTGCCGAAAGGCGGAGAGATCTTCTCGGTGGGCAAACAAGGCATCATCAGAGGTCTTGAAGGCACGGAAAAAATAATCCGTGATCCGTTCGAAGCGATCATCGACAAATTATCGAATGCGGTAAACCTTGCTAAGCGTAACGACGTGGCTCGTAAGCTCATCAACATCCGTGAGGTGCTGCCGGAAGCCAAAGAACTTATACAGCCTCTGGCTAAAGATGCTCGTGTGCCAAAAGGCTGGGGTTCAATCAGCGTATTCGTGGATGGAAAGAACACAAAATGGGTCGTGCCGGAAGAACTCTCCTGGGCGATGCATCAGATGAATGAGGTTGAAGCTGGCATGCTGGGAAACTTTGTAAAGTTTACTTCCAGTGCATTCAGGAAAGGAGCAACCACACTATATATACCGTTCTCGCTTTCCAATGCTGTGCGTGATGCACAGATGGCGGTCATGACTTCAAAGTACGGATTCAATCCGGCCGACTGGGTCAGCGGCTTTGCTCAAGGTCTCAAAGGAGCGTTTGGCTGGGATTCAAAATTACTTGAAGAATTCAGTCGCAATGGCGGAGGTTTTGGCGGATTTATTCAGGGGGCACGCGAGATCAGTGGTGTGAAAAAACAATTGTTTGAGCCAACATGGTGGAAACGAACCAAAGCAGTCGTTAATCCATTCAACCTTATAAGCAATTTTGCTGAAGCCATAGAGCTCGCGCCTCGCCTTGGAGTGTACAAGCGCGCGCTGAAGGGGGGAGCAACCGGCTTTGAGGCGGCATTTGAAGCCCGAAACGCGACGATCGACTTCGCCAAAGCTGGACAGGAGATGCGAATCATAAATATGTGGGTGCCATTTGTGAATGCGCGATGGCAGGCACTGCTCAACACGGCCCGCGTGTTTAAAGAAAGTCCCGTCAAAGCCTCGGCAAAAGCGGGCGCATTGATCGTTGCGCCAGGCGTGACGACATACTTCTGGAACTCCCTGAATTTTCCAGACCTCTATGAAGACGTGCCTCGCTGGATCAAAGACACTTATTTCCCAATCATTGTCGGCGAAGAAAAGGATGAGCAAGGCAATCGCGTGCCTAAGATGGTGTTGATTCCAAAAGGCGATGTCGGGCAGATCTTCTATAACCCGATCGAGTACGCCCTCGACTATGTCCGCAAAGGCGAGCCGAGCAACTTCAGCAAGCTCGCATTGGAATGGATGAGTCAACTGGCTCCGATCCCATTCACGCGTGATGGAGAGCTATCCGTAACCCAATTCCTTTCCGGAGCGATGCCTCCGATTCTGCGTACTCCAATAGAACTTGCTACGAATCAATCATTCTTCACCGGAGGCCCGATTGTTCCTAGACGCCTCGAACAAGTTTCGCCAACCGAGCAGTACGACGAAAAAACACCGCAGGCGGCGGTGGTCGTAGGTCGAGCGCTCGGTGTCTCGCCAATGAAGATGGCCTATGGGCTTGGCGGCCTCCTCGGAGGTTTCGGCCGTGAAGCAATAGACCCGGCAAAAATTCTGCAAAGTACCGCCAGCCGATTCTACCGATCCGCCGGAGGCGAGAAGCGAAACCAAGCATGGAATCTGAAAGACGAAGCGGTGGTCGGATACAGCACCGCGCGCGAGCAGGCTAAGCGGGCGATTGAGGAGAACGATATAAAAACTGCGACGGCAATCATTGAAAACTGGAACGCATCAGCGGAAAAGATATTGCCGGACATCCTGCCATACCTCGCTCAAGATGATCCGCAAGAAGCGCAAAAAATAAGTTCGTCGGTGACATTTCAGCCGCAAGACATTGCCCGGCTGCAAAGGTCGGTCTACGACGAACAAGTCGGGGAAGCGGAACGGAAAGGAACAAAGACCCAGCTTAATCCGAAGCTGACGAAAGACAGTCTCCGCTCAATTCGCACTGGTAAAGAAGACCCGCTCGCAACGATCGGACAAATGTTCCCGACTGAGGAACTTCAGCAGACAGACCTGAAGCAGATGAGGCAGGGATTACGGCAATGAAGACTTCGGCTCAATCTGCTGGCGCATTTCCCGGAGCTTGTCTGACTGAACAGCATCTCGCACCATCGGGCCGAAATTCAACCATAGATAAAGCCCGATGCCGAGACTCACCACCGCAAGCACCGCGACTAGCGCAAATAATCTTTTTTGAGCTGTAGACATAGACCCTTGTGTTGTAGCTTACACTCGGCTCAAAAAGCAAATCCGTTATGGAACACCTAAATTACCAAAACCAAATACAGGACAAGAGGCTCGACAACCTCGAAAAAAGCGTCGACGAGATCAAGAACAACCATCTGCCCCACATCGATGGGAAACTGACGCGGGTATGCACCGATCTCGATTGGCTCAAACGGTTTTTCTGGATTGTCGCTACAGCCTCGGTCGGCGGGCTTATCGCGGCCTTGCTCAACTTACTAATTACCCTTAATAAATAACGCCATGAATATCATTCAAAAAAAGTCTCCCAACTTCTGGGCCGGGCGCAAAGGTTATCGACCAGAAGGAGTGGTCATTCACATTATGGACGGCACGCTCGTCGGCACCGATTCGTGGTTCGCAAATCCAGCTTCGTTAGTGAGCTCGCACTACGGCATCGGACGAACCGGTGAAGTCCATCAGTATGTGAAAGAAGAAGATACTGCCTGGCATGCAGGCCGTGTGGATGCGGCGGTCTGGAAACTTATAAAGCCGAACATTAATCCCAATCTTTACACGGTTGGTATCGAACACGAGGGAAAGCCGGATGATATTTGGACAGATGCAATGAAGCAGTCCAGCGCAGAACTGATCCGCGAGATTTGCCAACGATGGCAGATACCGATTGACCGCAATCACATCGTCGGCCACTTCGAGATATTTTCGAAGAAGCCGAATTGCCCGGCACGCGACAAGAAAATAATCGACGAACTCGTCGCGTTGGCCGCTGGTCAGCAAGTGTCACGTCCTTCGCAGGTCGAAGAAGGAGTGAGAAAAATTGAAGAAGGACTCGCACAAATAAAAAATTCCTTAAAATAAATATGGACATTCTTAAATCCGCGAGCAAAGTTGTATTCGTCCTGATGGCCCTGGCAACGATCGGCGCGCTCTTCTTGGGCAAAATTTCAGGCGATCAATTCTTGCTTCTCGCTGGAATGGCTTTCTCGTTCTACTTTTCCAACAAAGGAGATACGACTCAGCCGTTCGCAGGAAAATAAAGTCGAAAACTTATCAAAAGCCCTGCGTCGCACCGGGCTTTTGTGTTTTAATTGGTCTGACAAATAAAAATATAAGGAAAAGATAAAGGTTCAAGCGATCAAAAATCTGGACTTGTCTGACAACGACTTATAAAATTCAATTACTATAGCAATCGTGTTTGACTTCCTTGGCGCGAAGGAATATCTTTCCGTTTGGCATAGCGGTAGACTGGTGTCGACTGGTCTCTCGTCAAACACATTAAATTAAAAATACCTATCTCATTGTTCCTGAAAAGGATCAATCGGCCGCAAGGTCGAGGATGCGACACAATGGGGTTCGACAGATTGCCGCATAAGAGCTAAAATTGCTCTGCATGTTCATGTGCCGGGGATACCCGGATAACACGCGATCATGCGCGCCTTGCAAGGCGCTTCGCGTCCCGATCGCTGACTTCGGTCTGCGGACGGAAACGGCACGAACCCACCACGAGTCGCATCCTGGTGGGTTTCGTGTATATGCTAACTAAAGACGCAATAAATCAATTCTCGAACTGGAGACAGTTCAAGGTTAAAAAAACAACAGTACGCGGTTACGACCGCGAGCTAAGAAACTTCTGCCTGTTTCTCCGCAACCCCGACATTGAACACATCACGTTGAGTAACGTGATGGAATATCTGAACGGCATGGCAGACCTCGGATGGGACAGAAACAGCTTCGTCGGCAAGTGCATGGCACTCCGAAAATTCTTCGAATTCTACCGGCTACAAGGTTACAAAGTAATCGACGAAGAACTGATCCCAATACCAGACAAAGAACCAAAGCTGCCTCGCGTAGCAAGTGATGAGCAGTATAAGCAGCTTGTCTCGGCAATTCCGCAAGACACCAGCGATCCACGACATATAAGAAATCTAGCGATTCTCGGCCTCCTTTGGGACACGGGAGCACGAAACGGAGAAGTATGCTCCCTTAACGTAGACGATCTAGACCTGAACGAAAAGAGAGCAATAATCCGAACAGAGAAAGCAAAGTCCCGTCGACCATTCCGAGAGATCTTCTGGACGGATGACACCAATGACTATCTGGTGCGCTGGCTTAAGAAGCGAGATCACCTTACGAAAGTCATGAAGTTCGACGAACCGGGTGCACTCTTCGTGTCAGTGACTAGCGTGAAGTGCGGCGACAGGTTCTCAATCAAGGGGGTGGGCGAAATGTTGCGACGGTACTGCAACAGGGCAAAAATGCCGTACATGAACGCCCACAGCTTCCGGCACCACCGCGGACATCACATCATCAAAAGCGGGGGATCGACTGCAGACGTCATGAATATCCTGGGCCACGCTTCAGTGCAAAGCACGACCATCTACACGATGATGCACGGCAAAGAGCTCGAACAGCGGGCGCGTCTCTTCCTCACAGACAGTAATAAAGACTTCGCAGGAGAAAGGGAACGCGACCCAGGATTCGATGACGCGCTGCAGGGTCTGGTCACATTCCTCCGGAATGAAAACCAGGGCAAAGAAGCCATCACAGTCGATGAATTCCAGCGACAGGCCGAGCACTTTTCAAAGCATGGATTATACATGCAACGAACCCGATCCAAGACTAAAGTACCTTATCCACAGTACATAACTTGACAGGAGTTGACAGGGGAATATAATAGTAGTGAAAGGATTCACCACTATGCCTCTATCAACATTCAAACAAAAACAAGTTCAGGAAATGAAAGACAAAGCGGTGCGCCTGTACCAGCAGGGGCTGGACACGCGCACCGTTGCGAAGATGCTCAAGGAATTACATGGCTTCAAACGAAGCCATACTTGGGTATGGGAGGCCGTAAAGGAGCATGACAGTTTATCCACTTCCAAGAAGTTGACAAAAACTGACAGACGAGTAAAATGACCATAGGATCATTGAAAAGCGAATACGCCTACTCGTCTACGAGGGGGAAAGCACAACAGGCAAAAGGGCCGGTTGCGACTCCTCGCAGACGAGCAGTCGAGAATCAAAGCACGGGTGGCTTCCCCAGCACCGAACCCCCTGTGGCATTTCTTACACTAGAAGAAATATAAGCGCTGTCATGGTGCATAACAGCGCGTAGTTGAGGAGTGAAGGCGACGAAATACTGAGCGCAGTAGCGCGAACGTAAAATGCCATGGAACCTAACATACAGCTTGCCGTTGTCCTCGGGTTGATTAGAAATAGTGGGGGGAAAATTCTCCTCCAGAAACGCATCGACACGGTGATACCAGACGCTCATGAGAAGTGGGAGCTTCCCGGCGGGAAGATAGATTTTGGGGAAACCCCCGAACACGCGGTTCGGCGTGAGTGCAAAGAAGAAGTTGGGTGCGACGTTAGAGTTATTCGCCTCCTCCCGCTCGCAGGTTCGAATATGTGGCAACGGACGGATGGCAGGAAACAACAGGCGGTGTACATCTGCTACGAGGTCGAGTGGGTAAGTGGTGACCCAAAGCCTCTCGATAAGAAGGTTTCCGAGGTGATGTGGTGTTCTAAGGGAGAGATTCTTGCTATGGATACCTTACTACCAGGAGTACGAGAGTTGGTGAGTTTAATAGGGGACTAACATGAGAGGCATAACGGGGCGTGAGGAAAATCTCGAAATGTTAGTATGACGATATGGCGACTGTACGTTGCTTTGAGGATCTCATTTGCTGGCAAAAGAGCCGGATACTCGCTAATTTTGTCTTCGATATTACTGATCGGAGCGCGTTCAAGGACTTCGACCTGAAGCGGCAGATACGCCGGGCGGCCATCTCGCCACTCTCGAACATCGCGGAGGGGTTTGATCGGGGAACCCGGAACGAATTCATTGACGCGCTTTATATTGCAAAGGGTGAAGTGGGGGAGGTGCGGAGCCAGCTCTATATCGCGTACGATCGGCGGTACATATCGCAGGCCGACCTTGGGCAGGGACTGGCACTGACCGACGAGTGCGCGCGGCTAATCCAAAGCTTCGCCGAGAAAGTGAAGGGCGGGGCTCGCTCCGGCACGCAATTCAAGCACGTCCCGCGGCACGACCCGATTGATGACATCATCAAGGGGTATCTTCCGAAGAGCTGAAGACCATATTAGCATTTCGAGATTTCAAGAACTCGAAATCTCAACATATCGATATATCACCCTCATGCACATACTTCGATTCAGGAAGGCAAATAAAAACATTTGGCGCGCAATCAAGAACGGCACAAAGCGCGTGGAAACGCGTGCCGCAACGCCACGGTACCAGCGTATCGGAGTAGGGGAGCGGGTTCGGTTCGTGTGCGGCACGCAGTCGTTCACAAAGTCGGTCCGGCACGTTCGCATGTTTCGGACTGTGCCGGCATTGACTCGCGCCTACCGCGTGAAGGACATTAACCCGTTTTATACGACCACGCGCGAGCTCACCGCGATGTACCGCACCTTCCCCGGCTACACGGAGAAGATTAAACGCTATGGTATCGTTGCATTCGAGCTTCAATGAAAGTAACCAAGAAAAAAATTTCGCGGCGAACCATGGAAATGCTTCACCACTTCTCCTGCGCGAAGTGCCGGAAATGGTGGACGGTAGGGGGCGCTCCAAAACTCAAAAAGCGGTGGTTCTGCCCCTGGTGCGGCAGGGAAAATAGATATCGGTAGCAATGCTGATAGCCACCGATAGTTCGGCATCGATTGTCGCGGTATTCCTCCTGTTACCAATTACCCTTTGCCCGTTGCATTTTTGTTGATTGACAGAATAGGGGAACCAGGGTAGGATTCCGACAGTATTATTCACCCTGGGCAGAAACTAACTGCAGCCCGGGATTCACTTTCACAAACACAGAGGAGTCGATATATGAAAGCGTTGTCGCTGTTTTTTGCGGCGTTGCTTGTGCTCGTACTTGCAGCGCTTCCGGCCGGGGCGCAGTACATCGCGCCGCCGGACCACACCCCGTGTCCGGGGGAAGGGCCGTTCTCCATGTATTTCTCATGGAACCCCGAGGAGGGGGCGCTGGGGTACCGGCACACCCTCGAGAAGTTTGATGGGTTTTCGTGGCAGTTCTATACGGATGTCACAAACACCCAAACGAACACCACCGCAGACGGACTTATGAATGGAGTCTACCGGTGGCGGGTGAACGCGATTCATGAGGGTAACGCACCGACAGACTGGGGACCATACTGGTATCTGGATGAAAACCCGTTGCCTGTTCAGCTCGCATCGTTCACCGGAAGGGTGGTGAATGCATCGTCCGTCCATTTGGACTGGGTCACGGTGAGCGAAACGAACAACTATGGGTTCGACGTTCAGCGTCGAATCGCGGGAACCAGTGCCTGGTATTTGCTGGGATTTGTGCCGGGCAATGGGACAACATTACAACGTCACGACTACTCGTATACGGACAACACCGCGACGAATGGTTTGTGGCAGTATCGTCTGGTCCAAATCGACCTGGATGGTACGCGGAATGAAGTTG
Organism: bacterium; assembly: GCA_030647415.1. Taxonomy (GTDB): domain Bacteria; phylum Patescibacteriota; class Minisyncoccia; order UBA6257; family GWB1-50-10; genus JAUSKB01. Next base: position 10,367 of record JAUSKB010000010.1, read on the forward strand.
AGCCCATTCAAATCAACATGGGACCAACCTCTGTCGCGGAAGTCGTCCCGCTCGAGTTCGCACTTGAGCAGAACTATCCGAATCCGTTCAATCCGTCGACGACCATTCGTTTCACCGTCCCGGTAACGGGACCGGTGACCCTGAAAGTCTACGACCTGGTTGGTCGCGAAGTTGCGATGCTTGCGGACGAGGTGATGCAGGCCGGCGCATACGAACGCACGTTCGACGCAAGCGGCCTCGCGAGCGGCGTGTACGTCTACCGGTTGCAGAGCGGCGGGAACGTCGCGACGCAGCGGATGACGTTGATGAAATAAACCGCTCCTTTCTTGTATCTTGCAGATTAGCGAGAGGGGAGTGGGGGGCAGCCACCGCCGGGTCAAAGCCGTGAGTAAGCCGCCGGCAGACCAGCAGTAAGGAGTTACCGAGGATCTTCTGTGGGGTGATACTACATCGCCCACGAAGTCCAAAGCGGGGCCTCTCTAACCCCAGGGTCTACGGACCAAAACTCCACAACACTGGCCGCCCGCGATGTTTGCTGGGGGTGTGACGCATAGGAAGTACGAAAAACCGTGCAACGCGCCCCCGCCATTTGTTTGTAAAAAGAAAGCTCCGACAATGTCGGAGCTTCTCATTTTTAATTCAAGGGATTATCAGGAACAGGAGTTCATTTTCTCGCTTAGGACGGCCGTCCTAAGCGAGAAAATGAACAGCGTCGAAAATTTTTATCTGACTTAATGAAGATAGCCAGCCTGCTTCAGCATATCCTCGTGCTCCCACTCCCAAAGCCGCTTTGCCCCGAGAAAGGCACGGAAGTCGTCCTGCCACCGTGGCGACTCCTTGAGCTCAATGTGCCCCTCCGGCGGGTTCCACTCGTGCGTGCACGTCCGCTGAAACAAGTTCCCGGCAACCGTCCGCACTTGGTGCTTGCCGCCTTTCGAACGGAGGACTGCGCCGCAATTGGCGCACGAGCGCGACTGGTCAATGCGAAGTATCCACCGCGTCTCGAGGTCGGGGAGTGTTTGTTGCATCGCGGCGAAGTAGGCGGAGGTTTGCAGGTCGTAGTCGCGGTAGATAGAGAGGGACGTCTTGATGTCCAGGATGCCGAGCACGCCGCCGATTTCCGCAATTGCGTCGAGCGTCCCGGCATAGCGCTCGTCGTGGTTCACGAGGCGATGCTCGACATATTCCGGCCGGACCTTCACCTTATTCTCTTCGAGAAATTTCCGGAAGGCAATGATGGCAGGAAGGATGGCGGGGGGGGCCTCGGGTTCGCGGCCAAGCAGAACCGCTTCGGCCGCCTCGTGCACCATCGTCCCTTCGGTCGCGGACTGCTTTTTAATACGCTCACCCTCGGCGAAGCTTGCGAGCCGACCGTAAAAACGGTAGAGTGCCGGCTTCGCCTTAATATCGACAATCTTTGTTACCCGCGGGTACCAGAAGCCGTCGATCTCGTATCCGCACTGCTCGCGAAATTCGGTGACGGAGTTGAATTCTGTCATAGAATAGTGTATCCAGTATAGTTAGCAATCCACATTTATAACAGCATAACTAAAGGAGAAACTATGAAATTTGCCCTGGTGTACGACGCGTTCAGCACGACCATGACGGACAACGTTACGGATCATCGCATCACTCGCGTGTATGACGCACCTTCGGTAGAAAAAGTAATTGAAATAATACTCCGCGACGCGGAAGACACGGTCGCGAAGGGCCACAGTGGGGTCGTGATGAATAGGCCCTCACTGTTTGAGTTGAAGCCAAAAAGAGGGGAGTCTATCCTCGACACCGAGCCATCCTGGGACAGGAGCCATACCGGGAAACTGGTCAGCGCAATCACCCACAAACTCAATGAGTTCTCGAAGCGAGAGCGGCGAGCACCGGATGTGCGGCTTATTGGATTTTACAACCAACCATTTTCGATTGCACATATCCCACGGTGGGAACGGCCGTGTTGACGGTGAGTAGGCGAGTCCCGCCGATGGCGGGACTCTTTTCATACACCTAGACTCATTCATTTTTCATATCCTTCCCGCCATGGAACTTCTCATGGATGTCCCGGAGCCGTTTGTTGGTGACATGCGTGTAGATCTGCGTCGTTGCGACGTTCTTGTGGCCGAGGAGCTCCTGAACGCTCCGCAGGTCCGCGCCGCGCGCCAAGAGGTCGGTGGCGTACGTGTGGCGCAGGGCATGCGGCGTAACCTTCTTCGAGAGCCCGGCGCGCATCGCGTACCGCGATAGCTGCATCTGGATGTAGCGGGGCGACAGCCGCTTGTCTGCGCCGCTCCGAGACCGCACGTTAGTGAAGAGCGGCTCGGCGGCACCAGCCGCGAATTGTACGCGGGCGGTGTGGCGCACCGTAAGGTAGGCGCGCACCCACGCGGCGGCATGGGGGGAGATGAACACCGTCCGGGGGTGCCTCCCTTTGCCGATAATCGGGAGCTCGTAGGTGCGGTCGGGGTCCTTGTCCGTGAGGAACGAAACCTGACCGACGTTCAATGACACGAGTTCCGAGATGCGCATCCCCGACGAGAAGAACAGTTCTAGGATGGCGCGGTCGCGCACGCCAGACGGCGTCGTGGTGTCCGGCACCGCGAGCAGGCGCTCCATTTCCTGCATCTCAAGAAATGTGACCGAGTGCTCTACCCCCTGCTTTGCAAGTTTTATTTTCGAGGAGGGGAGCGCTTCCACGTCACGCTCGGCAAAGAAATCCAGAAGCACTCGCAGTGCGATAAGATAGTAGTTCTGGGATTTCTTGGTGAGGCACGTGCCGGATGGGGTCAGGTAGATCCGGGCGAGGTAGAGGCGGTAGTCCCAGATATGGGCCGCGGTGAGCTCGCGTGGTAGTAGGTCTTTATTCCCGGTGGCAACAAGCCACTTCACGAAGAGCCGCAAGTACTGCCGGTAGTTCTTCTGGGTGTTGCTCGACAGCCCCTTCTCGACCTCGCAGTAGTCCAGGAAGGGGAGGATGTGCTCGACAATCGGTCTGTCTTTTCCCACGGCTTTCATGTGCTTATTCTACCATACACTATTATTCGCACAATATATGTAAAACGAACAAGTAGTGGTAAGCCAGCTTGCTTGAATCCTCTCTGAAAATGATGCTTTCGGAGAGCCTAGTGGAATTATCCCCCTATAAGTACAAAAGACCCATAAAGGCCAGTTTTGAGCGATTTACGGGGTGCTCTACTCCCTGTTCTGTCTATCAAAAAGCCGCCTTATTGGCGGCTTAAATTGTTTTATATCGAATCCCTTTCACAATTCCTTTGTGGGAATAGTTCTTAGACGTTCAAGAACCAGTCGGCGGGCATGCGCCTCCATGGCCTCATTAAATTTGATACCGAGGTTATGTTGAATGGCTTGCGCAAGTTTCAGCACCTCATTGTCGATAATGCGACGCAGTTTTTGCTCTGCCCAAGTGTCATTCAGCACCCGCATGATTTCGTCAATCCGTGATTCATCGAGTCCGCATTCCCGATACACCGCGAGCCATTCAGACATTGAATCATCGGGTATTTTGATTTGAATATCCAAATTTTCCTCCGTATGTAGTTGTTTAAGGTCAATATCTTCATTTAAGTAAGCATGTATATCTTATATTCGTCAAGATTGACTAGGAAACGTACTCCCACGTACCATCAAGGTAATTTGCTACGCATTTACCACTTGTTCCCATTCCTTCGTCGTCGGCGGTGAACTTACATATTGAGGCGGCAAATCGCATCGATGAGGGAAGTGACTCGTTTCGGAAATCATACGTCGCTTTTTGAAAGTTGTATAACTCCTTTTTCTCATTCTCCAAAACAACCTCGACTTCATACAGGCACACTCCCGCCGCATCGTACTGTATCTTCAGCTCAGTACACTTTTTCCCCTGCGTGAGGGTTTCAAAAACCGATTTAATCTCCCCTTGGGAAGGAAATCATTCGGGATTTTTCTCTGGTGCGGTAAATTTGTTTTCGTTGTTCATACGGATGCTCCCTGTTGCTATGGGTGGATGAAAATTAATCTGTTCCAAGAGTACCGCTTCAAATGAAAATGTACAAGTATCAGACTTCTCATTCCGTCCCGACCGCGGTCGGGACGGAATGAGAAGTCCTGCAGTATGTACAAATCACTGTATACTTGTCTCTTGCCACTAACCTACATTTAAACTAAACCTATTTTGAGAATTTCAAGGACGAGAAAACAAAATCAATGAAAGCTTTGAGTCTCAATACGTACAGTCCTGCATTACCCCACACAAACGGAAGTCACAACGGTATGCCGATGAAAGCCGGCCTGGTGTACGTCCACGCTCCGAAGTAGATCGCTATGGATTCCGCCAATGGACCACTGATAAAAACAAACAGGTAATACACCACATTCCTCGCGTTCCAATCCACCCGCAGCATGAGCAATCCAATCAGTAAAAGTAGCGGAACCGATACGGTGAGATTATTCCCGAAGAATGCCGCGACAAGAAGTGTGAGGGCGGCGAGAACGCATGTTGCTAGAAATTTCCGCACCTCGCCATCCATAGTAAGAATCATTGCGTATCAGTAAACTTACCCGCTAGCCGTCTCGGGTGCTATGCCATAGCATAGCACCCTCCAACTTATCGATTATTTATATTCGCGCATCAATAATACCCCATGTCCTACCCGAGCGTCACTAAACTCATGCCGCCATCGATGGTGAGAACCTCCCCACACACGGCGTCGTTCTTCACGAGGAAAACGATGCCTTCGGCGATCTCCTCCGGCTGGATCATCCGCTTGATGAGGTGATCCTTTCCTAGTTTCCTCTGCTCCGTGGCTCCGGGATTGCCCCACATCGCCGTCGCCACCCGGCCGGGGGCGACCGCATTCACGAGTATACACGGAGCGAGCGCCTTAGCCAGGTTCTTGGTGTAGCTCTCGAGGGCGGCCTTGAACGCAGCGTATGCGATTGCCTTGGGTCTCCCATGACCCAATCTCGCGTGCACGGAGGAGACGTTCACTATCTTGCCCGTTCGCATCAGCGGCAGAGCGTGTTTGGTCACTAACACGCAACTCAAGAAGTTGTTTCGGTAGATATTTTCGAACGCCTTGGTATTCGTCGGGCCGTCATGTTCGTCAAAGATGCCGGCGTTATTGACGAGGATATCCAGGTGCCTAAACTGCTTTTTGACTCTCCCGAGCATCGCCCGGACCTCCCTTTCTTTCGAAACATCCGCTTTCACGAGCATGTTCCTCCCGGAATGGCGGTTGCATTCTTTCAGCGTCGCCTGGGCGGACTTGAGGTCGGATTTGAAATTAATGACGACTGAATACCCCTCCTTCGCGAACGCGATCGCGGTCGCCCTGCCGATGCCCTTCGACGCGCCGGTGATTAGTGCGACCTTCCCAGGTAAATTATCTGCCATAATCTTGAGTATATCCTTACTTTTTCATTATACTCCTCCCGGAGTCGGCGAGGGTGTTCCTATGGCACCGGGAACCTTATCAAATAGGAACTCGATGGGGTTGTGGTAGCCGTAGGCTTGCGGGTACCCCGGCGTGTAGCCGTAGCAGTACCGCGCCGAGCCATCCGTCCGGCGGCAGGCTTGCCCGTTCGAAGCCGTGCGAAGGCGGGCCTCCCCTCCCCTGGGGTTCTCCAAAACCGGTGCATCTTTGATTTCGAAGTGGAGGTGCGTGTCGTTCGGGTAGGCGGTATCGCACCCATCCGGTCCGACTTTCCAATAATTCCGGCAGCCGTTCCCGCTGTTCCCCATCACGCCCAACACGTCGCCAGCAAGGACGGCATACCCCGGAACGATTTCGGGCGCGATGGTGTCCAGATGCGCGTAGAGCGCATATCGGCGCACCGTTCCATCCATGAATCCCATGACGACGGTGTTGCCGAGCCCATGGTCGCGCCCGTCGTTTTTCTGGACCAGCTCAATAGTGCCGTCCGCAATCGCATATACGCTCGGGTCCGCCTCGGCGGCAGTGTCCGGATTCAGCGCGAAGTCCGTGCCCGTGTGCGAGTAGTAGTCGTCGCGGAGTGTGTCGAGGGAGCCGCTGTTCGCATAGAATGAGCGGTAGGGGTTTATGAAGCGCTGGCGAATCCAGGCGTTCGAGAGATTGACCGGCGCGTGAAATACTCCCTTCAGTGACAGGTCGGCGAAAGTCTTGTAGACAGCAATCTGGTCGCCCGTCTTCAGAAAGTCGTAGAGGGCCTTCGCCACCTCATCCGCGAACCGGAGACACCCGCCGGTGAACACGGACGAGACCGCCGTGCCGTCATCGTGGTACGGGATGCCGTGCATGAAGAAATCCTCGTAGTATTGGAGCGACCACGGCATCGTGACCGGGAAGAGTGACGAACGATGCTCGATGTGCTTCACGCCGATGCGGTAGTATCCGGTCGGCGCCTCGTACCACATACCCTCCGGTGCCTGGTAGCGCAACGGTTCTATTGCGACAATCTTCCCCTCATCGAATAGAAACGTTCTGCCTGCGGTGAGATCCACCTCGATGCCACGAGCCTCGGTCAGGCGCTTCGGGCGTGAGCATACGGCCGCACGGTCCGCCGGCGCAAGCGTTTCAGCGAAAGTTTGGTCGCAGCTACTTCCTAGAGGCGAGACCTCGGGGGCTCCTTGAGGTCTCGCCTCTTGCATTCCCCGAGGTTTTGCCTCTGGGAGGCGGATTGGTGTATTCGGGAAGGTCGGGAGCGGCAACGAGGCAGGCCGCGTCTCTTCGATATGAAAACGCGCAAAGATGCCGCCGGCAATGGCGATAGCAACGACACCGAAAGCGATGCAAATGAGATAGAAAAATTTCATTCGGACAGGTCTTTCAACTTCGCTCAGGGTAGACCCTTCGACTTTGTTCAGGGCAGGTATTTCATCGGGTCAAGGTCCCCACCGACCGGCATCGGACCGCAACTTGACGGCTTCGTGCCCTCGGGGTAGCCCGGACGAGCCGCCGTGAGCGTTTGCGAGGCAAACACGGTGAAGTGGAGGTGGGGCCCGGTCGCATAGCCGGTCCTGCCAACGTACCCGACGACCTCCCCGCGCTCCACGCGGGTGCCAACCTTCGCCTGAATCTTCGACAGGTGCCCATAGAGCGTGGTGAGCCCGTTCCCATGCTTCAACTCCACGAACTTGCCGTACGCCGCCTTCCGGCACCCGCGGTACGCGTCCTGGTCCCCCGCATTGATGACGATGCCGCTTTCGGCGGCGTACACCTCCGTACCGATGGGCGCGCCGAAATCCACGCCGTTGTGCCATTTGGATTTATAGGCGCGCTCGGCGAACGCGGTGGCGCCGTGTCCCTGCGTCAGCTTCGGATTCGCGACCGGATTAGCAAGCAATCCCCTCCCGACCGTGGGAAGCGTGTTCGGGTCAATCGTGCGCCGGAGCTCCTCTTCGATTTTGTTGATCTCAATGGAAATTTGGTCCTGGACTTTCTGGAGGTCCATCAGCTGCGCCGCGTACGCCTGCTCCCGGTTCTTCGTCGCTGTGATGAGCTGCTGTTTTCCCTCGCGTTCGCTCGCGATGATGGTCTTTCGGCTCGCGAGCGTCACCTGCTCCCGTTCCCGCGCCGTCTGTTTCTTCTCAAGGTTGGTTATCGATGTGGTGAGGTCCTGCTCCGCGACCCGGAGGTCCGAAATCGTCGACATGAGCTTTCCGGAAAGCACCGTCGCCTGCGCTGCGTCGGACACGCCATCTGAAAACCGTCCATGGCGAAGAAAAATAAGGAGCGGTTGCTCCTGCTCGGCTTCATGCAACCCGCGGATGAGCGCTCCGAGCGCCTCGCGGTGCGCCGTAACGAGCTCCCGTTGATCTGCAATCGTACCCGTAAGGCCCTCGATCTCATCCGCGAGCTGTGCCTGCGTCAATTCGTTCTCCTTGATTGCGTAGGTGAGCTCGGTGACGGTACGGTCGATGACCTTCAGGTCGCGCCCGAGTGTCTGCCCCGACTGCGTCAACTCGTCAATCTCACGCTGTACCGCCTCCTTTTTCGCCTGGATGTCGGCAAGCTCCTTCGCTTTTGCGTCAATACTTCCCTTGAGGTCCACCGGTGTTGGTATCGCCGCAGTGACCGCAATCCAACCCGCAAAAAATATTGCCATACAGAGGCCGGCTGATGCGACACGTTCTGTAAATATTCGTCTCATGCACGTATGCGATCGAGCGCGGCGGAAAGCCGGCGTATGGTCTCATCCGCCCCGAACACCTCGGCAAGCTCGCTCGGCCCTGGCGACGCTCCCTGTCCCGACAGCGCCACGCGGAACGGCCACAACACCTCCCCGCGGCCCCGCGCCGCGATGACCGGTTCCAGGGCCGCATCTACCGCGGCGCGGGTGAAGGCGTTCGGTGAAACGTTTCGGAGCGCCTCACGGACCGCGGCAAGGTTCTCGCGGATGACGGCGACCGGCGTTTGTTTCCAAACCAAGAGTGCAGGGTCGTACGACGGGAGGGTGAAGTAAAATGACGCCCGCTCGGTGAACTCCCCGAGCCGCTTTAGGCGCTCCCGTTCCACCGCGACCACCCGGTAGAGGAATTCGCCATCCGCCTGCCACGCGGGCGGCGTGAGCGGCATGAGGTGCTCCGTGAGCGCCTCCACCGAGAGCGTCCGGATGTAGACGCCATTCATCCACTCGAGCTTCTTCGGATTGAATACGGCGCCGCCCTTCTGGACGCGCTCCAACGTGAACTCGCGGACCAGCGCATCAAGGTCGAGGATTTCTTGGTCGTGCACGGGGTGCCAGCCGAGCAGTGCAAGGAAGTTCCGCATCGCTTCCGGAAGGTACCCCGCGCGGCGGTAATCCATGAGCGACCCGGAGAGGAATCGCTTCGAGAGTTTCTTCCGGTCGGGTCCCAGAATGAGCGGCAGGTGGGCGTACGCGGGATGTGGTAGGTCGAGCGCCTGGTGGATAGCGAGCTGCTTCGGCGTATTCGAGATGTGGTCCTCGCCGCGGATGACCATGGAAATGCCGCTCTCGTAGTCATCCACGACGGCGGCAAAGTTGTAGAGCGGGGCGCGAAACCCCTTCGCGATGATGATATCCCCGGTGAGCGCGGCGTCGAACGAGACGCGGCCGCGGATGAGGTCGGTGAACGTGAACAAGGCGTCCGGCATACGAAGCCGGATGACGGCCGGGTCGTGGGCGGCGAGCCGCCGGGCCGCTTCGGCTGGCGCGAGCGTCCGGCACCGACCGACGTACTTCGGCATGAGCCCCTGGGAGAGCTGCGCCGCATAGTCGGCGTCGAGCTCCTCCTTTGTGCAGAAACAGAAATATGCCCGGTCCGACTCGATGAGCTTCTGCAGGTACCGCTCATAGACCTCGGTCCGCTCGCTCTGCCGGACGATTGGACCGTCCCACGCGAGCCCCAGCCACTTGAGCCCCTCAAGGATTTCCATCTCGTACCTCGCCTCGGAACGCTCCGTGTCTGTATCCTCGATGCGCAGGAGGAACTCCCCTCCCGTATGACGGGCGTAGAGCCAGTTGTAGAGCGCTGTCCGGACGTTCCCAATGCTTATGGGCCCCGTCGGCGAGGGGGCAAAACGGACGCGAATTCCCATGTCCCCTATTCTACCCTGTTGGGATGCACTCTCACACTTGACAAAATTTATGTATTTTTGTTATAATGTGCACAGCGTCGCAATCCTGCGATGACTTCAAAAACAGTTGACCCGGAACGGATGGGTGGAGCAAACCCGACGCAATCCTGGCGACAATAATATCATCAAAAACACAGGAGGAAGTATGTCAGTGCATGTATATTTCAAGGAAACCGTGCGTACTTTGCCCGGTTTCACAAGTAAGCCCTATAAGGACGGGTCGGGAAACAGGTTGAGCATCAACGACCTAACTCTGTATGGCAGTGATGGTCGTTTGCATGCGTCGCTTGGAAGCGAAAACGACGAAATTCCTGAATCGTTGATGGAGTATGTTGTTGGGTTCTCGCTTCATGAAACAGTAGTAAAAACCGGGACCCGCGAGGCGGGAATTTACAAACATGAAACTGCCGAGGCGGAGGTCGAATTCTCTCAATATGATGCAAGGCGGGAATCGTACATCGTGAAGATTACTGGCGAGAAGATGGGGGATGTCCGTGAGTTGTTCCACAAAATCAAAGCCGGCTCGGTCCGACCGGACGAGAGTTACGAGGGCGAGCAGCTCGGGCTCTCCCGCAAGGAACTTGAGGTGGTGCTGGAGCGAGTCACTGCAGAGCTGGAGCAAATTACCGCCCAGCAAGACTCCCTTGCTAAACTTGCGAGGAATGATAACGCTCTCCGCGTGTTAGCCCTTGAACTGCGTTCGGGTTTCCCGTTCTGCAAAAAGGAATCCGTCGCAATCAAAATATTGGATATCCTCAATGGCGTAACAAGAATCCGACTTTGAGATGTCTTGATATTAACCGAGCCTGACCGGATAAACAGGCAGCCCAACCAACAAGGTTGGGCTTCTGCTTTTCATATAGTGCACACACGTGGCGCCTCTGCTATTTAAATTACAAAATGAATATTACCCCGTGTCAGGTGGTATGACATGTCATACCACCTGACACGGTCAAAAAAATGTTGTGTCGTACTATGCGGGTCATGAGACTCCCGGGAAGCCCACAAGGCGCAACAATTCCTCTGCAATGACCTCTGCGGCGGCCAGGCGGACGAACGGCTGGACCGCGGCGGCGAGGGGGCAAATCCCGGACTCGTACCATACGAATTCTATTATACCGCGATTTTCAGCCACTTCTAGCTACGAAAAACAGATTGACAGATTTTCACATGTGTGCTACAAATACACTAGCGTTTTCACCTAATTTCAAAAACATAAATAAAGGAGCATTTATGGAACGATCAGTTTTTGCTGACGTCGAGATGATTGTTCTCAAAGAGGGCAGGACTCGGCAAAACGCGCTGTCCCAGCGGATTGAAGAGACAGAGACGGCGATTGTGGAGGAGGGGCAGCGCAAACCCAAAGTGGTCAGGGAAATCACGACGTTCTTTGGCTTCGAGCGCGAAATCGAACGTCAAGCGAGCGTTCCAAGTCGCGTTGCCTCGCTTGCCGTTGAGAAGGAGGGGTTCAAAAAATCCCTCGATAGCTATTCCATATTCTCGACCGAGCGACTCGCGTTCCTGCAGTCGCTCACCGAGAAGGGAATCCAGCCGATCGCGGTTCTCCCGCGAGCGCTCTGGAACGAGCTTATGCGAGAGTTTGGGCTCATTCGCTTCGAACACGTCGACAAGGACGGGAAGACGGGCGTGAATCTAGTAGCACCGGAATTCCTGGTTGCGCTGGTGAGAGCGATTTTGGGTGCTGGATTCGTAACAGGCGTTCTCGCGCTCGTTGCGTCATTCCTCATAGCGATACCCATCACCGCAGTTTCCCTACTTTTCACTGGAGTCGCCGCGCTCATCCTTTTCGAAGAGTACGCGCAGGTAAGGTTCCGCCTACCCGACGGTCTGGCGTGGTTTACTGCCTTGTTCGCGAGCGCAGCTACGGTGAGTATTGGTATGAGCCGCAACTGTTCTAATGGTGAGTTAGTTGTGGTGGGCATTGTAGGAGGTTTTGTCCTAATTCTTCTATCCTATCTCCTGATGACCTTGTTCTTTCTATTTGGAAAAAAACCAGGAGATTACAAGGAGGGGTTTGCACCACAAATAATCGAAGCGGCGTTCCGCGTGGCGCGATGGAAGATGTTTTCCCTCCGCTCACATGCAAAGCAGGTCCGATTCCTCTGGCCGGACAGCGCCGATACAAACGGCGCCGACAAGGTGACGGTCCGATTCCCAAAGGCGCCGAAGGGATTCGTTGACACGCTCGTAAAATTGCAGGAGGGCGGCCAACAACCCATGATCGCGGCAGTGCCGGAAGCCGTCATGTTCAATAGTGAGGAGGCGAAGTGCGCGCTTGATGAGCAGACTCACCGACTCTTCGCAGACCCGATTCTTTTCACTGCAGATAAAAAATGGGTCGCAGTAGTCGCGCAGTTTGGCGACTTCCCGCGTGAGCAGGAAGTCGTGGCATGGGTGAAGCAGAATTTCAATCTCTGCTTCAACTAGAACAGAACGCCTCGCAAGATTGCGGGGCGTTTTTTTGTTCAATCTCACGACGTGGCACGTCGTGAGATTTTCTAAAATGTTCGATTTCGTAAATCGAACATTTTTAGCTCGGGAACTTCGCGAGGCGCAACAATTCCTCTGCAATGACCTCTGCGGCGGCCGGACGAACGAACGGCTGGACCGCGGCGGCGACGTCAGCAGGCCGCTGTCCGATAGCGATGAGGCGCAGGAGCTCCTCGCGCACGATGTGCCCCGTCAGATTCCCCTCCTCCACCACGGTGGCCGCCCCGGTCTCCGCGTAGGCGTAGGCATTGCGCCGCTGATGGTCACCGGCAGACCCGGAAAGCGGCACGAGGAGCACCGGCCGTGCGAAGAGCGCACATTCGGTGATAGTGCTCGACCCGGCCCGCGAGAACACCACGTCCGCCGCGGCGAGTGCGCGCCGCATCTCGCCCACATCGAGAAACCCCGCCGTTCGGTACCGATGGTGCAGTGCCGCCGGGAGCTGGTCCAGAAACGTTGGGGCGCTATTTTCCACCTCCGCACTATTCGCCGGTCCGGTCTGGTGGTAAATCTGGAATGCGGGAAGAAGCGCCGCGAGGTTTTCGAGAATAAACGTGTTTAGCCGGACCGCACCCTGCGAACCGCCGAGCACAAGGACGAGCGGCACGTCCGGGTCGAACCCGAGGGCTCGCTTCGCGCCGCCCGAGGTCTCACGTTCGGCACGCAGGCCTGACCGGACCGGCGTGCCGACCAGCGCGGTTCGCTCGCTCGGGAAGTAGCGTGCGGAAAACGGGAAGGTGATGCCGATACGGGCGGCGAACGGCGCGGAAAGCCGGTTGGTGAGCCCCGGCACCGCATCCGATTCATGGATCATGACCGGGATACGGTAGAAGCGGGCGGCAAGGACCACCGGCAATGCTCCGGGCCCCCCTTTCGAAAAGACCGCGTCCGGCATGACCGCGTAAAACACCACGAGCGCCTGAAGGAGACCAAGGATGAATTTCGGGATGTCCACCAGATTCTGGAGCGAGAAATAGCGCCGAAATTTGCTCCCGAGTATCAGATGCACGTCAATCTTACGGGCGCGAAACTCATCCACGCCGAGGCCGGGGGGGGCGATGTACGCGAGTCGCACCGCACCGCCCGAACGCCGGGCGAGCTCGTCCGCGACCGCAAGGAGCGGGTAGAGGTGTCCCCCGCTCCCGCCCCCAGCCAACGCAATGATGATTGGTTCCCGTCGCATGAACGTGTCGCTACGACTGGTAGCGCGATACATTTACCATGATACCACTCATGGTAAGAAAAACGGTAAGCGCCGTCCCACCGTAGCTCACAAACGGCAAGGGTACTCCCGTCAGGGGCACGAGTCCCGAGACTGCCGCGATGTTCACGAACGCCTGGAGACCAATGAGGCAGGTGCAGCCGGTGACGAAAATCCTCCCGAAGCTATCGCTCGTATGCCGGGCGATTCGGAGACCTCGCCAGATGAGGACCGAGAATGCCAAGAGAACGAAAAGCGACCCGAGGAACCCAAGTTCCTCTGCAATGACCGCGAAGATGGAATCTCCAATCGGTTCCGGCAGGTAGTACAGCTTCGTGGTCGATTGGCCGAACCCGACGCCGGTCCAGCCGCCGGAACCGATTGCGATGAGCGCCTGGTTGATGTGGTACCCCGTGTCCGCGGTGTCCGCAGTTGGGTTGAGGAAGGTGAGCACGCGCGCCTTGCGGTAGGGGGAAAAATAGATGAAGACGGACAGTGCGAGGGAAACCACGAGCGCGGCGACCGCGAGGAAGCGGATTTTCGCGCCGCTCGTGAAGTACATGAGGACGGATGCAAGGAAAATGAGTATGGCGACCGTGGTTGCCGGCTGGAGCAACAGGAGCACCATGACGCCGCCGACGAGCGTGAGGAACGGGAGAAACCCCTGAACGAAGCTTGAGCCCCTGGTTGTCGAGCGGCTAACCCAGGCCGCGAGGTAGATGAAGAAGGTGAGTTTCAAAAGCTCGCTCGGCTGGAAGGTGAATGCGCCGAAATTCAACCACCGATCGGCACCCTTCACCGAAGAAACACCGAAACCGGTGAACACGAGTACGAGGAGTACGATGGAGAGAACGAGGAACGGCGTCGCGAACCGTTGCCAGCGCCGATAGTACGCAAAACACCCGACGAGAAAACCGACCATTCCCGGGAGAAGACCGTACAGGAGCTGGTGCATCACGAAGTACGAGCTGTCGCCGAACTTTGTGCTGGCAAGGTCGGAGGAGGCGCTGGTAAGCATCACGATACCGAAAATCGTGAGCGTGAGCACCGTCCCCAGGAACAGGTAGTCCGGGGCGCCGCTCGTCGGCCGTCGCATATTCGTTCGTCGGTTCATCGGTGGTCGCGCCGGAGCACCTGGCCGCCGCATACGCCGGTCAGTGTGCCCATTCGAAGTGCACACACGCCGTTCACGAATACATACGATGGCCGAAGCGTCTCCGGGTCGAGTACGAGCACATCGGCGGCGGAACCTTCTCTAAGCACGCCGCGATGCCGGAGGTGATAGACGCGCGCCGCACTGCCCGTCAGGCGCTGTACTGCCGCCTCGAGCGGCACTCGGCCGCTTGAGGCGGCCCAACGCAAGAATGCCGTGAAGATGTCCGATTGAACCTCGTGCGGCGCGAGCCGCCGCCGATAACCGCGTCCCTGCGTGGCGACGAGTGCCCTGCTCGAGGACAGGTAGGCGGCGAGCGGTATGCTCGCGACATCGCGGACGAGAACCGTTGCATTGCCGCGAGTGATTCGCACAACCTCCCCGAGCGTTTCGAGCGGCGACCGATTCCTTGTTTCCGCCAACGCATCAATCGTCTTCCCCTCGAGAAACTGGAGCGAGCGGTCGAACACTCGGTCGATGACAATGCCGAGCGGCAGGTGCGCCGCGAGCGCACGAAAGTCCGGCCCGCTTCGCCTCGCCCGCTCACTCGCCTCGCTTCGCGGGCGAAGCGGGTCGGGCGAGGCGTGCAAATCGGTCGATGCCGCTACGAGATGCTTTAATGAAATTTGCGTCGTCTCGAGTGGTTGGATGTCGAAGTGGACATCGCATTGCCCGGCAACGTGTTCGAGTATGGTCAAGAGCTCTCCGTACCGATGGGCATCGCTCACACGGGGCGTGAGGTGTGAAAAAAGGACTGCAACGCGAGCGGCGCGGCTCACCTCGAGTACGGCGTGGGCATCAGTGATGAGTGCGCGCGGAACGGCACCAAGATGAACTGCAATGACGCCACCGGCGCGCGCGACAATGCGAGCTACAGATTCAAGCGAATGTTGGGAAAGAAACTCGACGCCATCGCCCCCGTATCCGACTGAAAGTCCCAGCGCTCCCTCCCGAAGGGCGGCGATAAGAAGGTGCGCGAACGTCCGCTGGTCCCGTTCCGTGGCATCACACGTACTCGTGCCCTGTGCGGTCAATCGGAGTGCTCCGGAACCGACCAGCGTGCCGAAGTTGACGCCAAGCCGCATCCGCTCGAGGAATCGAAAGAGGTCTAGAATGGAGGGCCAGACGACGCTCGCGTTCGTTGGGTGCCGCCACACGTCCGCCGTTGCATCAGTGGGAGTGCGCCAGGGCGCGAACGACCACCCGCACTGCCCGCCGATGACGCTCGTGATCCCCTGCGTAATGAGCGACGCACTGCCCGCCGGCGTGAATAGGTCGCCCGACCGGTCCGCATGGGAACCCGCATCGATGAACCCGGGGGTGACAAGGTTGCCAACCGCATCGATGACCTCGTCCGCCGCCGCGTTTGCGAGCGACCCGATGCGCACGATCCGGCCGCTTCGAATAAGGAGGTCACATTTCACGGCCGGCGCTCCGGTGCCGTCGAGGACCATCCCGTGCTTGATGAGTGTTACCATAGTTTTTAGTTGTTGGTCGTTGGTTGTCGGTTACCCTAGACATACCGTGCGAGAAAGAAGACGACGAGCCCGATGATACTCACGACCGCGGCGATGATCCAAAACCGCATGGTGATCTGGCTCTCCGGCCACCCAAGCGCTTCGAAGTGATGGTGGATGGGGCTCGAGTGGAACACCTTTTTTCCCCGGACCTTCTTCGAGATGAGCTGTACAATGACCGACGCCGTTTCAATGACGAGGATGAACCCGAAGAACGGCAATAAAAGCGCCGTGTTCGTGAGCATCGCCACGACGCCGAGCGTGATGCCAAGCGACATGGAGCCCGTATCACCCATGAAGAACCGCGCGGGGTGGATGTTGAACCACAAAAAGGCGAGGAGCGCCCCGAGTATCACGGCGATCATTACGGCAAGGTCGTACCGCCCGAGGACGAACGCCACCACCGCGAGTGCGCCGAATGCGAAGAAGAGGACCCCGGCCGCAAGCCCGTCCAGCCCATCCGTGAGATTTGTCGCATTCGAAGTTGCGACCAACACAAAGATGAAAACCGGGATGTACCAGATGCCCATCTGGATGTAGCCCACGAACGGCACGAAGAGCGTGTCCCAGCCGAGCTTCACATAGAACCACCAGGCGCCGATAGCCGCGATGCTGGTGTACAGCACGAGCTTATGCCGAACGGTGAGACCGCCACCCTTCGGACCGCGCCCCATGATACCCCACAAATCATCTACGAGCCCGACGAGCGCCGCGAGGAGGAGCGCCGCGAGCGGCAGGTAGGTCTCCGCGCGGTTCACAAAGTTGAAGTACGAGGCGAAACCATCGAATATGAGCGAGCCAGTCCAAAAGACCGCAGCGAGACCGATTACGGTCGCCCAGATGATAATACCGCCCATCGTCGGCGTCGCACTCTTGTCCTTATGGAACTGATGGAAGACAGGCGTGGTCGTCGCATCCCGAATGTTCCGCTTTCGCAGGTTCCACCGGATGAGCGCGCGATAGACGAGTGGTGTGACAAGGAGCGCCACCACGAACCCAAGCGCGAACATGATAAGTACCCGAAGTGCGGCGAATAGTTCCATGGTTACTGGTAAATTCTAAACCCTAAAAAGGAATCTCTGTTTGTCCGCCGAAGGCGGATCCGCCTCTGGCGGAGAATTTAGGATTTCGGTATTGTCCCGACTTTGTCGAGGATGCCCGATAAAATCGGCATTTAGAATTTAGTATTTAGAGTTT
This sequence comes from bacterium, assembly GCA_030647415.1. Classification (GTDB taxonomy): domain Bacteria; phylum Patescibacteriota; class Minisyncoccia; order UBA6257; family GWB1-50-10; genus JAUSKB01. The sequence goes on from JAUSKB010000010.1 coordinate 27,515, forward strand.
AGGGTTTTGCTGGAAATTCATATGCCTCGTCGACCCAGTGCATCAAACCCTGTACCTCATCATAGCGGTTTTTGCTCCCCAGGAGCACGACGACGATCCGGTCGGTGCCATGCGAGAGGATTGCGAGCAGGTTCTCCCCCGCGGCGGGGGAGGTGCCGGTTTTGCCGCCGAGAAACGTTGCCGACAACGCAAGCGAATTGATGTTCGAGACCGTCCGGGTCGTGCCTCCGTTCAAGGGTTGGACCAAAATGCTCGTGAGCCGGCTCCACGCGAAGATGTCCGGATGCTGTGCGGCGATGTACGCTGCGAGTTTCACCAAGTCGCCTGCCGTGGACCGGTTCTCGTCCGACAGGCCCGAGCCGTCATGCACGGATGTCTGCGCCATCCCGAGTTCCAAAATCTTCGCGCGCATGAGACCACGGAACACCTCCTGTCCGCCGGCATACTCCTCGAATGCCGCGGCCGCATCGTTCGAGGAGGTCATGAGCATGACCTTCAGGAGATCGCGGGCGGTGTAGATCTCACCACTCGAAAGCTCACCTGCCTCCCCTTCCGTCTGGACCGCGATAAGACCGACCGGCACCTTCTTGTCGGGACCGAACTGTTCCAGCACCACGACGGCGGTGAGGAGCTTCGTGAGCGAGGCGATCGGTCGGGACTCGTAGGTACGATAGTTCAAGAACGAGAACGGCGTACCGATGAGCTGCGCAGTGGCTGCTGCGGCTCCGACCGTCGGGTCCAGCACGCTCCACCGGCGTTTTGGCATCCCGTCGGTTTCTGCCAGTCGGTTTTTGTCCCTCGCTTCTACTCGGGATGAATCATCGGTCGTCAGTTGTCGGTTATTAACTTGTCTGGCCGCCTCCTGCGTTTCCGCACGAGGCGCGAACGCCTTCGAGGCCAGGACGGAGGCAAGTATGATCACGAGGAGTAGAAGCGCTTGCAAACGAAAGTTCATGGCGTGAGCGGTGTTACTTCGTTTGTCCCTCGACTTTGCTCGGGACGGTTCGAGGGACGGTGAGCTTGTCGAACCGTTGTTTGTTTGTCGGTTGTCTCCTGTTGTCGGTCGTCTGTCACTTGTCGTTGGTCTTCATTCGTCTCCTGTTGTTGGTTGTCCCTCGGCTCCGCTCGGGCCGTTCGAGGCTCTGAGGAGCCCTCAGGCTCTCGAAGAGATGGTGAGCGTGTCGAACCATTCGTTGTTGGTTGTGGGTTACTGGTTGTTGGTTGTTCGTTCAGTGCTGTCAACTTCGCCCGATAGGCGGCATATTCTGGAAGGTCCGCACCGCGAGCAAGCCCGAGATGCCGGAGGAAGCGCGCGGTCGTCCGGTATGCGTAGAGGTTTCCACGGCTCGCCTCAGGGTCACGTTCCACGAGACCGCGGACGACGAGGTTCCGGAGGGTGAAGCTTGAATTCACGCCGCGGATGTAGTCAACAGTCGAACGCGGCACGGGACCGAGGTAGGCAACGAGCGTCACGACCTCAAGACCCGCGGGTGAAAGCTCCGCGCGAAACTCATCTTGGATAAGCGCCTGTGCAATATGCTGACAGGTGGGCTTCGTGACCAACTGAACACTCGAACCACCTGTGGTGAGCGGCGTCGAACCATGCCGAAGTATGGTCAACCCCTGCCCCAAGTCGGCGTTCAATGCCCGCTCGAGCTCATCAACGGCAGTGCCGCACGCACTCGGCTCGATGCCGAGGAGCTTGGCGGCCCGTCCCACCGCGATAGGTTCGCCGTATTGGAAGAGCAGCGCTTCAAGCTGCGCCGAGATGGGCGCTGTGTCTGTTGGTATTTTTTGCTCTTGGTCCATGTGTGTCTCAGTCGCTTCTGTTTCTACGTTGTTTGTTGTTGGTTGTTTGTCGTTTGTTGACTTACTCATTGTACGGGCGGTGGGGTGAGCTTCGCAATCGGCCCGTGGTGAGCCCGTCGAACCCACATATCCCCGAAGTGCCTCCCCTGTTCAACATTAACAAGTTGCTCCTTCACAAGGTGCAATACCGCAAGGAATAGCGCGACCAACTCGCTCCGTTTCGCTTGCAATGAGCCTGCCTGCCCTGAGCTTGTCGAATGGGTTGAATCAGTCGAAAGACTCGAAAAGCTCATCGAGGTACTCGCGGTGAGGCGTATGAGCACTTCTTCAATCTTCTGCTTCAGATTCGCGAATTCCATCCGAATCGCCGCCGTTGGTCTCGAGAGGCGTTCCAGCTCGCCGAGCATCCGGGCAAGCGCGCTTTCCATCGCCTGCGGCGTCACGGCGGGCGGCGGGTAGAAGCCGACATTCACCGTTTGGAGGAACTCGCGCGCGAACATGACCGGCATCGGGTTCCAGAGCCGCTTCAGGTGCCGCTGCGCGCCCCTAAGTTCCTGGTAGAGCGCGAGACGCGTCTCGAGGTCCTGCATCTCCTCTGCTTCCTCGGGCGTCACCGCGAGCGAGGGTAGGAGCGCCTTCGATTTGATGAGGATGAGCTTCGAGGCGACGACGAGGAAGTCGGCGATGAGCTGTGGGTCGACGCCGCCCCGAGGCGAGACCTCGGGGGATTCTGAGGTCTCGCCTCGGGGCAATCCCTCAAGCTCCCGAACATACTCAAGGAAATCGCCGGTGACCTTCGCGATACTTATCTGCGTCACGGGTAGCTGTTCGCGCTCGATGAGCTCGAGCAGTTTCTCGAGCGGTCCCTGATAAGAATCGAGTTGTAGGGTGAATTTATTCATGACGCGAGGACTTACGAAGTCCCGACATTCTGCATGCGAAGTCTGGACTTCGTAAGTTCAGCTATATATCAGCCATGCCGAATGACCATCACGTCGCCGTCCTGTACGACGTAGTCCTTGCCCTCGAGCCGCATCTTCCCCCTCTGTTTGGCGTGACTCCATCCACCGGTGGCGATGAGATCTGCGTACGCGACCACCTCCGCGCGGATGAACTTCTCCTCGAAGTCCGTGTGGATGACGCCCGCCGCCTGCGGCGCCTTCGCGCCGTGTTCGATGGTCCAGGCGCGCGTCTCGTCCTCGCCGGTGGTGAAAAAACTCACCAGTCCCAGTGTCGCATATGCCGCCGTGATGAGCTCGTTCACATTCGGCGCAGTGGCAAGGTTCGCAATAACAACTCCTGTACCTATCGCGGACGGCGAGCGGGGCATTTTCGACGGCAGATCTCGGACCGCGACGGCGGGAGAGCCAGGGCGACCCGAGAGTACCTCGGGGACGCCCGGTGCCGAAGAAAATGCTCCGTTCACCGTCCCTATAACGCCGATTTGCCGGAGAAGCTCGTCCGGCACATCGCCCGTATCGCCATTTAAGAGATACAGCCGCGGCTTCGCGGTCAACAGGTTCAACTCGCGCATGATGCGCGCATGCAAGTCGATGCCAGGTGGCAGAGCTCCGTTTGCATCCATCAGGAACTCACCGCGATCCAGGACCGCCTTGCACGCCTGGAGCGCTGCAAGGTCGGCGGTTCCCTCCTTCGTCTTATTTCGCACGTCCGCCTCCGCCTTCGAGATTCGCTTGTCCACCGTCTCGAGGTCTTTCAGCGCCAGCTCGGTCTTCAGTATCTCGTAGTCTCGCACCGGGTCCACCGACCCCTCGACGTGCACGATGTCCGCTTGCGGGAAACACCGGAGCACGAAGCAGACCGCGCTCACGTCGCGGATGTGCGAGAGGAACTGGTTACCCAGCCCCTCGCCCTTGCTCGCCCCCTTTACGAGGCCCGCGATATCATAGAACTCGACCACCGCGGGCACCCGCTTCTTGGAGCTCGAGAGCTTCGCGAGCGCGTCCACGCGCTCGTCCGGTACGGGAACCACACCCACGTTCGGGTCGATGGTCGCGAACGGGTAGTTCGCAATATGCACCTCCTGGCTCGTGATGAGCTTAAAAAGGGTTGACTTCCCGACGTTCGGGAGCCCGACGATGCCGATGGATAGCTTCATCCTGTTAGAGTTTTACACGCAATCTTTATACATGCAAAAATTTGTCGCTACATGAACAAAAGTCATAAGAAATCCGTCTATCTGTAAAACTCTAACAGGATAAATGTGAATTTGATTTGATCAGCCAGTTGGCGGAGAAACTACAAAATTCAGTACCCCGCCACCGGCGGGGTCGAATGTGCCGACCGCCACTGGTGTAGATAGTTGAAAAAAATAGCTTGACTACAGGTTGAAAACGATGTATATAGCAGGTAGCTAACTAACATCCTAATCATAGCGAAAAGAAAGGAGATTTGCGATGATTTCACGATTTCTATGGTGGTGGTTCACCGGGGAAAAAAATTGGAGCTCCTGGGCAACATTCCGCAGTTGGATGACCTCCGGAATTGTCGTCCTGATAATAGCCGCTTTCCTTGAGCTCAACGAACCAAGGTTGCTCACTGCTATGTTCGGAACCATTATGGTACGAGTAGTCTTTACTATATTTTTTCCTTACAGAAAGGGGTGTTGATTGAAACTGGCTGAGTGGTTCGAGCGGAACATCGTCATCGACGACGACCCGCTCACGGGGACGTACGATGCAGTCATTGGTGTTGGTATTGATACGACACCTGACGGAAGAGAGCCCAGCCCGCACTCGGAGGCCGTTGCTTGGAAATGCCGGGAACTCTTTTTCTCCGGTAGCGCTCGGCAGATACTCTTCGTCGGCGGGTACCACACGCCGGGAGGGCTCGCCGAGTCGGTAACCATGGGGCAGTTCCTTTCTGGCATAACACCCAGGAACCTCATAGAGGGGCGCCTCCTGCTTGAAACGCTGAGCGACCGGACCTACCGGAATGCGGATGCCACACGACGCATCGCGACAGACAAGCGGTGGCGTCGGGTTATCGTCGTGTCGCAGCAGGTCTGCGCGAGACACACCAAGGCGATCTTCCGAAAGCGGCTCGCGGGAAGCGGCATCGAGGTCGCGGTGGTGAAAGCGCAGTCACCGTACACGCAGAACTGCTCCCAGTGGCATCTCCGGAGCTTCTGGCGCTTCCTCATGTGGGATACCGTAAGTTTCCTCGTGGGGAAACTTAAGGGCTGGAACTAGTATCAACATCAAACGCTCCGATCCGAATCGGAGCGTTTTTGCATCCCGAAATTAATACCGGCCAGCTGTCTTGTCAAGGTGGTATGACACGTCATACCACCTTTTGGAAACAAGAAATCGCACAATCTTGCATATTCGAGTTTCACTCCATTTTCATTTTTCTTTTACCCTGTTAGAGTTTTACAAAACTATTATTTACATGCGTTCGACTGGTATTGCATGCTACCCGTTATTAAAATAGTGGCGTGCGTGTAAAACTCTAACAGGGTGAATCTTTTTTCTTCCCTTCTTCCTTCAGTCGGAACCGCCACTTGCGCCGAGACCAGTAGGACCCGGCGTAGGCAATGCCGATGCGCGCTGAGCACTTGATGTGCGATTTTAGGATCCGTATGCCGCGGTCCTCGATCCACAGTCCCGTTGCTCTTGTTGCTTGTTTGTTGTTGAATTGTTTGTTTATCTTGAAATACCTCGTCACCCGCGCCGGACCATCAATGTTCCGCATAGTTCCGCGTCTCAATCCGCACTCATCCGCATGAATTGTCACGCCACGAATAAGTATTGCCGCCGGGTACCTCGCCTCCCGAGTCACGATATTCAACATCCAGTGCATGCCATAGGTGAAGTAGACGTACCAAATGCCCGGCGGGCCGAACATCGGCGCGTTCCGTGGCGTCTGTCCGCGTGACGCATGTGAGCCCCTGTCGCTGGGCCCGTCGTACGCCTCCACCTCGGTGATTATCGCCGCGACAATCCTGCGTCCGGCGTACCGCACGAGATATTTCCCCAGCAGGTCCCGCGCCACCATGAGTGTTGAGCGGTTGAAAAAGGGCGGTTTCAAGGGCGGTTTCAAGATTGACATAGATTTCTTATGGAGGGTGCACTTCCATCAGTCCCACAAACAAACACAGGAGGTTCTATGGGTGCTGCAAGTGTAATAATGCCGATTATCGAAATCGAGGGAGTACGGTATGAAGTTGATATCGTATTCAAAGGAAGTGAACTTGTAACCGACTGTAAGAAAAGGAAGGAAAAACATCGGTTCGGTTACTACAAACTTGGGAAGGGTGGCCTAACAACGGGCCCCATCAACAACGACGATATTCTTGTGATGGTGAAAAAAAATTAGTGAAGGAAGAGAGCCGCCTAGGTTCTCTTTTTATTTCTACAGCAGCCGCTGAACCTCGGCGAGCACCTCACTCGGCACTGGGTCGCGTGCCGGCGAGTGACCCGGGTAGCGCCAAGCGGTAATCACCCGAATCTTCGCCTGACCCCGCGAGAGGATATTGAACGGGTCCTGCTCGCGTTTCTGGTTTTCCGCTTGTTTGTCGTTGGTTGTTTGTCGTTGGTTGTTTGTTACTAGTTTGTACATCACCCAAATCTCATGGTACCGCGTCGAGCCGCCCGGCTGCATAACAGCGACCGTATCCGGTGCAATCCCCTCCTCCGTCCGTGCGGGATACCGAATGATGCGGCGAATCCGCGATTCGGGTATCGCGTATTGCTGCATTTTTTCCACGACGTGCGAGGTCCAACTAAATCGGGAATCGTCTTTTGGGGAACGGAACATACATGCGGAAAATCCTAAATCCGAATATCTAAATCCTAAACAATGCCAAAATTCAAATGTTCAAAATTCTAAACTCGTTTTGATATTTGGATTTGTTTAGAAATTAGATATTAGAAATTAGGATTTATCTTCCGAATTTTCCCATCAGCTCCGCCTTCCCCAGCACGTGCCCCTCCATCGCCGAGAGCAACTCGCCCTTCGTGGAACCGAGTGCGAGGTCGAGTTTTATGTCGAGCGCATAGACCGTGAAAACGTACCGGTGCGGCGGCGCACCCTCCGGCGGGCAGGGACCGCTCCACTTCACCTTGCCCCAGGTGTTCATCCCCTGGACCGCATCCGGCGGCAGTGTATCCTCCGCGATGTACTGCGTCTCGGCGGGAATGTTCCATATAAGCCAGTGGTCCCAGGCGGTTCCTCGCGTCGCGTCGGGGTCATCCATGGTGAGCGCGAGTGAGACGGTTTCGTGCGGAAGGTTCCGCACCTCGAGCATGGGGTTCACATCCTCCCCATCGCAGGTATGCTTCTGCGGAATGAGTTCTCCCTCCTTGAATGCGGAGCTTTTCAACTTTATATCGACCATACCGTTCAGTATACCCTGTTAGAGATTTGCACGCACACCATTCACTGTATACGTTTATGTGTTAGCACAAACAAGTGGGTAGTAACAAAAATTGTATGCAAATCTCTAACAGGGTATACATTCCCTGCCCCGATATAGCTCATAAGAAACTGTTACCGAAGTGAGTCGAGGTTTCCGTGTCGCTTTTGCACAGCATACAGCCGTTCGACCCTGCGCTCAAGCTCACGTTTGAGCACGAGCGGGTTTAAGGTTTCATGCACCGCACGGAGTTTGGTTTTAATCTCTTCCGACACCGCCGGATGTTCCAGCGTCCGCCGGTAGGGGGTCTTCGGCGTCTGTTCATACACCCTGCGGTACCGTGATGATAGCTTCTCCTTCTCGACCATT
>JAUSKB010000018.1 GCA_030647415.1 bacterium
CGTCATCACGACGACGATTCCAGCCGGCGCGACGTTCTCGACCTCGACGGGTATATTCAGTTGGACACCATCGACAACCGGCACCTCGACGGCAACCTTCACGGCGACGGACAGCCACGGGTCTTCAACGACCCATGTGGTGAACCTCCAGGTCGTTTCTGGTGGAGGCGGATGCACCTCGAACTGCGGAGGTGGTGGCGGCGGTGGTGGCAATAGCCCGCCGACCTTCGTGAACTTCAATCCGCCCACGTCCATCTGTCCCGCCTCGAACTACGCCTACACAGTGCAGGCACAGGACTACGACGGGGATCCGATTACCTTCTCGCTCGTGAGCGCACCGGCGGGTATGGCGATCGGACCCACCAGCGGGGCAATCACCTGGACGCCAACGAGCGCCCAAGCCACGACGACGCCGTACACCGTGACCGTTAAAATCATGGACGGCTTCTCTGGCCCGGTCTCCATCTCCTACCAGCTCACCGTACCAACGACCGGCTGTGGCGGCGGCGGCCCAACGCCGACCTCTACCCCGCCCGTCCTCGGCACGAGCACACAGAACCTCCCGCCGTATTTCATTGGTACCTCGCCCGCGCTCCGCGCGTGCACAGGGGTGCTCGCGAACTACGATGTGGATGCGGTTGACCCAGACAGGGACCCGCTCACGTTCTCGCTCGTCGCGGGACCGGTCGGTATGACAATCGCACAGCGAGCCGGCGAACTTTTCTGGGTACCGACCGCAACGCAGGTGGGGACGACCTACCCGGTGACAGTTGCCGTGACCGACGGCACCTACTCGGTGACGCGAACGATCTTCGCCACCGGCGTAGCGTGCGGCGCTCCGGCACCGAAGCCGCCGTCTCCGCCGACCGTACAGGGAACCTCGACGGTCGCCATTGCGACATCGACGTGCCCGACCTCGACCGAGGCGGCCACAAGCGGCACGAGCCTCGCACTGCTCCTCGCGAGCATCGGTAACTGGTTCACCGGTTCCTACTGCACCCTCGGACTTCTGCTCTGGATCCTCACCCTCATCGCCTTCATCGTGTACGTGTATCTGAACGAACGCGAGAAAAAGCGCATGCAGGGAACGATCGAACAGTTCGCGGGGAATGGTCTGCCTCTCGGTATGGCGACCAAACCGGGCAGCATCCACGACGAGGTCATCCTCGATGACATGCTCGTGGACGACATGCCACGCTAGAACTAATCCTCCTAACGCGTTCGTGCACGAACGCGCGGATGACAGAACCTTCAGCACCTTTCGAGTAAGAGAGAAGATAGTGATCGTTGCGACCAAAAACCGGTCCGCCTTAGGCGACCGGTTTTTGGTTTCTAGTATAACCTATCGAAGTCCGACTTCGATAGTAGATTCAATGCCGGAGAAGACGTTCCGCGAGCCCTCACGCCCCGAAGCGGCGGCCGCGGGCGGCGTACTCCGCGAGCGCCGCTTTGAACGCAGCGCCGTCGAAGTCGGGCCAGAGCGTTTCCGGGAAGATAAACTGGCTCTCGGCGGTGAGCCACATGAGAAACCCCGCGGACCAGTGTGGCTCCCCGCCCGTCCGGATGACGAGGTCGACGGGCGGCAGGTCGCGCGTCCACAGTGCGGCGTGGAGGGAAGACGCAGTCGCATGGGCGGCATCCCGCCCCATCGAACGAATCGCCTCGATCATCTCGGTGCGTCCGTCATACCCCAGGAGGACGGTGAGGTTCCGCTTTTTGTTTGCCGCGGTATGCGCCATGAGCTCATGCACCCGCTCGGTGATGGTGGAGTCTTTCAAGAGCTCCGCGGCGCGACCGATGATTCGGACACGGATACCGTACCGCGCGAGGTCGGGCGACTCGCGGAGCACCTGGAGCTCGCGGTGCACGAGCGTCCGGAGCGTCCGGACCTCGTGCGGCCCACGCGCCGTGAGATTCGACTCCGACGCCGCCCAGATGGTGAGGTGGGTGAGGCCGCTCGTCTGGAACGCGCTCCGGATGATATCACGGAACCGTTCCGCACCCCGATCGTACCCGCGGGCCGATGGCACGCCATGGGCGCGCGACCACCGGCGGTTCCCGTCGGGAATGATGGCAACGTGCTTCGGTACGCGGGACATAGTAGGAAGCTTACGATATACGGGCTACAAATTGAAGTGTCTTATTCCGTTCGTTGTGGGTTGTCGGTTGTCAGTTGTTGGTTATGCTTCGCCCGCTTCCTATCGCTCTCGGAGAGGTATTTCTTCCGAATGCGAACGGACTTCGGGGTCACCTCCACGAGCTCGTCGTCGCCCACGTAGTCCAGGGCATCCTCAAGTCCCATCGTCCGCGGCACGTCGAGCGTCTCCTGGATTCCCATGTTCTTGCTCCGAAAGTTGGTAAGCTCCTTCGTCCGGCAGATGTTCACCGGGATGTCTGTTGTCTTGGCGTTTTGCCCAACCACCATGCCCGCATACAGCTCGACACCGGCGCCGATGAAAAGCTGACCGCGCCCCTGCGCGTTCATCAGCCCATAGCTGTTTGACTCGCCGGACTCCGAGGCAACCAGCGACCCATGCGGGTTCACCGCGCACGCGCCCTTCCATGGCTCGTACCCGAGAAAGATGGAGTTCATAATACCCTGCCCCTTCGTGCCAGTCAGGAACTCGTTTCGGATACCGATGATGCCCCGCGTCGGCACGGCAAAATCGAGATGCGCAGTGCCGCGGTCCACGCGCATATCCTTCATGATACCGAGCCGCCTTCCGAAGAGCTCAATTACAAACCCGCTCATGGCCTCCGGCACTTCGACGGAAACGAGCTCGAGGGGCTCGAGGGTGACCCCTTCGACCTCCTTCACGATAACCTGCGGCTTTGACACCTCGATCTCGTACCCCTCACGCCGCATCTTTTCGATGAGAATCGCGAGATGCAGCTCGCCACGGCCTGACACGGTCCACCGGTCCGGCGAGTCAGTGGAGACCACGGAGAGCGCCACATCCGTCTCGAGTTCGTGGTCGAGACGCTCCATGAGGTTCCGCGAAGTCGAGTACTGGCCCTCCCGGCCGGTGAACGGGGAGGTGTTCACGCCGAACGTCATCTTGATAGTCGGTTCGTCGATCTGGATGATGGGGAGCGGCACCGGATGGTCCGGGTCCGTGATGGTCTCGCCGATCGAAATGTCCGGGATGCCCGAGATGGCGACGATGTCCCCCGCTTCGGCTTCGAGTACGTCAACCCGTTGCATCCCCTCAAAGAGCATGACATTTGTGATATCGGCGCGTTTCACCTCCCCGGTCCGCGTGATATGCGCGACCGGCATCGCTTTCCGGATACGCCCGGCATAGAGGCGGCCAATCGCCACCTTCCCCTTGTAGTTGTCGTAGGCGAGATTCACGGTGAGGAGCTGGAGCGGCTTTTCGGCATCTGCGACGGGCGGCGGCACGTGCGCGATGATGGCGTCGAAGAGCGGCTGAATGTCCGTCATGTCTGCGAGTTCGGGTGTCGGCCCTGCCTTCCCCTCCTTCGCCGCCGCATAGATGACCGGAAAGTTCGCCTGTGAATCGCTCGCGCCGAGCTCAATGAAAAGCTCGAAGGTCTGGTTCAAGGCCCACAGGGGGCGGGCGTCCTGCTTGTCAATCTTGTTCACCACCACAATCGCAGGGTGCCCCGCCTGGATGGCCTTGCGGAGCACAAACTTCGTCTGCGGCATGGGCCCCTCCTTCGCGTCGACGAGGAGGAGGACGCCATCCACCATCCGCATGATGCGCTCCACTTCGCCGCCGAAATCGGCGTGACCGGGCGTGTCTACCACGTTGATTTTCACGCCGCCGTGCACCAGGGAGGCGTTCTTTGAGAAAATGGTGATGCCGCGCTCCCGCTCAAGTTCGTTCGAGTCCATAATGAGCTCCTGCGGGCCGTCGGCCCGGAGCCGAAACTGGTCCGACTGTTTCAAAAGCGCGTCCACCAGGGTCGTCTTCCCATGGTCAACGTGCGCGATAATGGCAATGTTTCGGATTTCCATAAATTCATGAAGTCGGCGGGCACGAAACGAGCTACCTCCTGCGGCCACTGCCGCTCTTGCGACATGCCGAATGGGTAGCCCAAAAGGTCAGGTAAAACTTATGAATTCAGTATACAAAAGCGTGGTCAGTCGGTCAACTGCATCCCCCCATCCTTATCCATATTACACCACAACGAATTTTCCAGAGGCTTCGCCTCTGTGGTGCTTACCGCTCCACCTGAATCGTCGCGCCGAGTTCTGCCGAGGGCGCCGTAACGACGAGCCGCATCGTCGCGATATTCAACATGATGCGGTACCCCGACCAGTAGTCCTTCACGCTTCGGTAGTATGCGCCAGCGTCACCGGGATCGTGCGGGAACTGTACAAGGTAATCCGGCACGAGACATGGTGCGAGGTTATAGCCGCCCGACGATTGGATCCACGAGAGTTCTATCGGCACGGGACCACTCGCGCAGGAAAAGGTCCCTCGATGGTCGGCGAAGTCCATGTAAAAAGCGTTCGCGATCTCGTTCACGTCGTTCATCCGCTCCGCGTTCCGGGTACTGGCGAGCTGCTGCCACGGGTCCACAATAAGAATTGTCCCACCCTCGATGACTGACATGACAAATAGTATGAGGAAGGTCTGGGTGAGCGTGAGGCCCCACGAGAGGGGTCCGGCGGTCGTGGTATCAGGAAATTGAAGAGCCATCAGAGCGCGGGAGGTTTCGGCAACACATGAAACGAGCCCGTCGCACGCGCGGCCACGCCCGCCCGGAACATGGCATCCACCGTATACGTATAATCGCCGTTCGGTACAAGTCCCGTGACCTGTACCATGTGCCGCATCGCCGCGCCTGCACCGGATTCACGGACAATCGGCGTTCCACCTGCGACGTTCACCACGGTCACCTTTGATTTTGCCGGCGCGGAAACCTCCCACTCGATGATGGCGGAGGCGACATTCGGGTAGACCCGGACCTCGCGAACATCGAGTTCTGTCAGGTCGGCGAGGGCCGGTACAGCCGCTGGCTCCGCCACAACTGGTTCGGGTCCGATGACGCACCGACCGTAGTAGCTGCAATGGGAGGCATCCCGGCCGCCCGCAATGGGCACGCCCCCGCACCAGGATTCCCGGATCCGCTCCACGGTCCCGAACGGTACGTCGGACGCCACCACGAAGGATTGACCGCCGCACGTGAGCGTGAGGCACTGCGCGGAAGCCGTACAAGAGGGGTTCAGCGCCGCGCCGGGCGAGTTCTGCGCGGCGTCCAGCCGGTCCGCGTAGGCGCGTGCGCTGATACCGGCGCTGACGGCAACCAGGCCGGCAATGCCATAGAGAAGCGTGCGAGGAAGGAGCGGCGCCATTCTCTCTATTGTACCAAAGCCGGGCGGGTAGCGTAGAATGAAAACGTGTTAATTGACGATGTCACCATATCGGTCGTGGCAGGCCACGGCGGGAAGGGCGCGGTCGCGTTCAATAAGAACATGAAGTCCCTCGGGCCGGTCGGCGGCTCGGGCGGCTCGGGCGGCTCGGTGTGGCTCGAGGGTACCGCGGACCTTGGGGCGCTCCGGCGGTTCCGATACACGAAGCGCATCGTGGCGGAGAATGGCAAGGACGGTCGCGGGCAGTTCGTAGATGGCAGGGATGGCGCAGATGTCACGGAGCGGGTGCCGGTCGGGACGGTCGTTACAAACCTCGGAACCGGTGCGGTCCACGAAATCGTGAAAATTGGGGAGCGGCTCCGGGTCGTCACAGGCGGGAAGGGCGGGAAGGGCAACTTTCACTTCCGGTCATCCACGAACACCACGCCGCTCCAGGCGCAGGTCGGCATCGAGGGCGAGGCGACCACACTCCGGTTGGAACTCAAGCTCATCGCGGACGTCGGCCTCGTGGGACTGCCGAACGTCGGCAAGTCCGCCTTTCTGAACGCGGTGACGCGCGCGAACGCAAAGGTGGCAAACTACGCCTTCACCACGCTCGAGCCGAACCTCGGCGCCTACGACACGCTCATCCTCGCCGATATCCCGGGACTCATCGAGGGCGCCTCCGGCGGAAAAGGACTCGGCATGAAGTTTCTGCGCCACATCGAACGGACGAGGACGCTCTTCCACTTCGTCGCCGCGGATTCTGCAAATCCCGTCAAGGACTACCGCACTGTCCGCGCGGAGCTCAAGGCGCACCAGGGCGAGCTCGCGGAAAAACCGGAGTATGTCTTCCTCTCCCGCGCGGACAACGTGGATGCCACAACGCTCGCGACGCACACGGCGGCGCTAAAGCGCGAGAATCCGAACGTGCGCGCCCTCTCCATCATCGACGACACCCTCCTCCACGAGGCACGGAAAATCCTAAACCACCTCGCGGCAAAAAAATAACATTCGTACATTCTGCAGAATGTACGAATGTTTTCTGTAAAAAAAGACGCGCCGTTTCTGACGCGCCTATAATACAAAGGAGAACTCGCCTACCGCGGCTGGCCCCGTGAATCCAAAGTCCAGTTTCGAAAGATTCACACCGCCCGGGGATTCGTCGCTTGCTACCGTCGATGCGGACATAGAGTTCAGTCCACATGACCTACGCTTAGTATCCCGGTCTGGGTTCGAGGATTCTTCTCGAGTTAACCCTCTGCCCATTTAGTCCGTTAGCACTGGAAAGATGCTGCCTTCGGCTCTTTACTGTCCGACTCATTCTCGCTACATTCGGCTAGTGTCCTAACGCTGAATCTACTCTCCTCATGTTTTTCTGTCAACCATTGCATCGATCGAACAGCGGAGAAATAACATTCCTACATTCTGTCATAAAGATCTCCCGCAGGGAGACAGAATGTAGGAATGTCGGCTGTGATAAAAAAGCCCCATCCGCGAGGGATGGGGGGTGTTTGGTGTAAGTTCATCACTCACATCATCCGCAGCTCGAAAGACAACAACCGCCTGACCGCTTTCATAGTGTCATCATCGAGATGAATGGAAACGTTTGGGTCCCCGTCGTGCCCAGTACCGGGCCCGGGTATGTTGAGATATCGCCCTTCCCGGATGAACACGCCCTGGAACCCCGTCGTGGCGCCGTACTCCTTCGCGATACTTCCACCGAAGTCGAATGGATGATCGTCGCCGCAGAACGCGTGACGTAAGTGCTCGTCCGAAAAGAACACGGTCCCCTGAACGCCGGAGACGCGATCCTGGATAATTCGCCACCGGACAATCCATCCGGCACTGAATCTCTGTATGCGCACTTCTGCAGCGCTCCCCTGCAACATCACAAAATCACGCGTGATGCTCTTTGCAGCGAGCCGCATCTTGCTCCCGTGGTGGTGGCACCACTCTGGCCAAGGTCGCTCAGGCTGACTCATAAGTTTGCTCCTCCTTTATGAATGTGCACTGCCCACCTATTTCTATTCCCTGACTGAAACTTTGTCAAATAAAAGTTTTTACTAATTGTATCGTTCGGACGGCGGAGAGGTTCTGAACCACCTCGCGGGGGAGAAATGATAAAAAGAAGCTGACGGTCACCGCACAACTGGATTTCTCTTGTTAACAAAAAATGTGCGATAGCACCAAAGTTGTTATCAATACCCCATCCTTACGGATGGGGTATTTTGCGGGAGAAATATAAAACGAGAATGCCCCCGACGATCGTTATGATCGCGGGGGCGAACACTAATGGAAACACCGCTTGCTCTCGTCGTTTTCTGGCAGCGGCGCATACCCTTCGGGGTTCTCCGCTTCTTCTTCTGCCGGAGGAAGGGGCGGAGATCCTCACACCCGGGTCGTACTCCTCCATGCCCGTGACGGTAGATTTG
>JAUSKB010000016.1 GCA_030647415.1 bacterium
CCAAAGGTACTGATTTCACTACCATACCAGAGAGGGAGCTCGCGTTTGTCGAGCGCGAGCTGAACACGCGACCCCGGAAACGACTGGGATACAAAACGCCGCTTGAAGCTATGAGTGTTGCACTTCAGGGTTGAATCTACCTTGACAATACTTGACATTTTTATAGCTATATATTATGATGAAACAAGAATTTACCCGAATTTTCATTCACAACAGAGGTGGAAAATGGACTATCACAAGTTTTTCTGGGGAATGCTCGTACTCCTCGTTTTCTTCATGGGAAAATATTTCTTCACCCTCAAAGAAAGGGAGAATCTGAGGAATGAGCGGGATTCCGCGAGAGCGCGTTTCACCGTACTCGCCGAAGGGCTGCGTCTAGCAAGTAATTCTACTCCAGAAACTGGAGTTGAATTGCCGCCAGCAAACGACAGCACGTTCCGGGTACTCCTTCTAAGGGATTGCCCCGGATCCATGACGGACCGGACATACCTTGAAGTAACAACGGTCCGACTGAAAAATGGATCGTTTGAGGGGCAATTTTGGACCGGTTCTGGATACAGACAAATTGTCGTCCGAAAGGACGACGTGGAAAGATATTTCTGAAGAAATGCCGAGCGAGGGCGCACAACGCCCTCGCTTTTCGTTTTCAGACATAACATTAAAGCGAAGCCCCGATATTATTCGGGGCTTTTGATACTCATCGAAATCCGAGCATCCGCAGACTTTCGCCCGACCGGGCGAGGAAAAGGCAGATAACGAGGAAGACTATGCCTGTGCAGAGCGTGGCAACAACCTTCCACCTGGGCCAGTATGCAGACTTCGGAATGTCTCTCCGTGCCCACCCGATGCCAAAACAAAGAACTACAAATCCTAAAACTGTCGTAAACATATTACCTCCTATGTTGTACTACTTCAGTTCAAGCATATCTGTCGCGCGGCGTCAAGCACACAGGCACCATATGTCGGACATTCGATGTCCGGCTTTTGCCCTCGGGTAGGCCACACGATTGAGGTCTATGTATGTAATCCGCTACAGTCCGCTGCCATTCTTCAGCATCAGCTGAAGCACAAGCCCGATGAGGAGACTCGCCGCATTCGCCGCGATGACAACACCCGCGACCCAACGCCACCCGACCAGCCGCCGGTTCAGGAAGTAGAGGGTCGAACTTTCAAAAAGAATTGCAAACAGTTCAATGGCTACCAGGCTTGCCCAAAAACCGGAGACTGAGAACGCCTCCCAAACCACAAACCAGGCAATGGGAAGCGAAAACACGTTCGCGAGCACATCATGCCATACGAGACGGCGCGGAATGTTCCCCCGCTTGCAGAATGCCCTAACGACCATAGCCTCCACGAGCACCGAAATCAGAAAGAGCGGTATCACGATCATAAGAACCCCGGCCCTGCCATGAATGAGGTAGTTCCATCCGTCGCACTCCTGGTACGGACAGGGAGGATTCGCGCTCGCAAGGAACGGCGTCACGAAGACCAGTAACCCGACCACAAACAGCCACAAGGTTGACCGTTTCACCTCATCAGTATACCACTTGGCGGCGCGCCCTGTATCCGAAATCCAGAAAACCTACATCTCCCCTTCTAGTTCCTCGAGGAGCCGCTTCGCCTTCGTCGAGAGGTGCTTCGGGGTCCTCACAGAAAGCGAGATGAGGAGGTCCCCGCGATGCTTCGGCGAGCCGAACCGCGACATCCCCTTCCCCGAGACCCTCACCGGATTCTCCAGCCGATGACCGCCCGGCACCGCGACCTCGAGCATCTCGCCGTCCACGCCCACGATGCGCACCGGCCGCTCGCGAAGAATGTCTCCCAGTTTCACCTCGACGTTCGTATGCAAATCCTCACCGTGGCGCGCAAAACGACCGTGCGGCGCCACGCGGACCGCAACGTAGAGGTCGCCGGACGCCTCGCCGCGCTCGCCCGCCTCGCCCTGACCCACGAGCTTCACCACCTGTCCGTCCTCGATGCCCACAGGAATCGAAACGGTGACCTCCCGCATACCGGAAATCCTTCCCGTACCCTTGCAGTGCGTGCAGGGCGCGTTCGGTTTCTCGCCGCTTCCCTCACAATCGGTGCAGGCGACGCGATGCGGAATGGAGCCGAATATCGTCCGCACCTCGCGCGCTACCGACCCGGTGCCGTGGCAGACTCCGCACGTGGCAACTCCCCTCGCCTTGTCGTACCCCGCACCGCCGCAAGCCATGCAGGAAACGTGCGTCCGGACGCTCGCCTGCCGCCCAACGCCGTGGAACGCCTCCTCGAGCGAGAGCTTCGCCTCGAGCTCGATGTCCGAACCGCGCGAACGTTTCCGGCGGACCGTGGCGCCACCCGTGAACTGGTCGAAAATGGT
Source organism: bacterium (assembly GCA_030647415.1). GTDB lineage: Bacteria > Patescibacteriota > Minisyncoccia > UBA6257 > GWB1-50-10 > JAUSKB01. The sequence goes on from JAUSKB010000016.1 coordinate 2,363, forward strand.
CTCGAAGATGTCCCCCATGTCGCCGCCCATGTTCACATTCCACCGCGCGCCGCCGGGAAATCCTCCCACGCCGGCAACATCCTCCCAGCGGAATCCTCCAGCTGGCGGACTGCCGCCATCGAACGTTTGTCCAAATTGGTTATACTGCGCCCGCTTCTCCTTGTTCCCAAGCACCTGGTAGGCCTCGTTCAGCTCTTTGAACTTCGCCTCGTTCCCGCCTGATTTGTCGGGGTGGTGCTGGTGCGCGAGCTTCCGGAACGCTTTTTTAACCTCCTCGTCGGAGGCGTTTTTATCAATGCCGAGTATCTTGTAGTAGTCTTTGGCCATGGGTAGGGATTAGCCACTAGGGTCGAGCCATTAGGGTAGATGGGGAGGGCTTGATATACCAGGTGCCGAGTGGCTATACCCTAGACCCTAAATCCCAATGGTCATCCCCTACGGGACGCTCACAAACTCGTGTGAGCGCATCTCGACATTCATCTTCGCAAAACCGGTGAGGAGGAGAAATTTAAATATAAGAAACGCGATGCCCTCCACGACCCAGTACGTGAGTGACGCGAAGCTCTTCAGTGTCCCAAAAATAAGGAGCGCACATATAACACCTAAGAGCCACATAGCACTCGTGGGTAGGGTCGCCACATACCGCTCAAGCGCCGTTGCGAGCGCATCGCGCATCGGCAGACGCTCGTCGAGCGGACCCGCAAACCGCTCGAACGACTTCTGAATCTGGACCGCGGCTTCCGCTATAAGCTGCTCCTGCGCCGGGGGCGGCAATGCGAGAAATCCATCCGTGAGCTGCCCAGAGACTTCCCCGGTAATCGTTTTCGGGTACAGATGCTTAAGCTCTGCCGCCGCCGTGGCGCGGAAAAACTCCGTACCAGTCATCTCGAATGAAACGCCGGGGAACCAGAGCTGGAGCACCGGGTCGGCCGTACTGGCGGTGGCGCGTACCAGCGTCCCACGGAGCTCCGGCGTAAAGCCGCCCCACACCGTATAGTTCAGATAGACGAGGAGGGAGGCAAAAAGTAGCGCCGCAGTGGCGAGCCGAGGCAGGACCGTCCGGGCAATCGCGAAGAAGCGGACCCGAACGCTGTTTTTCACCGCTCCCGCCGCGCGAACGAAGGCGCGGAGAACGAGTGTGGCATACACGATGAACCCAATGACGAGCACCGTGGGAAATTCAGCTCCCGTGAAGCGACTCGCAAACCCGACGACCGGCAAAAGGCACGCCACGAGTGCCGCCATAGCGAGGACACTCCGGTTCTTTACGAGGAACGGAACGAGGGTACCAATCACCCCAAAACAGACGAGCGCGGCGAGCGCAAGCCACGCGCGGCCCGCGCTCGGCGCACTCATGAGCGCTTGTGCACGCGTAACGACGAGGAGTCCGCTCGCGGCGAAGAGAATTGCAACCGCGCCTATCTTCCACACGTTCGTGTCTTCATTCGGGACTCGGGACTCACTGATTATTTGTGGTTCCATTATGGTTTGGGGTCTGGCGCTCCACCAGCTGGCGGACCCGACGGACTCTGCGTATCCGTCGGCGGTGTTTCGCCGGCTGGCGGAGCACCGGTCGTCTTCGGTTCTTGATACATCGCGGCGCCAACCTTCTGAAGTTCTCGGGAAAGCTCTTCTGTGGCAGTCGTGAGCGCTATTCGGTCGGCTCCTTCTTGTGCCTTTTTGACCTTCTCGATAGCGGCCGTCACCGTCGCCTTCGCGTCCACCGGCGCCTTCTCGCCGGCGTCCCGGAGCGTCTTTTCCGCGAGGTAGACGAGCGATTCAGCCTGGTTCTTCGCCTCGATGGTCGCCCGCTTCTCCGCATCCTCGGCGGCATGCACGGTCGCCTCCTGTTTCAGGCGCTCGATCTCCTCCTTCGAGAGCGCGGTCGAAGCTTCGATACGGACCGACTGCGACTTGCCACTCGCCTTATCCTTCGCCGACACGTTCAAAATGCCGTTTGCGTCGATGTCAAAGGTCACCTCAATTTGCGGGACGCCGCGCGGCGCGGGCGGAATGCCATCCAAAATAAACCGCGCAAGCGTCTTCACGTCCGCCATGAGCGCCCGCTCCCCCTGGCCGATATGGACCTCCACGGACGTTTGGCTGTCCGCTGCCGTGGAGAAGGTTTGCGTCTTCGAGGTCGGCACCGTCGTGTTCTTCGAAATCATCGGCGTCGCAACGCCACCGAGGGTCTCGATGGAAAGTGAGAGCGGCGTAACATCCAAGAGGAGAATGTCCTTCACGTCTCCCTGGAGGATGCCGGCCTGAACGGCCGCCCCGGCGGCCACCACCTCATCCGGGTTGATGCCCTGATGCGGCTCCCTGCCGAAAAGCTGCTTCACCGCCTCCTGGATCATCGGCATGCGCGTCTGGCCGCCCACCAGCAACACCTCACGGATGTCCGAGAGCGCGAGGCCAGCGCCTTTCGGCGACGCGCCGGTCACCGCCTCCCGGGTGAGGTCGATGGAGCGCTCAACGAGGTCCCGCACAAGGTCCTCGAGTTTGGCGCGCGTGAGCTTCATTAGGAAGTGTCTGGGTCCCGAGGCGTCTGAACTGATGTACGGGAGATTCACCTCGGTCTCCATTGCCGTCGAGAGCTCATGCTTTGCGCGCTCCCCCGCCTCCTTGAGGCGCTGGAGGGCGAGCGGGTCCTTCGAGACGTCGATGCCATCCTGCTTCTTGTACTCGAGGACCAGATACTCGATGATTCGCTTATCGATGTCGTCGCCGCCAAGGTGCGTGTCGCCGCCCGTCGCTTTGACCTCCACGGTCTGCTCCTTCGTATCCGCATCGTAGCCGATTTCGAGGACCGAGATATCAAAGGTTCCTCCACCGAAGTCGTAGACGGCCACCTTTTCATTCTTCATCTGGTTCGCGCCGTACGCGAACGCGGCTGCAGTCGGCTCGTTGATGATGCGCCGGACCTTGAATCCTGCGATCTCCCCGGCATTCTTCGTCGCCTGCCGCTGACCATCATCGAAGTAAGCGGGAACGGTGATGACCACCTCCTCGATCTTCTCCCCAAGCTTCGCCTCCGCATCCGCCTTGAGCTTCTGGAGCACCATGGCCGAGATCTCCTCGGGCGTGTGCCACCGGTCCCCCATCTTTATTTCCACGCCGCCCTGCGAGGACGCGCGGAGCTCAAATGGCAGCCACGCGCGGTCGTGAGCAACCGCCGCATCGCTGAACTTACGGCCGATGAGCCGCTTCACGGAGAAAATCGTGTTCTTGGGGTTCACGACCGCCTGCCGTTTCGCGAGGAGACCGACGAGCCGTTCGCCCGCCTTGCTCTGCGCGACGATTGACGGGGTGGTCCGGTTCCCCTCGCTTGATTCGAGTATCTTGGGTTCTCCGCCCTCGATGATTGCCATCGCCGAGTTCGTGGTCCCGAGGTCGATTCCGAGTATCTTTGGCATAAATGTTTGTTGTTTGTTTGTTGGTTTGAGTTAGTTGTCTGCAGTTCGTTGTGGGTCGTCGGTTGTTTGCTCGCCTCGCCCGCCTCGCCGAGACGTCGAGTCGAGGCTGGGCTGAAGCTCTGGCGAAGCGGGTTGTCGGTCACCCACCAACATCACCCGCGCGGGCCGGAGCACGTTGCCATGGAAGAGGAACCCAGCGCTCACCTCCTCCGCGACCGTCCCCGGCGGATCTCCGCCGGTTGGCGGACCCGCGGCCTCGCCGACCGCCTCATGCCGCGCGGGATCGAATGGAGTGCCGGGCGGCACCGTGAGGCGTTCGAGCCCCCGACGGGCGAGTACCGATTCGAGCTGGGACCGCACGAGCACCATCCCCTGCAATGCCCCCGCGTCATCCTTCACCGCCTGGACCCCGAGGTCAAAGCTGTCGACGACCGAGAGAAGGTCGCGCACCAGGTCCTCCGTCGAAAACTTCGCGAAGCGCTCGAGTCGCTCCGCCTCCTCCCGCTTGTGGTTTACGAGGTCGGCTTTTGCGCGCTTCCATCCGTCGAGGTACTCATCGCGCTCGGCGCGACACCGGGTGAGGTCGTCTGGCGTGACAGGCTCGCTACCGCCATTCGTAGCCGGTTCAGGATTCATATTTTGATCATCAGTAGGCATATGTAATAGGTAATAAGTAACTGGTAAGAGGCAATTGAAAATTCAGTTTACGATATCGTTTCCTATTACTGGTTACCAATTACTAACTACCCTTCCTCTATCGACCGCTCGAGCGCACGGAAGAGCGAGAGGGATTTCCGGTAATCCATGCGTTTCGGCCCCACAGCGATAAGGAGGAATTCACCGGCGGGACCGGCGAGCCGGTCGGCGACCACCGCGAGGTGCCCGCTCGTCGTGAAGGGACTCTCACCGATGAACACCTGCGGCCACTCGTCTGTCGTTTCCCACCGGTCCCGGCACGCGGCAATTCGGTCCGGCAGTTCCTCAAAATCCCGGACGACCTCAAGGAGGTCGCGCTTCTCCGGAAGCTCGAGGTGCGTGAGAAGGCTCCCTAAGCCGCTCTCGTACATCGCGCCATGGTCCGTCTCGTAGCCAATGCCCAGGAGGTCGAGGTAGCCCGCGACCTCGTCCACAAACGACTGCGGGTTACCGCTCGAGAACTCGCCAAGAAACGCCGCGGCACGGCGCGGCACGGTGTCCGCGTCGCCCCGCGAAACGAGCTCGCGAACAAAGAACCGGTATGCTTTGTCGGTGGGCAATCGGCCGCCCGACGGGTGCATCTGGCGGAGGTAGCCACTGTCAGCAAGTTCCTGCAGCTCCCAGCGGATCATGGCCGGCTTGATGCCAAAATCGAACGACTCGTAGAGACGCTCGGATGTCACCGGAAGCCCTTCAGCGATGAATCGCGCAACCGATGAAAAAAGGATGTTCCGTGTCCGGTCTGTCATAGCTATTCCTTAGGCGAAACCTCTGTGGGTTACCGGAGGTTTCGCCTCATGATAAGATTAGCACTCAAGGAAGTCAAGCGCTAATCCCTCACCCTTGGACGATTTCTTTCGGAAAATCTCGTTAAATCTGGGTGCACATTTGGTGGCAATCCTGGCGAAACTGCTGAATTTGTCCTGTTAGAACCAATCGTCCAAGGGTGAGGGACTACGACTACCACGAGGCGGGACAGGTGGCCGTCGAGGTGGTAATCGTTCCGGCATTTGAAACGCCGATGCGGTAACACGTGCCGTTCGGCGATGTGAGCACGATGCCGGCGGCCGAGGTCGTGACGCCGATATCCCCCGCCGAACGGAGTTTCGCGGTACCCGCGGGGGCCACGGTGCCGATACCGACACCGCCGTCCGTGGAAATGGTGCCCGAGAGGAAGAGGTCCTGCCATTTGCGGAGTGCGGTGCCGATGCCGCGGTTCGGCCCGATGTCGCTCACCGGAAGCAGATTGGAATCAAACGTCGCCGCAGACACTTTCGCGATGGCGCTTTGCCATGACCGCGCGACCTGGGCACCTTGTTTCCCTGAAGAGCTGACGAGTGTCATATTAACCTCCACGACCGCGGTGCCACCGGGGTTTTGAAATGGCGTCACGAGGAACTGACCAACGGTCACCCTATCATCCGTGAGCGCCACCGGCGTCCCGGCCGCCTGACCATCCGGAATCTCCTCCACATATATCGCCGTACCCTCGCTGTTTACATATATCTTCACGCGGTCATTCACGGTGGCGGTGGACATTCGGAGCACTAAGGTGCTTGTGGGAACGCCCAATATGCTTTCCACGGCGCTCGCCGCGCGGACATAGCGCTGAATCGTGTCCGCGACGAAGGTAATCTCCCGGGTGACATCGTTCGCTGATGCCTGCCGGACCTGCGTGCGAGTGACCGTCGTCAAGATGGAAATTAGAAATACCGCAGCCATCGAGAAGATGGCGATGTAGACCAGGAGCTCGACTAGTGTGAACCCTGTTCGAGTTTTGCAAACATTCTGGTTCTCGTGAAACATCGTTGTATCCGGGACCGCCTGTGTTCGAGGTTCGGATTGCACGAAAAACTCAAACAGGGTAAACCCAGTGCGCGGATTGAGACTCATGAATACGCTATAATCATACCATACTATTTCGCCCGATGACCCGACACTGGCCGACCATAGTTGCGGTACTGCTTACCGGAGGGGCTACGGTATTCATGGGCTACGCCGCATGGACTGATACGGCGGTCATGGATGAGCTGCCACATATCCCCGCAGGATACAGCTACGTGCGGTTCCTCGATTATCGCCTGAACCCGGAACATCCGCCGCTCCTCAAGGCCGCGGCGGCGCTCCCGCTCCTCGCAGTCCAACCGAAATTTCCGACCGAGAGTAAAAACTGGACGACCGAGGTGAACGGGCAGTGGGAAATCGGCCGCGAGTTCTTCTACCGTGTGGGGAACAACGGCGCGATACTCGTACAGCTCGCCCGCATCGTGCCCATTCTCCTGACGCTCGTGCTCATCATGCTCATCTTCCGCTGGGGCACGGAGCTCCTCGGGGCGCGGTGGGCGCTCATCCCCACGGCGCTCGCGGCGCTCTCGCCCACCCTCCTCGCGCACGGCCACTACGTGACCACTGACCTCGGCGCCGCCTTCGGGGTCTTCCTTGCCACCATGACCTTCGTGCGCTATCTCATGAACCCAACTGGCGGCCGTCTTCTCGCCGCCGGCATCTCGTTCGGCGTCGCCCAACTGTTGAAATTTTCGCTTTTTCTCCTCGTCCCCTACTTCGGATTACTCGGCATCATCTGGTGGCTCGGAACAACCATTCGGAACCAGCCGAGCGACCACCGGATGTGCGCAGCCATCCGAGGCCTTTGGCTCACCGTCCGCCGATACCTCGCAGTGCTCGGTATCGGCTACCTCCTCGTCTATGCAATCTACGCCATTTTCACGCTCGGGTACCCGGCGGCGAAACAGCTCGCAGATACGGAGAGTATATTGCGGTCATTTGAATCGTCGCAGTGGGTCGCGCCGTACCTCACCCCGCTCATCGGAAACCCCATCACGCGGCCCTTCGCGCAGTACCTCCTCGGGCTCTCCATGGTCTTTGTGCGGGCGGCGGGCGGAAACACCGGGTACCTCTTCGGCACCGTGACAAACGCCGGCTGGTGGTTCTACTTCCCGCTCATGTTTCTCATGAAGGAGACACTCGCATCGCTCCTCATACTCGGGGGCGGCGCTGTCGTGGCCATCACCGCCTTCCTAAAGGCGCTCCGCGGACGCCGGCCGGTCCGCCGCTTCGCGGAATGGCTCGGGACGCACTTCCCCGAGTTCGCGATGGGCGGATTCGTCGCGCTCTATTGGACGGCGAGCATCTCGAGCCCCTTGAACATCGGCGTACGCCACCTCCTGCCCGCCATCCCCTTCATGTACCTCCTCGCCGCGGCGGCATGGAAGTGGTGGGTGAACCGCCCGCCAACTCCGACCATGGACCTCACGGCGCCCGCATCGCCCGTACCGCCGCTTCTTATGCGGCTTCGCGCCGACCGGAGCGCACGGTGGACGGCTGTGCTCGTTGCCCTCCTCGTCTGGCTCGGCGCAGAGACCGCGTTCGCCTCGCCATACTTCCTCTCATACTTCAATGAACTTTCGGGCGGGACGAGGAGCGGCTACCGATACGTCGTGGACTCGAACTACGACTGGGGGCAGGACCTCGGCAGATTGCGTGAATGGCTTGCCACGTACAATCGGGAACATCCAAACGAGCCCGTGAAGCAAATCGCAATGGACTACTTCGGGGGCGGCGACCCGGGAACCGCGCTCGCCCCACTCGGCGTCACGGTAGTAAATTGGTGGCCCGCAAAGGGAGATCCGAGAGGAGAGAACATCGAATGGCTCGCAGTCTCCGTGAACTCCCTCCAGGGGGGCTTGGGCGAACCGGTCCGCGGATGGCAACGGCCATCACAAGACAGCTATGCGTGGCTCAAGGATTTGAAGCCCGTGCCATCCGGCGTGGGCCAGGTCCCGACCCCCACTGCCCGCGCTGGTACCTCAATATTTATCTACCACCTCTAGCGGCTTCGTTCTGCGATAAATATTAGGAGACGAAAATTCATATCTGCATAGGTGGTATGACATGTCATACCACCACCGTACAGCGTGGTGCCGAAGAAAGGCCAAGCCTCCAAGATGAGGTTCTTGCTCCGTAGTTTTTTGGCGATCAAAAAGCCGGCCACGCATGTGGTCGGCTCTTGCTTTAGAACCAGAAGAGAAGTATCGGCGTGTCGGGCGGCATGCTCTGGACGAACAGGAGCACCGCCCAATCCATGCGGGAGAAACCGCGGGGCGGGATAAACGAACTGAAGGCGCCCGAGTACAAGAACCGAATGTGGTTCCCGCAGAGGTCCAGTGGAGCAGCATTGCACTCTCGAAGTAGCGTCTCGGTGCGCTTCGGAAGCGGCTTCGATTCCAACAATTCAAAAGTGATGTTCGCCGACGAGAAATCGCGCTTTCGAAGCAGTACTTTCACACCCTCTGGTAGCGGCTTCGATTCCAACCGCTCGATGCTCCCCGCGAGGTCATCCGAATCAACCTCGGCGGAGAAGCTGACCCGATCGCGACAGAAAAGCACCTCACTTTGCTCGAAGAAATCCCTTCCCTCAACGACTGGAATCAGCGCCAAACGACGTCTATTACTCATACCATCCTCCTTCTTATTTACTGCCTCAACCCTACGCCCGAGCGATTCGCGCTGTCAATCGCAAATTATCGAAGCGCAAATTATCGAAGTCCGACTTCGATAAATTTAGGACTATTCCGCAACACTCACCGGTAATAGAGCCGGCCGGGGATACGAAAATCAATGGTAGTGAGCTTCTCGAATAAGACCTCGGTCTTGAGCTTCCGGAGGGTCGCGGCGAGGTCCTGCGGCACGAAATCAAAGCTGAAGAGCAATGTCGGACCCGAGGTGCCAGTGCTGAGCTTTGTCGAAGCAAGCGTCGCCTCCCATTCGTGGAGCCCCTGCTCACGGATCATGACCCGAAGAACCTGTTCACCGCTCTCCGTGATTGCCTGGAGCGTTTCGTCCATGCGACCGACCCATGCGGGATTCGGCATAATGCGCTGGCCCAGGACGCGCTGCGTACCGCTCTCGTCCGTGATGACCAAAATGAGTGACCCTTCGGTGCGCGGCACCTGGGCGAGCAGAATACCCTCTTCATCAAACCCAAAGCAATTGTTGGCCGTACCTGCACTCGGCGAAGTCGAAGTGCTTGCCGCACACCAAACCCCCGCGATAGTACGGACCGTCGCCGTAATGGTGACCCGCCGGTCCCAGAATAAAAGTTTCGATGTCGCCGCAATGAGCATGGTGTCCACGCGGACGCGAACCTCGGCGTTGTCCGCACCCATCCATACGAAGAGGTGGTCGGGACCGAGCACCGCGAGCACCGGCGACTTCGCCACCGCGAGCGCGGAAAGCGCCGAGATTAACCGCTCGTGCGCCGCGGGCGGCGCGCCAACGACCTCGAATGAGACCCGGAGGAGCGGTGAGGTCATAACAAACCACGCAACACCGATTACAGCGAGCGTAACCGCGACCCCGAGTATCGCCCACAAGACCCCCGAGCGTTTTTGCGAAGGCCTGACGGTGCGGCGTCTGCCCAAACCATCGGGCACCGTCGCTTCCGTCTCGGGCGGTCCGTTTGATCTCTTCCGCTTCATTGGTACCTAGTCCGAAAATACTCGAACCGGGAACGAAATAGATGACGCCGGGGCGTCCGGAATCGTAACGGTGACGTTCACGGTATAGTCGCCCGGTTTTTTCCACGCGTGCCTGACCAGCCGGACCGCCCCCTGACCGACAGTCCCGCGATCGGCAGCAGCGTCACCCCACTGCACCTCATAGGTGCCGCCGGGCGCGATCGAAAGCACGAGCTCGTTGCCTACGGTAACCGACAGCGCGGAGAGTGGCGCGGGCACGGTGAACCCGGCGCCGGTCGGGAGCAGCACCGAGGATTGTTCAAGCACCGTGCCCTTTGAAATGGTGCCGGCGGTGGTCACAATCTTTTCACCAAGCCCAGCGAGCGTCTCGCCCGCCTTCTGCTTCGCGTACCGGACGACGCCGCCCTCTGCCTCTTCCACCACCCGGTCGGCATACGCCGATACCTCCTGCTTCGCGGTCTCCACGGTCATGCTGGTTACCTTCCGCTTCGCCGCCTCGTACGTTTCCACCGCTTGGTTTTTTGCGTTCTCCCAGGTGAACGGCCCCTCCCACCAGCTCGTAGCGGCCCAGTACACGCCGTACCCGATTGCGACGACGAACAGGACCCAGAGGAGCTTCCGAAGTATCATGCCCATGTATCTATTCTACACCAACAGCAATATCAAATCTAAAAAATCAAATATCAAATATAGGACTCGCGCGGTGAACTCTTGAGATGCACGATTCAGCTTTGATTTTTGAGGTCTGATTTTTGATTTTCTCCGACGATTTCCTTCTTCCCCACGTATTTTTGGAGCGCCTTCGGCACCCGCACCGTCCCCCTTTTGGTCTGATAGTTCTCGAGGATGGCGAGGATTGGCCGCTGGGAAAAGGCGGTTGCGTTCAAGAGGTGGAGGTACCCCTTCTCGCCCCCTGCCGTGAATTTCGCATTGATGCCGCGCGATTGGAAGTCCGTCGTGTTGGAGCACGAGTGTGTCTCGCGGTAGCATCCCTCCGCCGGGAACCAAATATCCACATCGAACTGCCGAAAGTCGGTCCACCCCATGTCACCCGTGCACATCTCGACGACGCGGTACGGGAGCTCGAGCGCCGCAACGAGCTCCTCCTGCAGTGAGAGGAGAAACCGGTGTTCTTCTTCAGACTTCTCGGGATGACAGAAGGAGAAAAGCTCCACCTTGTCAAACTGATGGACCCGCAGGATGCCTTTCGTGTCCTTGCCGTACGAACCTGCCTCGCGCCGGAATGAGGTCGAGAAACCTACGTAGCGTTTCGGGAGTCTGTTTTCATCGAGCGTTTCCCCAGCGTGGAATGGACCCATGGAATGTTCGGCGCTCCCCACAAGATAGAGGCCGTCCTTTTCGAGAAAGTAGCGCTCCTCTTTTTGGTCCGCCGCGAGCCGCCCCATCCCCTCGAGCATCTCGGGGCGCACCATGACGGGCGGGATGACCGGCACGAACCCGTGCGGCAAAAGCGTGTCGAGCGCGAGACGCTCAAGCGCAAACTCGAGGAGGGCGCCCTCGCGGAGCAGGTACCCGAACCGGGACCCCGAGACCTTCGCGGCGCGTTTCACATCAATGAGGCCGAGGCGTTCGCCGATTGAGAGGTAGTCCTTGACCGGGAAGTCGAACACCGGGCGCTCCCCTACCTCGCGGAGGACACGGTTCGCCGATTCATCGGGACCGACCGGCACGTCGGGTGCCGGCACATTCGGCAGACGGTTCAGAAAACCGGTCCGCTTCGCGGCAAGGTCCGCCACCTCCTTTTCGAGCTGTCCGATGCGCGTTTTCAAGAGCGTCGCCTTGCTCACTAAATCGTCTTTCTGACCTCCCGCGAGCTCCTTCGAGATGACGTTCTGCTCGCGGCGCAGCTCATCGATCGCCGCGACCTTCGCCTTCCACATTTCGTCTGCACGAAGGAACTTGTCGACCAACTTCGGGTCGACCTTCTTCTTCTCCACGCCCGCCTTCACGAGGTCGGCGTGCTCACGGATGTATTGGATGTCAAGCATGGAATGATACCAATATGCTAATGGTACGAATGATGCGAATCATACGAATGGAAACGGATTAGTATTATTCGTATCATTCGCATGAATTCGTATATTAGCATCACACTACGCATTCCGCATCGGCGGGAAGAAGACCGTCTCGCGGATGGGTTTGTCGGCCATAACGGCGAAGAGCCGCTCGGAAAGCCCGAACCCGGCGGTCGGCGGCATACCGTACTCCAGGGCCTCGATGAAATCCTCGTCAATGCGTTGTGCCTCCTCGTCCCCCGCCTCGCGGAGCGCCATCTGCTCCTCGAACCGCTTCCGCTGTTCGTCCGGGTCGTTCAGCTCCGCCCAGCCGTTCCCTACCTCCGTACCTGCCGCGAGCACCTGGAACCGGAGTGCCCGGCCCGGCCGGTCGGGGTCCGCTTTTGCGAGCGGCGAGATGATGAGCGGGTGGCCGACGAGAAAGCATGGTTCTATAAGCGTCGGTCGGACGGTCTTTTTGTATATCAAATCGATGAGCCGCCCCGTTCCGAGCGTCGGGTCCACGGGGAGCGCAAGCTTCGCGGCGACCGCGGTAAGCGCCTCGCGGTCCGCAGTCAGGGGGTTGACGCCTGTCGCCGCGGCGAATGCGTCCACATAGTCTACCTCACGCCACGTCCCGCCCCACTCGAGGATGACATCGCCGAACGTGGTGACGGTCGAACCCCAGGTCGCCTCGGCCACATGACAATAGAGGCCGGCGACGAACGCCATCATCTGCTGGTGGTCCCAGTAGGCGGCGTAGCACTCCATCTGCGTGTAGTCCTGTAGATGGTCGCGGTCGATCCCTTCATTCCGGAAGATGCGCCCGATCTCGAAGACCTTCTCGAACCCTCCCACGAGGAGTTTCTTAAGCGGCAGCTCGAGCGAGATGCGGAGAAAGAAGTCCTGGTCGAGGGCATTGTGGTGCGTCACGAATGGCGTCGCGTCCGCACCGCCGGGCACTTGCTCGAGCACCGAGGTCTCCACCTCAAGGAACCCCGCATGAACAAGCTCCTCGCGCATGGCGCGCCAGAACGAACTCTTCTTCCGGAACAGCTCCCGAACACCCGGGTCGGCGATAAGGTCGAGGTACCGCTTCCGGAGCCGGAGTTCCGTGTCGGAAAGTCCGTACCAGGTCGTCGGCACCGGCCGGAGGCTTTTTGCCGCAATCGTGGCCGCCACCGCCGCGATACTCGGCTCGCCTCGTTTCGTCGTGAGCGGGTTCCCGGTCACCGAGAGGAAGTCACCAACATCCACCGTCTCCACGAGGTGGGAAAACATTTCCGAGCCCAGCTCATTCGCGTCGAGAATCACCTGAAGTTTTCCCGTACCGTCATCAAGGTCCGCGAAGATTATCTTGCCTTGGTCGCGCCAGGAAACGACGCGGCCGGCAACCGACCGCGCGTCATGCTGCCCGGCGAGGACCGCCGCGCGCGCCGCCGCGAGCGTCTCGGTGCGGGCGACGGTGGCAGGGTACGGATCGGCGCCCGCACGCACTCGTGCGAGCTTTCGACGTCGTTCTTCTATGAGCTCGTCAAGCATTCTGAGATACTAATATACGAATTCATTCGAATGATACGAATAGTACTAATGCACCCCTATTCGTATCATATATTTTATCAGGTGATGGACAGGATCCGGAGCGAGGCGGCGCCGCGCGGCGTCGTCACGTGCACCTCGTCCCCCACCCGCTTGCCGAGCAGGCTCCGCCCAATCGGGGACTCGTTCGAAATCAATCCGCGGCCCGGCTGGGCCTCACTCGAGCCGGTGATCGTATAGGTCACCGTATCCCGGTCTCGTTCCGCCGTCACCGTGGAACCGATCTTCACCATGCCCGCAGCGCTCCCCGCCGACGTTATGATCGAGGAGGTGCGAAGAATGTCATCCAGCTGGCTGATACGCTGTTCCAAATTCGCCTGTTCGTCCCGCGCGGTCTGGTAATCGAAGTTTTCCGAAAGGTCCCCGAGGTCCTTCGCCTGCTTCAAGCGTTCAGCGATACGTCGCCGACCATCGGTTTTTAGCTCCCGGACCTCCTTTTCGATCTCCTCGAACCGTTCTTTGGTGAGATATGCGTGTTTCATCGTGTGTAAAAATCAGGTGCGCGGCTCGGTCGCCTGAGGCGACCGATCACGCATCCGGTGCTCATAGTACCACAGAAATACGTCGCGTGCTACCGGCGTGGTATTCATACTCCCTTCCCGTGAGTTTTCAATGAGAATGAGCAGCGCGAGCTCCGGACGGTCCGACGGCGCGAATCCCACGAAGAACGCGTTGGTTCGCTGATTGTTCTCAATTTGTGCCGTCCCCGTCTTCCCGGCGACCGGGATCGGCAGGTCGTGGAGCGCGTACGAGGTGCCGTACGGCTGCCGAACGCCGTCCCGCATACCTTGCCGAACGACCTCGAGTGCCGGTCCCAATGTCGAACTGGAATCCTGTAGGATGATCGGCCCGCCTCGACTCGCTCGCTCGCTCGCCTCGCCCGCCTCGCCGAGACGTCGAGTCGAGGCTGGGCTGGAGCTCCGGCGAAGCGGGTCGGGCGAGGCGGGCCCGCCGACCGACTGGACGATCCGCGGCTGGTACCATATGCCGCCGTTCGCAACCGCGGCAATGTAGTTCAAGAGCGCGATGGGCGTGACCCCAAGGTCTCCCTGCCCGATTGAGACGTGATACGTGTCGCCGATGCGCCACGGGCGGTCGAAGGTGCGCTCGAACCACTCCGGGTCCGGCAAAAAACCTTTCTCCTCCTCGTCAAGGTCGATGCCGGTCGGCTGGTCGAGACGGAACACCTGCCACCACCGCTTCAATGCCACGATGCCCAACCCCCGCTGGGATTCGAATCCCCCGCCGACCTCGTAGAAGTAGACATTCGACGACCGCGCGAGCGCGCTCCGTACATCGACCCAACCGTGCGGTTTCCAGTCCGGGAATATGCTCGGCTGGTCCGGCACATACGGATTGGGAAGCTCAAGCTTTCCAGAAGAAAATATACTCGTGTCAGGGGTTACGATGCCATCGGTCAGGGCTGCAGTCGCCATGAGCGGTTTGATGGTCGAGCCGGGACTGTACACACCGCTAACCGCGCGATTGAACAGGGGTTTCGTCGGGTCCGAGAGGTAGGAGGCGATCTTCCCGGGGTCGTACCCCGGCACGCTCGCGAGCGCGAGCACCTCGCCGTTCTGGGGATTGAGCGCAATCGCCGCGCCGCTCGTTCGGCCGAGCTCGGCGAGTCCCTGGCTCAACCGGTCAGAGAGGTACGTCTGAAAATCGGCATCGATGAATGTCCGAAGGTCCCCGCCGGCCGCCGAGTCCTGCGCCGCGCGTTCGCCGCGGACCTCGCCCCGAGCATCCCGGAGCGTCACCCGTTCGCCGTTCACCCCGCGGAGCACCGAGTCGTAGGAACCCTCGAGCCCTACGCGACCGACCACATCGTTCACGATGAGCCGGTCATCAGCGTGGAGGTCGGCGTCGTTCGCAAGCCCCACATACCCGATGAGGTGCGAGAATGCGAGCGGGTTCGCGACTACACGGTTGAACGACGGGACCACGGAGACGCCGGGGAGCTTCGCGGATGCGACGGCGACCAACACATCCTGCGATGGATTCGTGGTAAGCACCAGTTCGTCGGCCACGTTCCAGTTCTTTTTGGCGACGGTGTCGAACAGCGTCTGCTGGTCGCTTCCGAGGGCCTCACCAAGGCGCGTGAGTGTGGCCCGCCGCTCCTCCGGACTGGTCGGCAGATACCGAGGCGCAAGGATGATGTTGAACGACGGGACATTCTTCACGAGCGGCACGCCATACCGGTCATAGATGACGCCGCGCGGCGCAAGCTCCACGCGCGAATCGCTCATATTCGCGAGCGCACGCGCCGCAAACGCCTCATGTTCGACGAGTGAAAAATATCCGACTCGAATACCGACGCCGACAACGACGAATATGCCGACAAGAAGCAGTCGCCGAAACAGGCGGTCCGTCACCGGAACCTCAAGGAGGTCGTCCTCGACAACTCGGTCGGTCAGAATATCTTCGAGGTTCAGCGGTTCTCGGGACATGGTTTCGGAGGCATCGGGGGCAGTTTACCCTGTTAGAGATTTACATGCACGCCTTTCAAAATATACCTGTTTGTACTAATACCAGCAGGTATACATCCAAAATGATTCTCTGTAAATCTCTAACAGGGTGAACCCAAACAATTTCCCCCACAAAAGTGGTGCGGGGTGCACCTCGAGCGCTCGAGCACCGCAATCCGCTCCCTACCCTTCGCCGCGAACACGGTGGAGCGCGTACCAGACCGCGAGCACAAGCACAGCGTCGAGAACAAACCCGATGCCGACGGTGCGAAGCTGTATGAAAAACGGGTCACTAACCCGCCAGGTCGCGAGCCCCCAGAAGACCTCGGTGCTAGCGAGCGTGAGGTACGTATCGGCGAACGACCGGCCGGTGAAAAATGGTGCGAACACGGCGACGAGGAGCGTGATGCCGACCACGAGTGCCACCGACCCGACATCGAACGGGGTCCAGAGGAACGAGGCCGCAAGTATGAGGCCGCCGACCACGACGGGCACCCAAAATCGTGGGGCGAGAGCGGCGATGCACACCAACAGCACGAGGATAAGATTCGGGTTCACCGAGCCGATTGCAAGCACACGGCTCACCTGGACAAGGTAGAGTGCGACTCCGGCCACGCCGAGCGCGAGCGCGAGCGGCACTGAAACTGTCCACCGGGGAGGACGCACGCGCATATCAGGGAAACTCGGTCGGCAGTAGGACCTGCTCCAATGAATCAATGTGATACCCGACGGCCACGAGCGCCGTTTGCCAGGCGTTCTGCATCGCCGGCTCCACCGTTGCGATGGTCCCGATGACCGCCCCCAGAGGAAAGCCGGGGTCGATGCTCATCACGATGTCGCCCACCTCGAGCACGTCTGTTTGTGGAATGAGCTCGAGCCGTGGCGGGTTTCCACCCACGAGGACGGCCTTCACGCGGTGCGTGCCTACGCTCACGCTCGACCGCCACCCGGGGTCAAAGATGGTTTGAGCGACCGCTTGGGTGCGGCGAACCTCCCGCACTGCCCCGAGAAGCACGTCCGCGGCGGCAAATATCGGCGTTCCGATCGCGAGGCCACCAACGCTCCCCCGAGCAATCGTGAGTCGATCGCGGTCATTAAATGGGTACCGAGAATACAGCGCCACCGGCACATAGCCGGCGCGCCAGGACGTGTTGCCTGACGGCGTTTCAGAAACCGCACGCGCGAGCGCCGCACGGAGCGTTTCGTTCTCCAGTGTAAGGGTCGTAATCGTCCGATCAGTGGCGTCTGTCAGGAGTAATCGAAGCGTAGTGAGGATCGGGGCACGAAACACAATGAGGAGCGCAAGTGCAGTGAGCGCCGTGACGCCAAACGCGAATGCGCGGATGGATCTCATAATAGTCGAATTCCGCACGCCGGCCCGTTCTCACCGTGGTCCGTTCGTAGTGAATCACCGGAGATGCAGCCCCGGCATGACGGAAAAGTTGTTGAGTAGCGACTCGAACTGGTCGAACTGCTCGCACACCATGCCGGTGCCGCGAACCACGCAGGTGAGCGGTTCCTCAACGATGCTCACCGCGACACCAATCTCCTTCTCAATGATTGCGTCGATACCGCGCAAGAGGCTCCCCCCGCCGCAGCAGTGCACCCCGTTCTTGTACACGTCGCCGACCAACTCCGGCGGGGTGCTCTCGATGAGGTCCTTCAGGGCCTCGGTGATGACTTTAAGCGGTCGGACGAGCCAGGTCCGCACCTGCACGTCTCGGACCGGGACCTCGCGGGGAAGCCCGCTCGTGAGGTCGCGGCCACGAATCACGATCTCGAGGCGCTCGCCCGCGACCGGCGCGGCCGTTCCCACCGCGAGCTTGATCTCCTCTGCGGTCGGCTCGCCGATGTGGAGCTTCAGCTCGTCCCGCGTCGCCCGGATGATTTCCTGGTTCAGGTAATCCCCGGCGATCTTCAGCCGCCGGGAGATGACGATGCCGTTCATGGAAATGACCGCCATGTCGGTGGCACCAGCGCCCAGATCGACAAGGAGGTAGGCGGTCGCCTGCTGGATGTCGAGGTGGCTCCCGAGGGCCCCCGCGAGCGGCTGTTCGATGAGAAACACCTCGCTTGCCCCCACCTCGCGGAGCAGGTCCTCGACCGATTTCCGCTCCACCTCCGTCAGGTTGGTCGGGACCGACACGATGGCGCGCGTGAGCCAGGACCACGGCAGATGCTCGCGCCGAAGGAACCGCTCGAGGAGCTCCCGCGCCATGTCGAAATCGGCGATTACCCCGTGACTTATCGGCCGGAGCGCGGTGATGTGGGTCGGCGTCCGCGCGAGCATGCGCTTCGCATCAAGACCGACGGCGATGGTTCGGTTCGTCCGGTTGTTGAAGGCGATGATGGACGGCTCGTTCACCACGATGCCGGTGCCCTTCAGGTAGATACGGGTGGTGTCCGTCCCGAGGTCGATGCCGATGGTTTTGCGGAAATTGAAGGCCATAAGAGTAATCGCGAATAATGCTAATTATTGCAAATAATGCGAATGAATGCGCACTCCATTCGCATCAGTATACCTGCTATTCGCATTATTCGCGATTACTCTTTTCATTCGAATTATTACCTTTGCTATTCGAATTATTCGCGATTACTCCCGAGGAGCGCGGGCAGGTCCTTCAGCGCGACGAGCTCAGGCTTCCCGTTCTTGCGCTCTTTTACCTCCACCTTGTTGTGCGCGAGGGTCTTTTCGGAAACGACGAGGCGTGCGGGGATACCGATGAGGTCGGCGTCCGTGAACTTTTCCCCTGCCGACATTTCGTGCCGGTCGTCGAAGAGGACCTCCATGCCTTTTTTCGTCAGCGCCTCATACACCTTCTCGGCGTAGGCACGAACCTTTTCATCCTCACCGAGCACAACGAGGTGCGCGGCGGCGGGCGCGACACTCCGGGGCCAGACGATGCCCCTATCGTCGTGGTGCACCTCTACGATGGTCCCCACGAGCCGGTCTACCCCGATACCGTAGGATGCCATGATAACGGGGTGGAGCGCACCCGCCGCATCGCGGTAGCGGAGATTCAGTGGCTCCGAGAACCGCGTGCCGAGCTTGAAAATATTCCCCACCTCGCTCGTCGCGACGTGCTCCACGACGCCGCCGGGGCATTTGGGGCAGGTGGCGCCGGACTTGAGCTTCGATATCTCCTTGTTCTCCGCATAGCCGCAGAGCCGGCAAAGCACCGTCTCGTCCTCGCCGGCAGACGTTTCCACCATGAACTCATGCGAGTGCTCCTTAGAGAAGTCGCCGCCCGATGCCTCCGTGACGAACGCGGTGAGCTCCATGCGCTTGAAAACCTTGAGGTAGGCGTGCTTCACCACTTCGTAAAACTCCGCAAGCGATTGCTCATCCGCGTGGAAGCTGTAGAGGTCCTTCATGGAAAACTCCCGCCCGCGCATGAGGCCGGACTTCGCGCGCGCCTCGCTCCGGAACTTCGTCTGTATCTGATAGGTCGAAATCGGCAGGTCGGCGTAGGAGAAAATGATATGCGTGCCGATCGCGGCGACAATCTCCTCGTGCGTGGGACCCAGGCCGTACTCCTTCCCTTGCAGGTCCCTAAACTGGTACATCACGCTCTTCATGCTCTCCCATCGGCCGGTCGCGTCCCATGCGGCGCGGGGATGGAGGGCAGGCATGAGGAGCTCCGAGGCGCCAAGCGCGTTCATCTCCTCGCGGATGATGCCGATGACCTTCTCGCGGACGCGAAATCCCAAGGGCAGGAAGGTGTGGACGCCCGCCATAAGCTTCGAGATGAACCCACCCCGCGCAAGGAGCTGCGCGTTCACCGAGACCTCATCCTTCGGGGCCTCTTTGAGCGTGCGGGAGAATAATTTTGACTGCCTCATGGAGTAATCGCGAATAATGCTAATTTAACTCAAATAATGCGAATAAATGCGCTCTATTCGCATTATTACCTCTACAATTCGCATTATTAGCGATTACTCTCTTCATTCGCATTATTATATCTGCAATTCGCATTATTAGCGATTACTCCTTATAGTACCCAAATTTCCGCATTCGGCAACTTACCACAAATGGACCTAAAGTTGCCGCCGGATGTCATCCCATGTCACCCCGCTGTACCGCTCGATTTCCTTGAGCACGTATGAGAGAACCTCCTTCGGGAGCTTCTGCGGTATAGTGACCGATTTTTGGGTCGGCGGCCAGGTAGTTTTGTAGTGGCTGCCGTCCCCGCCCCGCTCGTCGATCAAAAACCCAAGACGCCGGAGCGCCTTGATGAGTTTCCTCCGCTTCAATTCCCCGGGTAATTCGCTATGCGGCGGCATACGCTTCCCCCCGGTCGGTCTCACGGCGAATCGCCGCTTCGGGAGCGTATGCGGACGGCACGCTGAACGCCGTAAGGATGCCGTCTTTAACACTCCGGTCAAGTTCCTCTGGCGTGCGGCCGTGAGCGACGATGCTGCCGTACGTAAAGTTCGCGCTCACCGAGACGAGTGTGTCGCCCTCGCGGTGATGTTCGAACCGAATCGGGCCGAAGTTCTTGAAGTACCGGTGCAGGTCGAGCAGACCGCTCGGGACGGTCGAGGTACCCAAGATGAACTTCCCAACCCGGTCCTTTGCAACTTTGAAGATGTTCATGGGACTTTTAGATTTATTCTCCTGCCACAGCATCCGTCAACACGTTGATTATACCACATGGTCAGCCGATTTCCTTTCACGCCCATCCACCGCCTACTCACTCGTTATTATCGAAGTCGGACTTCGATAGATTCAAGAGTTTTGACTGGCGCATTGCCTCTCTATACTACCCAAATTTCCGCGTTCGGCAACTTTCAGGAATCTCCCCGAGTGGGACGAAGTTGGTGATGTGTGCCGGGAAATAGAGAAGGTTGCCTGAGAATGAAAACACAAAGTCGCCTCATACCGAGGCGACTCCTTACTCACTCTACCCATTCCACATGCTCACCGACAGAGACCCACTTTCTATCGGCGCCTTTCTCATAGGAAACAATCCTACCTCCGTAGCCGACTCTGAAGTGAACCTCAACCCTGTCGAACTTCGGGTTGAACACGAAGGTCATCGTCGGCATCGTCATCAAATGCCAATATCCGCCCCAATGCCCATGGAGAATCGGGAGAAACTTTTTCACGAGCGCCTCGCGCTCGGCGCTCGTGCCTGTGGCCCGTGAAGGGCGCATGATACCGGGGGAACCGAACTTCGTCGATTTGCTACCGAGAAACCGCTTGAGCAGGGTGTCGTACTTCAAGGTCAGATAGAGGACCCTGACCGTGTCTCCAAAGTCGAGCTTCGGCCTGAAGCTTTTGATGACGAACTTCGTGGCTCCATTGCGGTCGTCCCACTTCCCGTTCTCGCTGATGTAGTACATGAACGATCCCGGGACCACGACGTTCCGATACCCGTCATTGATCGCACCATCGGAGTTGAACGACACTTTGTCCTTGAGATCGAACGGAGTGAATAATTGCCGATACAGGCCATAGACCACCCCCGCCGTATCGCTCTCTTTCTTGGTGTCTCTAGGTGCGTATTCTTTTCCCCACCGATCCAGAAATCCCGAGAAATTCCACTCGTGATCGCTGGTCGCATAAACTATCTGTTCCAATGATTTCTGGGCCTGCAAGGTTACTGGAAACAGAAGCACAAGCAACACTATAGATATATGAGACTTTAACCTCATAACCGACTCCTTCCTTATTGATTGTGAATACTCTCGAAACTCTGGTTTAGAGATAACACTGATGGCGTTCTCCTGTCAAACCTCGTCGCTCCCCTTGCTGGACGCGTTGAGCCTCGCCCGTAGGCTACGGCCGAGGGAACGGTGGATTGGCCCCTAGTTAAACAAGAAATGGAGCTTATGCCTATATTTGTATAAAAAGTTTGAAGCCCTGGGTTCGCCAGGGCTTCGGTTTGCCTCCACCTCCTGTCTAAAACTGTTTTTGCAGCTCGATCCACGCTAACTCCCACGAAGATGATTTGTCCTTCGTCACGTACTCCTCAAGCCGATGACGTTTAGCTTCGTTATTCACAGAAGCTAAAATCCTAAGCCGATGCTCGGCGTCATAATCATCTTCCTTTAAACGGAGGGCTTCTTCGCAGATCTCCTTGTTTTCGAGGGTGATGAAGAAGTTGGAGGTGCCGTGATTCGTGAACATCAACCGTGGTATCCCCATGACGACCGCCTGTGCCAAAAGATCGTATCCATTCCTTTCCAACAGCACCTTGTAGTCATTATCACGCTTAAGGTTCGAATAGCTACCAATGCTGTCGGTGGAAAGAAACGGCATTGACCGATCAGTCAGGAGGGCGTCCGCCACAGGCAACAGCTCCTGCGCCTCCTTTCTGCTGGTCGCGTACATGAACTCAAAGCCCTTAACCGTCGAGAAGAAGCTTTTGGCCGCCTGCAGGTTTTCTTTGGTGTCTTCAACTATAAGAATTTTTTTCATTAATTTCTCCCAATATTGGTTTATGAATGATTCCTTACTTTTCTATTGAAATTATAGCACTATTGTATGCTTTTTGTCAAATTTATCTGCTCCCCCCAGTTGGACTCAAACCCACAGCAATTTCCCCACATCCTGCACCGTGACGATGGTACGGCGGCCCCGTGTTTACCCTACGAGGCCGACCTGCTTATCAAATACATTCGCAATCTTGTGCAGTGTTGCGATCGAGAAACTGTGTGTTCCTGACTCAATCCGGGCAATGACCGACTGGGGCATGTCGGCTTTGGCCGCAACCTCCTTTTGGGTCATCTTCCGTTCCTGGCGCAATGTTTTGATTTCGTGCGCCAATTGTAATCTGCTCATTTCTTCGGAAAATGTTTTGCGAAATCGCTCACTCTTGAGCTTTTCTTTAATAACCGCATCGAGAGAAATTGAATTGTATTTTTTGGCGATTTTTTTCATCTTTTTATGCACGCGATAGATAGTCAGCGAGTTATGTCTTTATAGAT
Organism: bacterium; assembly: GCA_030647415.1. Lineage (GTDB taxonomy): Bacteria > Patescibacteriota > Minisyncoccia > UBA6257 > GWB1-50-10 > JAUSKB01. The sequence goes on from JAUSKB010000016.1 coordinate 24,988, forward strand.
TTTCTCTGCTCGTTCGATAATTCGCTTGGGTGTTTTCTGGCTCTTTTTCCTGAAGGCATCTACAACATACCCCGTTGATCCCACGAAGAAAAATACGATTCGATACTGTTTCACCACCATTTCCCTAATTTTCCCTTTCAGTGGTTTAATAAGCAATCCTTCTGTGCGATTTTCCTGAAGCGACTTAAGGTGAGCAATAATCTTTGCGGTATCATCTTCGGGAATCCTTTCGAGAAAATCGGAGGTGTCATCAAGGATCCGTATATTCATAGCTTGCGCGCGCTATTTTGTCGACCTTTATACACTAACACCAACAGTATAGCAATATTGCTATACTTGTAAAGAGGTGTTGTTCCGTCAGTTTTTGTCTCGTGTTTCGTGTCTCGTTATTATATTATCGAAGTCGGACTTCGATAGATTCGATTTCTACTACTACAGCAGTTTCCCCACGTCCTGCACGGTGACGATGGCCATGAGGAGAAGGAGGGCGGCGAACCCGACGCCGTTTATGGCTATCTGTACTCGGCGCGGGATGGGGCGCCGAATGAGCTTTTCAACAAGCAACACGAGGACCCGGCCGCCGTCCAAGGCCGGAAACGGAATCAGGTTCAGGATGACCAGGTTCAGCGAGATGAGGGCGAGGAGCTGGAAAAAGTAGACCGCGCCGAGCTCGCCCGTGCGGACGGCAAAGCTCACAATACCGACCGGCCCGCTCACCTTCTGGAGCACGCCGGGCTCCGTAAAAACATTTGTGAGGAGGTACCAGAAGCTCGATGCCACCTCCCCGAGCGTCCGGAAGGTCTGGAAGAAGGCCTCGGCAATCGCCTGGTGAATCGGGAGGGCCGGAAACCCGATGGAGGTGAGCGCAATACCGAGTGAGCCCTCGCCCGGCGGCGGGGTCGCCCGCCCGACGAGCGTGACGGTGCGCGTCCCGCCCGCACCGGTGAGTTCAAGCGAGAGCGTCTTCCCCGCCGCGGACCTGGCGAGCGCGACGAATGCGTCGGCGTCTATTGGGTCCGCGAGCGCCGTCTCTCCCCATGTGGCGCGGGCGATGACATCACCCTGCACGATGCGTGCTTCAGCCGCGGGCGAACCGGACGAGACGCCACCCACGATGAGATGCTCCGGCGCGCCGGCGGCGAAGACACCCGTCAAAATTACAAATCCGAAGAGGACGTTCATCGCTACACCCGCAAGGAGAATACCGATCCGCTTCCAGAGTGGTTTCGCTCCAAAGCGCCGTTCCGGCTCATCGCCCACCTCCTCTTCCGACTTCCCAGCCGGCTGTTCCCCGTGGATGCGCACGAACCCGCCAAACGGCAGGGCGTTCACGCTGTATGTCGTCTCGCCCACCGTCCGGCTCCAGAGCCGCGGCGGGAACCCGATACCAAACTCGTCCACGCGCACTCCGGCCGCCTTTGCCGCCAAAAAATGGCCCAGCTCATGGACCAGGATGACGAGCGACAAACCGATGATGGATAAAAAAATAATCATAATTCCTAATTTCTAATTACCAATTTCTAATTACCAATCACAAACCAGAAATCCCCATTGGATATTAGAAATTGGAAATTAGTAATTTTATCTTTACTCTCTAATCTCCCCTTCCTTCTTCTCGACCAGCGAGTCAATGAGCTTGTTCGCCGTATCCACCGCCTCCTGGATCTGGTCCTTGAACATGAACTTCCGATCCTCAGGCACCTCGCCATCGGAGAATCCCTGCTGGACCGACTTATTCGCCTCATCGCGCGCGTGCCGGATCTGGATGCGGTGGTCCTCCGCGAGCCGTTTCGTGTGCTTCACAAGCTCCTCGCGCCGCTCCTCGGAAAGTTCCGGGAGCCGCACCCGGACGGTAAGCCCATCCGCGGTCGCGCTCACATGGAGTGAGGAGGTTTCGATCGCCTTTATGATGCCCGGTATCGCTTCTTTATCCCACGCTTGGATGACGATGTCCCGCGGCGGCATGACGCCAACGGAGGCAACCTGCTTCAGGGGCAGGAGCTCCCCGTAGTACATGACCCTCAGGTCCTCCACCAGCCCCGGCGAGGGCCGCCCCGTGCGGATTCCGGCAAACTCCTTCGTGAGACTGTCAGTGATGGGCTTCAGTGCGGCTCGAAAATTTTCGATGCTAAACATGTGTGTTTATATTACTTCATCCGAGCCCTCAAGGCGAAACCTCAGAATTCCCCGAGGTTTCGCCTTGGGAGCCGCCCCAAACGCTCCCGGATTGCCCGCTCCTGAAGCACCGGATTCACATTGAACCGGCGGACCAGCTCGAGCCGTTCCGCAAGCCACGCAAGTCTGCCCGGCTGGCCCGCCCGACCGGACGACTGCGGTCGTTCGGGCAGGTACCCCCGAAATCCGTTCGCGTGCGCCTCGACGAGCATCCGCTCGATCTCGGCGCCAGGATCTCGAGGCGAAACCTCGGAATCTCCTAGAGGTTTCGCCTCCGGCTTCGACAGCTCGAGCGCACAACCGATGCTTCCGAACGACCGCGCGGCGATGCGGGAAGCTGCCGCGGGTGAACAGCTACGATGCTGAAGTAAAAATCGCTCCACATGAGCCGCAGGTAGCCGCGGCACGTACACGACGGAAAGCCGTGAACGGAGCGGCGGAGTGAGTAGGTCTGCCTGGCTCGTCACGACAAGGAGCAGCGCATGTGGCGGTGGTTCCTCGACAATCTTCAAGAGCGCGCCCTGCGCCTCGGGGGTGAGCGCCTCGGCACCGTCGATGACCACAGTCCGGCGCGGAGACCGAAACGGCGTCTGCCAGAGGAACCTACGGATGTCACGGATAGCATCGATACCAATCGTCCTATTTTCTCCTGGTGCGGTCGTTGTGATATCCATGAGCGCTGCCGCACCGAACTCGAAGCTACCACACTCAAGGTACGCGGCAAACGATGCCGCGAATGTTGCCTTCCCGATACCGCGGTCGCCGACAAAACAGTAGGCGTGCGTTAGCGTGCCCTCCCGCGAGAGGCGGGCGAATATCGCAGTAAGTTTATCGTACCCTACTAGAGTGGATGACATAAAATCCTAAATCCTAATTTCTAAACTCTAAACAAATTCGAAACTCTAAATCTCAAACAATGCGAAGGGCTCTGAATCCGTTTCGAATTTCGTGCTTGGGATTTGTTTAGAATTTAGGATTTAGTGCTTAGAGTTTACCTTTTAGAGAGCAGTGTCCGCTTGTAGACATCGAGGTGGTTTAAAATGGTGGCCGTCCCCTTCGCCACGCATAAAATCGCGTCTTCCGCCACATAGGCGGCGACGCCGAGCGAGCGCTTGAAGAACTCCTGAAGGTCACGGAGCTGGGCGCTACCGCCGGACAGGATAATCCCCTTCTCCATGATGTCGGCGGCGAGCTCCGGCGGCGTCACATTGAAGACGGACTGGACCGCGTTCATGATCTCCACGAGGTGGGGATTGATGGCCTCCGAAACCTCGTTCGACGTGATGGTAAGGTCTTTCGGGAGCCCCGAGGGGAGGTCTCGGCCGCGCACCTTCATCTCGATCTTCGAGCGGTTCGAAAGCGCCGTCCCCACCCCAATCTTCACGTTCTCCGCCGTCGTGTCCCCGATGGCAAGCCCATATTTCTTCCGGATATAGTCGCTGATGGACTGGTCGAACCGGTTTCCGGCGACCCGAAGCGAGGACCAGGTCACGATGCCGCCCAGGGAGATGACGGCAACCTCCGTCGTGCCGCCACCCATGTTCACAATCATATTCCCCTCCGCCGAGTGGATGGGGATGCCCGCGCCGAGTGCCGCGAGGAGCGGCTCCTTCACGAGGTAAACCTCGCGCGCACCCGCCTCCTTCGCCGCGTTCATCACGGCGCGGTACTCGGTCGAGGTAATGCCCGCCGGCACCGAGATGACCACCTCGGGCCGGAACAGGTTCAGGGAGCCGATGCTCTTCGCAATGAAGTACTTCAGCATCGCCCGCGTGATGTAGTACTCGGCGATGACACCATCTTTCAGGGGCCGGTAGGTCACGATGTTGTCCGGCGTGCGGCCGACCATCTCCTTCGCCTCGGTGCCCACGGCGAGCACGGTGTTGTCGGGCAGTCGGAGTGCGACGGCCGTCGGCTCGTTGATGACGATACCCTTGTCCGGCAGGAAGACAATCGTGTTCGTCGTGCCGAGGTCGATGCCAATCTTGCGGATGAACATGAGTGGAGGAGAGTAATCAGTAATTGGTAAAAGGTAATTGGAGGCTCAAAACCAACATACGCGAGTTCCTATTACCTATTACTTGCTACTTATTACCTGTTACCAAGTACCTATTTCTATCCACCCCACTTTACCGCCATAGCGCCGTTTTCGCAAGCAAAAAGCCGCCATATACTGAAATGGCGGCTCCCTCCTTAAAACCCCCCCCACCTATCCAGATACGAAGGTTATATACAGGAATGCCTCAACAATGCGCCGGGGAATTCCACAAGAATGCATATTTCGGGCGATGTCCGACGGCTTCTGACCAACGAACGAATGGCAGAACTTTCGAGCGGCAGTATCAATCTCCGATTGACGAGAAGATCCCGTTGGTCGATACATTCCATTCCAAAGTAATTTCACATCACTCTGATCGATCATACTTCCTCCTAAGATGTTTGAAATTCTTAACACTGAGAAACATAATACTTTGTAATCTAATTTTTGTCAATAATGCGCGGCGCGCGGCGAAGTCGTAAACTGAACCCTGACACATGCCCCTCCGGCTCCGGAAAACCTTCTTCTACCTCTGCCTCGTCGCCTTCCTCGCCGTCGGCGGCTACCTCGTACTCTTCACGCGGGGGCTCGTCTTCGACCTGCGGCACTTTGAGCTCGTCCCCACGGGCGCGCTCTACCTGAAATTCACCCCGTCCGACGCGACACTCCTCGTGAACGGCAAGGAGCGGCCGGCCGGCGCCAACATCCTCTCCCCCGGCACATTCGTGGACAACCTCGCGCCCGGCACATACACAGTCACCGTGACCCGTCCGAATTTTTCGACGTGGACAAAGGCGCTCACGGTATCTTCGACAATGGTGACCGCCGCAAGCCACATCCGACTCTGGCCCACTCACGCCCCCGCCACACCCGTCGCCATCGATATCGCGAATTTTTGGCTCACCGGGGAAGGTGCGGTGCTCCAAGATGCCTCGGGGACGTTGCGGCTCGCGCGTCGAACCATTCGCGGCTCCACAGTCGTTGAAAGCGACCAGGGTTCATCACGACTCCTGACTGAGGGGCAGGGCCAGTTCTACCTCATGGATCTCTCGGCGCCGGACACCACAACAAATATTTCGGCACTCTTCGTCTCCCTCCGTAGCAGGACTATTTCACCAGTTGGTCCTGTTGCAACCGGCACACTGGTACGGTCGGGTTCGACTACCTCAACAAACTTATTGCAAGCAAGCTCGCCGCAAGCCGAACACGTCCGCGCCGTCCTCCTGCATCCCTTCAGCGGACAGAAGCTTATTGTCGGCACCGATGCTGGCCTCTACGAGCTCGACACAAAAAAGGTTTCACTCGAACGGCTCGCGAGCGTGGACCGATTCACCGCGCTCGCAAAGAGCGGCGGTGATGCGTTTATTATGAACGGTTCGAGCACGATGACAGTGGTGAATCTTATCCTCCATACCAGCGTCACCTACGCGTTCCCGCTTTCTTCCGGGCTTCGGTCGCTCATCGCTTCGCCAAACGGGAGCTACCTCGCGGCGATTTCCGATACCGGCGTCCTGTCGGTGCTGGACCGGACCGCCGGGACATTCACGCCCGTCGCGCACAACGTCGTAACTGCTACCATCGCCCCGGATAACACAGCGCTCATCTTTCTCTCAACCGACGGGCGCTTGAACCTGTACTACCTCTCGGACGTCGCCGGGGACGAGCTTTTCACTGCGGGGCAGCTCACGGCGAGCGCCGGCCCGCTGCCGGTGCCGCCGGCGGGAACGCTCACCGCGCTTCCAAGTTTCTCCGGAACGGTGCTGGTACAAGCCAGCGGCACGTTGCTTGCCGCGGAGACCGACCTCCGCGGACAGGTCAACAGCACCGCCCTCGCCGCGCACGTCCGTTCGTTTGCGATTCGCGACACCACCCTCTACCTGCTCTCGACCGACGGTACCTTGAGCTCCATGAACCTCGCGCCGTGAGCTACGGCCGGGGTACCCATGCATCTATGAAAAACTATCAGAATATAAAAGCGATTGCATTTGATTTCTGGGACGTCTTTGCAACTATGAATCCCCCCATGAACCATTACCTGGAAGAACGTGGCGTCTCAATTAAAAAATACTTAGACAAAATTCACAATCTTATCGTATCCCACGACCTTGGAAAGATAGACGAAAAGCAGTTCCTTCAGGCATGCTCTCGAATAGTGGGGGTGGAAATCCCGTACGACCAGTGCCGGTACATATACCGAGATGGGACCTTGAACGCGCCGCTAATTGAGATTATAAAAAAACTGAAGGCGAGATATAAAATCGCGCTTCTCTCGAATAATAATAGAGAATATGTCCAAGAGCACATTTACAAGCCCGGCTTGGATAAACTTTTCGACGTAATGGTCGTTTCCTACGAAGCGGGCTACCAAAAACCTGCCCCTGAAATATACAAAAGCCTCATTCAGAAGCTGCAAGTAGAACCAAGCGAGATACTGTTTCTTGATGACGACACAGGAAAGTTAGGAGCGGCAGAGGTGCAAGGAATCCAAACGCTTGCTTACAAAGGAGAGGAAACAGATAAAATCCTGGAACACTTTTCTAGTTAGAAAGTCCTGCCTACCAGTAGGCAGGCTCGGTTCGTTCCACCAACAGGCGGACCTGTCTTGGGGAGTGTGGTATGACATGTACCACCCCTTTCCACCGCCCTCGCCGCGCACGTCCGTTCGTTTGCGGTTCGCGACACCACCCTCTACCTGCTCTCGACCGACGGTACCTTGAGTTCCCTGGATCTCTCGCCGTAGATACGAGCTTGAGCGTCAAAGGGGGGTTATAAAGGAAGCGAGTTGAAAAAACTTGCGTTTTCTTTATATTTATGTTTCCATGAAAACAGTTAAAATCCCATTCACAAAATAGGAGAGGAAGTTGGAAGAAACCATTGGGCGTGTCTCTGGACTCATCGTAGTCCTGAGCGTCGTGCCCTATGCCATTCGGACATGGCAAGGGAAGGTACACCCGAACCCCACAAGCTGGTTCCTCTGGACTCTCATAGGGTTCGTGCTTCTTGTTACCTACCGTGACTCCGGCGCAACGGGGTTAAGGAAACTTTCGTGTGGGTAAGGACAGGCAAAAGCGCTTGATGTCGTCGAGCTCTTTTGCCTGTTTTGACAGCAAGATAGACATACGCAAGTCTATCTTGCATGAAACACCCATACTGCCCAGGCTGTTCGCGTCGCATGGAGCGCCACGGAAAAACAGCGGCGGGTACCGAACGGTACCGCTGTCCAAAGTGTCGGAAGACCACTGTCATCCACCGAACGGACACCCGGAAGCGGCATCTCCGCGACCACTTTGTCGACTGGCTCACCGGCACGGACTCAAAGCAAAAGATCGCCGAGAAGCTCGGCGTTTCCCGTCAGGCATTATCTAAGGAGTTCCAGCAGTTCTTCGGCGTTGGCCTCGAGCCGCCGATTCCCACCGAACTCACGGCGAGGATCCTCATCGTGGACGGCACGTACATTGAGGGGCGGGCACTCTGCGCTCTGGTCGCCGTGACGGAGCGGGACCGGATCTTTTGGCGGTTCGCCACAGAAGAGCGCTACGGCACCTGGCTCGCCTTCCTCGAGTCGTTCCCGCCACCGAAGGTTGTTGTGGCCGACGGTCAGAAAGGCATGCAGCGCTTCGTGAAACATCACTGGCCTCAAACCGCCTTCCAGCGCTGTCACTTCCATCTGGTCATGCTCGTCACCCACTATCTCACCCGGAATCCCTCGGAAGAGGTGGGGCGAGACATTCTCGACCTCGTGCATCGTCTTAAGTATGTGAAAGCGCCTGCAGAGCGCGACCGGTGGCTCCTACTCCACCGAATCTGGGAAAAACGGTACGAAAAGGTTTTCGCCGAACGAACCGCAGGAGGAGTATACGCACATCGGAAGCTACGAAGCGTACGGTCGGTGCTCCGCCGCGCCACACCCCAGCTCTTCACGTATTTGGACTACCCAGGGTGCCCAAACACGACCAACCTCGTTGAGGGATGGGTGAATACCGCGATTGCGGAAGGCATCGGCAGGCACCGGGGACTCACCCTGGAAAAGAAGAAAACGCTCGTGTCGGTTATCCTCTCGAATTTGAAGCGGCCGACGAGAGAAAAACCCACACGAAAGTTTCCTTAACCCGCGCAACGTCAAACATATGGCCTGCGGTATTCGGGTTCACAAATCCACTCCTCATCATCATTCTCCTCATAAAGAACGGGGAACGGTGGAAGAGACTGGAGCGGTTCGAGGTGGTCTGTTTTATCCTCGGTCTTGTATCGCTCGCGGGGTGGCTACAATTCCAAGGTGAGCAACGGCTGATACAGTATGCGCTCTACACGGCGATCGTCGCGGATTCATGTGCAGCAATTCCCACGATCATGTTTGTCTGGCGCTTTCCCTTGGAGGACAGGCCGTTCGCATGGCTGCTTTTCTCGGTCGGTTACGGACTAGCGATCTTCTCCATCACAGAGCACCATGTTAGCAACTATATCCTTCCAATCTACATGGCACTTGGCTCATTTTTCGTTTCACTTCCACTCGTGCTCGAGCGTGTGAAACAGCGAGTTGTTTGGAGAGAGTGGTTGTAAGAGAGCCGCGAGAAAAATCTCGCGGCTTTTGCATTTCCTCAAACGGTGCAACTTGTCATTCCAGACGGCCGTCTGAAATGACAAGTTATTGCAGGGACGCAATTTAGAAAGTTTTTGGTGTTTCCGCCGTGGGATGGTATGACAATGTCATACCACCACTCCCCATCGCCCCTCCCCCGCAACAGTGGCGCTGCGCTACCGCTTGCGCCACTGTTGCGGCCTTCTCGCTTTGCGGGAACCGAACTTCTTCTGTTCCACCTTCCGAGAGTCACGGGTGAGAAGACCGAGTGCCTTGAGGCGAGGACGCCAAGTTTTCTCTTTTTTGACGAGCGCCCGAGCGATCCCCAACGAGAGCGCTTCCGCCTGCGCCTGCACGCCGCCGCCCGCCGCATGCGCCGTCACGCGAACCTCTGCGAGCGAGAGCGACGCGCCCATGAGCGGTGCGGATGCGATATGCTGGTGACGTTCAATCGGGAAGTATGCGGCAAAGGGGCGGTCGTTCACCGTGATGCCGGTTTTCACGCTCTCCGACCCCTCGTGCAATCGCACGCGCACCACCGCCGTCTTCCGTCGGCCGACCGCCTCAAAGTACCGGCCAGTGCTTTTTTGAGAAACCGCTTTCACAGCATGTCCGGCGATGCGCGGACGCCCATCCGTATCGCTGCGCACGGCGTGGTGGGCGGGCGGCGCGGCGGGACGAGCCACGTGCCGCACGGTCGGCTTCGCCGGAACTGCGATCTTCCCACCTGCCGCGTCCGCCACGCTTCGCAAGTCATGCGGGCGAACCGCGCTGTGCGTAGCACTGCGGGCAGGGTTTTTTGGCGCGGCGGGAGTTGGTGTCATAGGGTTTGGTTATGCACGGATGAAAAGCTGGCGAAGTCGTTTGGCACGAAGACGATTCTTCGGTAGCATGTTCTGAATCGCGTGGCGGATCACCCATCCTGGTTGCTTCCTGAACACGTCTTCAAATTTACGAACCTTGAGGTGACCGAGCTGCCCGGCGTGCTTGTAGTAGCGCTTCTGGGTCGCCTTTCGCCCCGTCACCACGACCTTCCGGGCATTCTCGATGTGCACTTCAATGGGCGCGAGGAGCCGCGGGTCGTACGTTGCCCGCCGCTTCCCCTGAAGGAGCGTTGCCACCTCGGAGGCAATCCTGCCGAGCGGCCTTCCGGCGGCGTCGATGACATGCACTTCAGGATTTGCCGTCGCTTTCGCATTCGGTTTTCGTGGTCGTGGTGACATAAGTAGCGTTAGACGAATTCAATGACTGCCATTCGGGACGCATCGTGCTGCCGGGGCTTTCCGAGCTTCGTAATTTTCGTGTAGCCGCCCTTCCGGTCTTTGTATTTCGGGGCGAGGTCGTGGTAGACCGTGTACGCAACGGACTTCGGGAGCGTCTTCATGAGCAGGCGAAGCCCAGCGACGTTCTGTTTCTTGCCGTGCGTGATGTACCGCTCCACCACATGGCGGATCTCCTTCGCGCGCGCCTCGGTCGTCCGAACACGCTTGCGCGTAATGAGGTTCGCCGCGAGCCCATGCAGGAACGCACGGCGCTGACCGCGCTTTCTGCCGAATTTCCGACCGGTGGAGAGATGCCGCATGTTAGTTGGCTAGTTAAATAGTTGGTTAGTTTATTAGTTATGATTCGCTTTCGTTGGACGGTACCTGTTTCAAACTACCCAACGAGTAAACGAGTCAACTGATAAACTAGCGTTTCTTCTTCGTCTTCCCGCTTGGCGCTTCAAGTGAGACGGTGGGCGTCACTTCGACGCCTGCAACCTTCTCGAAATGGTCCTTTAGGATATTGCCTGCCTTATGGAGCGCTTCGGACGGCGTGATGGAACCATCCGTCTCGATCTCGAGCTGGAGCCGATTGTAGTCCGTCTGGTCGCCCACCCGCATATTCTCCACTATGAACGAGACACGGACGATTGGCGAAAAGATTGCGTCGAGCACGATGGTGCCGACCGGAAGCCGCTCAAGCCGACGCGCCTCCGCCGGGACGTAGCCGAGCCCCTTCTCGACTGTGAGCTCCACGTCGAGATCAGCCGATTTCTTGGTGAGCGTCGCGAGATGTAATGGTGTGTTGATGACCCTCGCAAACGTCGTCGATTCAATGTCTTCGGCGGTCACTGCCCGCTCGCCCTTCGCGTGGAGCGTGAGTACTTGCGGCTCGTCCGCAAAAAAGTGGAATCGAACCTGCTTCAGGTTCAGTATGAACTCGACCACATCTTCCATCATGCCTGGAATTGTCGAGAACTCGTGGTCGACCCCCTTGACTTTGATTTGCGTGATGGCGGCGCCGGGCAACGACGAAAGCAGGGTTCGCCGGAGCGCGTTCCCCAGCGTGGTGCCGTACCCGGTGTACAGTCCTTCGATGTGGAATACGCCGATATTCTGCTCCTCGGAGACCTTTTTGATGACGACGGTGTCACTGACGTGTGTGTATTTCATCCCGTTAGAAATTTAAACATATTCGTTGATTTTTTGTATACGACTGTTTTTTGGAAACATGATTTTATTGATTCACCAATCCCGCGTAAATTTCTAACGGGATGAATGCGAATTTTTACTGAGCGAAGCGAAGGCTAAAAATTCAGCACCCCGCTTGATACGTTTGAAACGGAGGGCACTCCGGATACTCGACTGTATCCTATTTTGAGAAATATTGTCATTGGTTCGGCGATATCTAGCGGGGTAAGGTTTGATGGCTGTATTTTCTGCGCTTTCAGCTTGAAAATCCAGACCAAGCCCTTATCGGGCATAAAACTGGCTCACAACTGTTATGTCGAAGGGGAAATTCGTGTCGCTGGTGGTCGATGTTGCGAAAACGTTTCCGCTCATCGTGTCGGTATTGAGCTTGAGCCATGTGGGCGGCGTGAATTCTTTGAGGCGTTCCGAAAGCTCTTCAAACTGCTTCGAGTCGCGGGATTCGGGACGGATGGACACGGCGTCGCCGGGACGGAGCAGGTGTGATGCCACGCTCGAGCGGCGACCGTTCACCAGGATGTGCCCATGATTCACCAGCTGCCGCGCGATGCGCGGCGACTTCGCGAGCCCGAGCTGAAACACGACCTGGTCCAACCGATGCTCTAGCGTCTCGCGAATCGCCTGCGGCGACGGCTCGGCGAAAATCCGGCGCATCTGCCGGTCGGTGAGGCCGAAGTACCACTGAATCTTCTGCTTCTCCATGAGCTGCTTACCGTAGTCGGTTTTCGTCTGCCGCCGCTCGCCGTGCTGGCCCGGACGCGACGGCCGGCGTACCATGACGCACTTCGGTGAATTGCAACGGTCCGCCTTCACAAAGAGCTTCACGCCCAATGCCCGTTCTTGTTTTTCGGTGATTCGTTTCATGCCGATTTTATTTGAGCGGAGCGAAATTTAAAATCGAGCACCCCGCACCACTTTTGCAGCAAGGTAGTGATTCAATGATGGTGTGTGTGATAGATGTCATATTTTTCAGTAATGATTCGTGAGGCAAAAGTGGTGCGGGGTAAGGTTTGGTGGCTGTATTTTCTGCGCCTTCGGCTTGAAAATCCAGACCAAGCCCTTATACGCGTCGCCGCTTCTTCGGCCGTGGACCGTTGTGCGGGATGGGCGTGCAATCGCGCACCGCAGTGATATTGAAACCTTTAGCTGCGAGCGTCCGCATCGCGGAATCTCGGCCTTTGCCAATACCCCGCAACACGATTTCCACGTTCGTTGGCCCCGACCGCTTCACTTTCTCCGCAATCGCCTCCGCAACCTTCGAGGCCGCAAATGGCGTCGCCTTCTTCGGACCGGAAAACCCGAGCGACCCCGCGGACATCCATGCTACCACGCCACCCTTCAAATCGGTCACGGTAATCATGGTGTTATTGAACGAAGTGTGGATGTAAATCTTGCCGGCGTCCAAGCGCTGCCTGGTGCTCTGCGCCGACTTGGCAGCCGCGGTTGCTTCGACCGCCTCGGATTCCTTGATGAGGTCGTCCTGGTTCTTCGTGATGGTCTTTTTCTTTCCCATACGTTCGTTCGGCGTTACTTTAGGTCGACCTTCCGCTTGCCGCTACCGGCAGTCTTTCGGACGTTCCCGCGAATTGTGCGTGAATTCGTCTTGGTGCGCTGTCCGCGAACGGGCAGTCGGCGGGCGTGTCGGGTTCCCCGGTAACACTTAATATCCTTCAAGCGGGCGACATTCTGACGGACCTGCGACCGCAACTCCCCCTCCACGGTAAGGTGCTTCTCGAGGAACGTCTGAATACGGTTCACCTCTTCGGGCGTGAGATCCTTCGTCCGCTTCTCCGGGGCGATACCGGTTCCCACAAGAATCTCCTCGGCGCGCGTGGCGCCGATGCCGTAGACGGAGCGGAGACTCACGGCAATCTTCTTGGTATCAGGGATGTTGATGCCGACGATTCTCATAATGATACAAATATACTAATGGTACGAATGATACTAATCATACGAATGGGAATTCGTTGGTGTTATTAGTATTATTCGTATCATTCGCATGAATTCGTATATTGGTATCGCACTAGCCCTGCCTCTGCTTATGCTTCTTGTTCACACAAATAACGAAGACACGACCACGGCGTCTGACCGTTTTGCATTTCATGCAGATTTTCTTTACTGATGAGCGTACCTTCATCCTGTTAGAGTTTTACACGCAATCCAACTGCGTGTAAAAAGTTTTTCGTTTGGCAAACAAGTTTCCATAGGATTCGTGGGTTTGTAAAACTCTAACAGGATGAATGGAACCCTTTCTAGAACCTGCGGACGATTCTGCCACGACGGTCGTCGTACGGGGTCATCTCGACCATGACACGGTCGCCAGGTATGACGCGAATGCGGTGCAACTTCATCTTCCCGGCAAGGTGTGCGAGGACCTCCTTTCCGGTCTTGTCCTCGGTAATGCGAAAGAGAAGCCCAGGTAATGCTTCCTGGACAGTTCCTTCAATCCGTACTATCTGTCCTTCGTCTTTTGGCATCCTGAAGCCTCGCACCGAATACGCAATACACAATACACATAGCTAAGTATACAAATGAGGCGGGAGATGTCAAGCACAACTGCAAGTAATAGGCAAAAGGTAATTGGTACTAGGGGAACCCAGCGCTTTTCTTATTACCTATTACTCATTACCTATTTCTCTCCATGAGCGCTACTCCACCACGACCGTGATTTTCCGGGAATCGTTCGGCGCCCGGCGGACCCAGAACGGCCACAGATGCACGGTTGCCTTCGAGATGCCGGGAATGTCTGAAAGCATTGAGTTGAGCTTCGTTTCATCCTTGCCCAGTATGAGCGTGGTAAGTGCAGTGCTATCGAGCACATACCGGAGCGCTACCGTGCCGGATGCCGCGACCGTGAGTGTACCACGATCGAAGTCGACTGTTGGCACCTCGAACGACGCATCGATCGAGTCCACGGTGAGCGACGAGGACTGCTGCGCCGCCGCACGCACCGCCCGTGCGCCAACCGCCTCCTTGAACATGCGGTCATCAAAGACAATCTGCTTGAGCGACGCCTCACCGAACAACCGAAACGTACCGGAATCGTCCCCCGACGAGCGGAGGCGGCGCAGAACGACGAACCGCGTTGCGTCACGGAGCTCCGTAAAATGCTCATTTGCGGTGAGGAGCACCAGCTCGCTCACGAGCGCATCACGGAGCGACGCATCGAGCGACTGCACCGCCCTCGCCTCCTCTTCCTTCGTGGGCGCTGCCCGTTCGCCCATGAAACCGCCCCGGAGTGCGTCCGGCGCCGCCGCGGTGAACGTATCATATTTCGGCGTACCCTGGAATCCCGGAATCCGCCATCCGTCGCTCGCAGGGACATTATGCGCCTCCCCGGCCGCATCAGCCGTCACCGAAACAGTCGTCGTGGACGATTGGATGGTTCCCCCAGAAACCCGTGCACCGGGAATGACCGATCGCTGGTTTAAGCGGAACACCGTGCCCTCCGGCGAGACAAACCGGGTCGTTGCGACCAGCACTTGCGGTTCCGAACTGAACGCGTTCGTCACCACGAGTGTTCCCGACGCCTTCGTGGCCACACGTTCCGTCCCTGCCGTCGGGAAGGTGAGCTCCAACGTGCGCCGTGCGTCGAACGACTGTGCAGGCAGCACGATGCGCGTGCCGGTACTCTCGGGCGCAGTGACACGGACCGAGGCGTCGATCAATTCCATGAACGGGATGGGAATCCGTGCGGCGCGAATCGTGACGGTCGCGCGCGGCACCACCGCGGTCGCCACCCACCAGCCTCCCCCGAGTACCGCGGCGGCGCATACGGAAATCACCAGGACGCGGAACCAGTGCGGTGACCGCTTGGGACGCTCCGGCTCCGGCTCTGGAACCGCGGCAGGTTGTGTGTCCTTCGTCGAACGTTCGCTGTTTTCAATTTCGAGTTTTGACTCTTCGCGCTCAACTTCTTGACGTTCGATATCAGACGTTAGACGATCTGCGGCAGATTCCACCGCTTGCGCATTCAATCCACCTCGCCCGCCTCGCCGAGACGTCGAGTCGAGGCTGGGCTGGAGCCGCGACGAAGCGGACCCGACGAGTGGGCGAGTCGAGGCGGGCCGTGCGATGATATCGGAAACAGCCCGCTCCTTCGAGTGGAAGAATGCGTTGCGGGATGGGATCCCGGCGAGCGACGCGAGTTCGAGGATATGGTCGTCCGCCGACTCGATCATGAGCTCCTTCCCCGCGTGCTCGGCTTCCCGGCGCAAGAGGTGGAAATTCTGCACCGAAACGCCAATGTCGGCTCCGGACGGGATGGTAAGCATAATCCTCGTGGAATCCTCGGTAAGGATCTTTTCCACGATTGCCGGGAGGCTATCCCCGCGCGCAATGAGTATTTTTTTCTCGGTCATTTACCCTGTTAGAGTTTTACAGACACACAAATATCTCACAAAGTTTTGTTCGCGCAATAACAAATTTTTATATGCAATGGATTATGTGTAAAACTCTAACAGGGTAGACCCTTCTGTTTTGTATGTAAACTTCTAACAGGGTGAATGTTCTTTATAATACAACTATGGTTGCGCGATAAGCCACCGGGCGCGGCGGCGCAGAAGCTGGTTTAAGATACCATACTCGCGGCGGGCATACGGGTACATCACCGCGGCAAACGTCTCCGCAGAAAACGTAGTGCTCGCCTCGCTCCGCCATGGAGGGGCGGGGCGGGGCGGGCCTTCGCCCCGCCAAAGCGGGCTCCGGCACCGCGAAGGCGGGGCGTTCCCGACGACGGTAAACCCCCGTGCGGAACAGACCTGATCCGCCGAGATGCAGGAGATGGGCGCATGAGACAGGAGCGTCTGAAACCGCGGCACCGAGGCTCGAAAATGGACCAAGCGGTCACCCGCGGACCTATCCACCGCTGCATCATGGGCAGGTTTGCTGCCAGAAACTTTTATTGAGGTGAGCTTCCGCTTCCCGGAAAGTCCGTCAATGTACTCCAGTAGTTGCGTAGCTTTCAGCCGAAGCACCCGGTCGACCGCACGCGCAAATCGCTCTGATGTCCTGCCATGGGCGACCGCGGTGAGTAGTTCCCGTGCCACCAGCGGGGAGCTCATGAAATGTTCCGCAACCGCAGTAATGACCGAGGCGGCACCCCAGTCAAATTCGCGCAGAAACGCCAGATCTTCATCGCGCCGGATAAACACGGTCGTTCGCTGTTCGCCGACATCGAGCAGGTACCCTCCCGAACCCTTGAGGAGGGTGCTCGCGAGGAGGCTCCCCCGCTCGGCGACGGTAAGTTCGCCGACCCAGCCGTGGAATCGATTGAACGCTTCCGCGAGCGTTCGGGGCACGAACGTACCGCGGAACCCCACCGCGAGCACACCGCCCCGGAACCCGATCGGATTCAAGAGCCGATGCCCATCAAGGGAGACGTTAATCACCTCGATTGCGGCGAGCGTGAGATCGAGGTCGGCGATGTCCATTTTTTTCGCCGCCCAGGACCGGTACCGATTCAGGAACTCCCACAGCGCCTTAAAGACGAGCGTGTCGAGCTCCCCCTCGTCGATGGGACGCTCGATGACCTCACGCCGCACGCGCGCGATACTCTCGACGGTCGTTGCGCGACGGCCGTCGAGCACCACGACACCTCGGTCGAATGGAAATAGTCGCCGGCGAACGCTCCGAAAGTCATTCGCGTGGTACGGCGTCCCAAGCGCAACCCGTTGCTCCACATGGTCAACGGTCGCCGGCGTGACCGTGAATCCGCGCCCCGCCTCGTCGGAGTCCGCCTCCTCAATGACGATAAAATGCTCCCGAGCGCGTTTCAGGATGGTCCCAATCCGTTCTCCAAGTGTCGCCATCACCGTGCTTCTAGTTTACCCTGTTAGGGTTTTACACACAAATTTTTCCGGATAAAAACCTATGTTCTGACACAAAAAAAACACCAGGACGCGGATTGCTCGTAAAACCCTAACGGGGTATACCGTAGACAGTAACGCGTATACAGTCACCATCTTCCTGTGTCTCTCGTTTCTTCTCTCTTGTCGCTGTCTACGCTTCCTCCGCCGCGATGAGCCGCTTTGCGGCGTCCGCGGGGATCGAGTACCGCTCCCGCGACGCATTGATGATCTCTTGCCTGAACGAGCGGTGCGGCGGCGGCAGGACTCGTAGTGTCTCCGCCGAAAACGGGTCGTAGGTGTCGCCGTCGATGGTCATCTTCACATAGAACTGCTGCATGCCGAGATTGATCATGTCCTTTGCCTTAAAGACCGGCGTCATTTCCGCCTCGAGCTCTGCGGCATCCTGCCCGCCGACACGAAAAATGATCATAGAACCGACGTTCCCCAGAACCGCGCTCCGGACCCCCGCGATGAGTTGACCCATGTACTGGTGCGCCATCGTGAGGCACAGCCCATACTTCCGTGCCTCGGAAAGAAGGTTCTCGAACGTCTCCGTGACCAAGTTGTGGAACTCGTCCATATAGAGGTAGAAGTCGCGCCGGTCGCGCTCCGCGAGCGCGGCGCGCGCCATACCTGCCTGCTTGATCTTCGTGATGAACATAGAACCGAAGAAGCTCGCGTTTTCCTCGCCGAGCTTCCCCTTCGAAAGGTTGATGAGGATGATCTTCCTCTCGTTCATAAGTTGCTCCAGGTTCACCTTGTTCTCCTTCTGGCCAAAGATGTTCCGAAGAAGCGGGTTCGAGAGAAACTGGCCGAGTTTGTTCACCAGCGGGATGATGGCATCAGTGTCAAACTTCTCGGACCAATCAGCGAACTCGATGGCCCAGAAGCGCTTCACCATGTCATCCTCGATGTACTCTACCACCTTCTGCCGGTAGTTCCGGTCCTTCAGGAGCATGATCATCCCCCGCATCGTCGCGTGCGGGTAGTCGAGGAGCGCGAGGCAGGCGAACCGGAAGACGTGCTCGAGCCGCGGCGTCCAGTTCGCGCCGAACTGCTTCTCCATGACCTCGATGAGCCCTTGCGTCAGCTGGTGTTTGAATGAGGGGTCGACGTTTGCGAGCGGATTGAATGAGGCGGGGAACTCAGTGTCCGCGGGGTTAATGATGCAAACATCCCGCATGCGCTCCTCGGGAATGAAGTCGAGCATCGCGTCGATGACGTCGCCGTGCGGGTCCATAAGACAGAACCCGTGACTGTACGCAACGTCCTGCCGCATCATGAGTTCCAGGAGCTTTGACTTCCCCACGCCGCTCTTCCCGATGACGTAGAGGTGCCGCTGCCGATCCGTGCGCTTGATACCGAAGATGAATTTCTTCTCCTCGAGCGCGGCGACGTAGTTCGTGCGCCCGATGAACGAGACCTCGGCCGGCGGCACGCGGCCGTAGACCGGCAATTCCGGTGGCGGCGGCGCGTACTTGATGAGTTGGATCTTGGAGCTATTGGCCATGCAACTATGATACTAATATACGAATGGTACGAATGATACTAATGGATACGAATGGGAATCTATTGGTAGTATTCGTATCATTCGAATGCATTCGTATATTGGTATCACGCTTCATTCGAGAACCCCGAGCTCCGTGAGGAACTTTTGGTACGAACGAAGCGCGTGCTTCGTGTCATGCTCAGATACATCGAAGTCCGGCGTGTGCACCAGCTCGTTCCGGAGCCGGTGCGCGCGCCACAAATTATCGAGTGTGGCGAGCTCCGCGCCGTTCAATGACTCCAGCCGATCGGCCATATGCTCGCCCGGGTACCCGATGCGCTGGAGAATGCTGTCGGTGAACTTATCTGCCTCAATGATCGCGAGCGCGTATGACTGTGGCGGATTCCGGTCCGCTTGCTCGAGTATATGAAGCCACTGCTCGCGAACCTTTGGATCACCGAGTACCGGCCGCTTCCTCGCCGCCTGCAAATTTCGGACAAACGTCGGCCGATACTCGAGCTCCTTCAAAAATGAGTATACGAACACCGCAAAGAGCACGAGGTCCAAAAAAATGATTACGCCCCGAATGGTGAAAATGGCGCGTCCCCAGTTGATGCTGCCGATAAATTCAAACATAGTGTTCGATTTCCCCCTCCTCGCCGAAGATTGCGAGTCCCGACGGCGGACCAGCTTTCTTGCTCTCCACACGCTTGATGTGTGGTGCGGTGAGCACGCCCGCGGTCGGCGGATGGAAGAGTGTCGCAACACACTTCGTCGTCAAGAGAAACCGCTTCGACGCAAAGTTAAGGTTGAGGGGGGAAGACGTAACGAGTTTCCCCCACCACGTCGCTGGCGGAACCTCGCGCTGCAGGAAATTCCAAAAAAACCGCTGCCGCCGGTAACTGGTTCGCCGTCGCGCGCGCACGTGCGGCCACTTCCACGGGTTTGCCTTCACCCCCGCATTCGAGTTCGATTTGAATCCATTTAAATCGGACGCGGTGTACTGATTGAACGCGCCAACGATGCCGCTCTTCACCACCGCGTCGTTGAATAGGCTGACGGGGGCGGCATAGAAGCAACGAATCAGGGTATCGAACGCCGGTTTCGAGAGATTCCCCTCAACCGCCTCAAGCACTTCGAGCTGGCGCGGCGATCGAGCAACTGGCGCCTGACGCTTACTTTCGTCATCGCTGGCAACCTCGATGGTTGCCGGTTTCCGAAGGTTCGCGAGGAATGGTTCCCACCGCGTACCCCATTCTGGATCCGCCGGCGCAACGAGCAACTGCACCGCCGCAACCTCCTCACCCTTGAGTGACCCGAACACCTCGAGGAGCACCGAGATGGGGTCGAACTGCTCCTCCTCTGCCTCGCGCGCGAATGCATCATACGTCTTAATGGGGTACGCCTCCTCCCGAAGTAGGATGAGTTCGGTCCCCCAGAAGTCCCACCCCCGCGCTACCATGTCGGCATCTGATGTGGGGAGTCGGCCGAGATAGTCCTCTGTTTCGCGGACCTCAACGTCGGTGTAGTATGAAAACAGTGCGATTTTCACCATGTGCTGCTGTTTTTTCTGGCACCGGATATAGAAATGGACCTCTCCTCCAAAACTCACCACCTCAAGAGAGATGGGAATGACAAATTTCCCATCCCAGAATTCCTCCACGATATTGTCAGGGTCGCCACGAACTGACTGAAAGGTCTGGAGCACCTGCTCCATCGCCTGCGGACTCTTCGTAACCTCGCGCGGCATGTGAAGCTCGAGGAGCACGAATTCAAGCGAGTGCTTGAATAGCTCCTGCCGCCAATGCTTCCAGGCTCCGGCGGTAAGCGGCACGAGTAGAAAAAACGCCCATAACCACCACGTACGCAAAAGGAACCGAAACACTTCGAGGAGTACCGGCATGAGAAAAACGTCGGGAAGCACGAACGCGCTCCCCGCCCCGGTGAGGGCAAGGAGGGCGACGAGCCACCATGCCTCCGGCTTCTGGAAAAACTCGGCAATCAGACCGAATATGTCGTGGAAAACACCCTTGATCATGCGTGTAACGGCTGTGTACCCATTATAGACTCATTGCCCATGAAACGGAAAACTCCCTGTGGGGAGTCTTCTCGTGTTTTCCTATTACTTTTTACCTCTTACTATCCTTACGCCTCCTTCGTGTGGTAGCGGCCGTCCTCGAGGCGCTTGAAAAACTTCCGGTTCTGGAGCGCCAGAAGAATGGTATTTTCCTTCAGGAACCGTTCCTGGTTCACCCGCGTCACTACCTCGTGCGCCTGAAGCGGCCCGTTCTTCTTCAAGAGCCGGGCAACCACCTCGCGGACCGTACCGGGCTGGTACCCCTGCTCGCGAAGTCCGTAGATGCCGCGACCCACCAGCACGAACCGGTCGTCCTTAATGAGCTCGTTGTGCACCGTCTGCACGTGCGCAGTCTTCTTATCGATGCCGAGCTTCGAAATGTTTTTCGAAATGTCCTCGAAGTGAAGCGGCGAGGAACTCTTTCGGAGCACCAGGTACGCCTTGTCGCGGACCGTCTTCGGAGCGATTTCGGGCCACTCGACAAGCCCGACATCGCCGAACACGTTCACACCGAAGTGCTTGGGGATGGAGAGGAGGTGCGCCGACGCGGGGTCCTTCGCCACCGCGAGGTACACCTTCCGGTCGAAGAACTCCTGCCGGTCGGTGGTCTTGAAAACGCTCGTCGCGTGCTTCACAAACTCCGTGAACTTCTTGTGCGCCGCATCGTCCGCATACCAGTACGCGTTCGTTGTGTCGTCCTCTTTTCGGTACGACGGCGCACCGGCCGCGAACAGTACGAACCGAATCTTTTGGTCGAGGTGCTTCGTATTCGAGCCGGCGAAAAACTTCTGCCGGATGTCCTTGATGAATTCCACATCGCTCCGGACCCCGCCGACCGCGGCGAGGTGCGCCACGACCAACTGCACGAACGGTCCCTCCGACACCTTCAGTGCGCCACCGAGCTTTTTCATCGCCTGCTCCTGGATCTGGCGGACGCGCTCGCGCGTGATGCCGAGTTCGTCCCCGACGGCCTGCAGCGTCGCCGCCTTCCCGGTCTTCAGACCGAAGCGCGACAAAAGAACCTTCCGCTGGTTCTGCGTGAAGTCCGTGAAGACCGTTTCGAGAAATTGATCGACGTTCTTAATCATAGGCATACTGGTACGGTACTACAGATACCATATCTCCGTCAAGTAAAACCACCGCTGTGGAAAACTATGGCCGGTTCTCGGTCCATCGTTTGCGAGAATATTACCATACATAGCACAAATGTGTCAAGTACTTGCCTCAAACAACGCCTCGGCGGCCCCCCCCGATTGTCGAATATACCGCTCATGACGCTACTTTTTGCCTTTTCAGTGCAGGTTGTAGCACGAAAAACAGCCGCCTCAGGCGCCTGTTTTTCGATCCCGCTTTCCGATAATCCCGGTTAGAAACCAGGTGGGTCCCCGCAGTCCGGCACGTATGAAAACAATTGGAAAGAGTTCTCAATGATGTCGGGCAATTGGTAAGGGTCCCTATGGAAATTGCTTGATCCGGAATCAGAGAAGCGGGACATCCATACTATACACCAGGAATTTTGCCGCCAGCTCATTCGGAGGTGCATAACTCCATTGACGGAACATCCTCGATGTTGTCCTATCGATACCTGAAAACCTTTGTCTCCACCGCCGCGTTTTCCGGATCCCGTTGACAGAAATCGGCGGAATGGATGGGAATCCGCCGTGGTGTCAACTGCATGCCGCATCCCGGCACTTGACCGATTTCGGGGAGCTCCGAAATTATTTTCCGTTCACGATGCAATCCACAGCGCGAATCTCATCCAGGATGCCGGGGATGAGTTCGTAGTTCTTCCCCTCGTCGGGCGTGATCCATGCGGAATCCGTCATGTCCTTCCCTAGCTTCACCTCGCCGCCTGCATACCGGCACCAGTAGGAGAGCACAAGCACCGGAACGTCATCCGGCCGGATGAATGTCATGTCCGTAAGGTATGAAAAATCTTTCACGGTGAGCCCGCACTCCTCCGCAATCTCCTTCGCGAGCGTCGCGGGAACAATGTCGTACCAATGGTGCGTGCCCTCGGTCTTCGGCAGGTGCTCATACTCGTGCCGCACGAGTTTCCCGCCGGGCACCGTCCACGCGCCGGGGTACGCCACCTCGCGCTCCGAGCGCTTCAGGATGAGATATTTCCCCTCCCGTTCGATGATACCCGTCACCGTGACGATATGAAGCCGTGGGTCAGGTTTACCCTGAGCAACGTCGAAGGGTTTGTTTTCCATGAGTTATTCGTCAACTCCGAACCGCTTGTACTCGAACTTCACGAGCTTCCCGAACCAGTGCTCAATCTCGTGTCTCGCCTCCTCCGGCGTCTCCGACGCGTGCATTAGGTTCATCACCGCCCGTTTTTCCTTGTTCGCCAGCGCCGGCGAATCAATGGAATAATCGCCGCGAATCGTCCCCATGTCTGCGTTCACCGGCAATGTCACGCCGGCAATCTTCCGCACCATATCTACCGCGTGGACACCCTGCACAACCATGCGGACCAGAGGCGCCGAGTCCATGTAGTCGAGGAGCCACCCGCGCACTTTTTTCCCGATTGCGAGCGCGTCCGTCGTGCCAACCTCCGTCATGGGGTCGTACCCATACTTTTCGTACGTCGCGAGCGTCTTCCCGCCGAGACGCGCAATCCATGCCTCGTCCTTCGGGTAGTGGTCGTCGAGCTGCGAGCGGGTCGGCTTGAACATCTCGATTGCCACAACTTTCAGGTCCCGCTGCTCGATGCGGCGGATAATCTCGCCCACGAGCCCCTTCCGGACCCCGTCGGGCTTCACCATCACGAATGTGAGTTCTTCTTTCGGATGTCTTGTGTGCATCTGTTGTTGGTCGTCGGTTGTTTGTTGTCGGTTATTCTTCTCCCGTCTCCACCTTGATGGAGAGTTCGTGAAGCTGAGTAAGCGTTGCCTCCGAAGGTGCGTCCATCACCGCAATCTGGCCGCTCGAGGTCGCCGGAAAGGCCATCACCTCGCGGATACTCGATTCTCCCAGGAGCACCATCATGAGCCGGTCGATGCCTGGCGCGATGCCGCCGTGGGGCGGGACGCCGTGGCGGAACGCCGTAAGCATGTGGTCGAACTGCGCTTTTTGTGTCGCGTTGAAGCCGATGAGGTCAAATACTTTCTCCTGCACCTCCGGGCGGTGGATACGGATGCTTCCCCCGCCGACCTCGTAGCCGTTCAGGACCATGTCGTGCTGGAGGCCGCGGACCTTCGTGGGATCGGTATCGAGAAGTGGTACGTCGTCGGGGTGCGGCGCCGTGAACATGTGGTGCGACGGGGCGAACTTCGCCGCCCCCGAGCCATGAAAGAAATCCTCCTTCGACTGCTCGGTGAAGAGCGGAAAATCAATGGTCCAGGAAAATGCGAGCTCGTTCGGGTCTTTTTTGTCCTTCCGAAGGTCCGGTTTGTCCGTACCGTACGTCGCTACCGCCTCCGTATGGGAGAGCCGCGGCCACGGCTTCTTCGTGATGTGCTTCTCGGGGAAGATGGATTCGGCGAGCTTCGTGAACAGGTCTTCGGCGAGCCGGAGAATATCCTCCTGCGTCACGAACGACATCTCGAGGTCGAGCTGGGTGAACTCCCCGTACGCCCGGTCCGCGCGTGGGTCCTCGTCGCGGAAACAGCGCGCAATCTGGAAGTACCGCTCGAATCCCGCAACCATGAGGAGCTGTTTGTACTGCTGGGGCGACTGTGGGAGGGCATAAAACTTGCCGGGCTGGAGGCGGGAGGGCACGAGGAAATCGCGCGCGCCCTCGGGTGTGGTCTTCGTAAGAATGGGCGTCTCTATCTCGGTGAATCCCTCGTTCGAGAGATACTCCCGGATGAACCGGACCGCCGCATGCCGAAGCTTCAGGTTTTTCTGCATCCGCGGCCGGCGGAGGTCAAGGTAGCGGTACTTGAGGCGAAGCTGCTCGTCCACATCGTGGCCGTCGGTGTCGAGCGGGAAGGGCGGGGTTTTCGCCTCATTCAAAACCTCGATCGCGGTGACCGAAACCTCGTACGCGCCGTTCGGGAGATTCGGATTCTCCATGCCCGCCGGGCGTTTCTTCACCATACCGGTGAGCCGCACCACCCACTCGCTCCGGAGCGTCTGGCCCACCTCATGCGCCGCGACCTCCTTGGGCGTGAAGACAACCTGCGCGATGCCGCTTCGGTCCCGGAGGTCTATAAAAACAAGCTTCCCGTGGTCGCGCCGGACATCCACCCATCCCTCGAGCGTGACCTGCTCGCTCTCATGGGCGCCGATGTCCTTTGTGAGGGTTCGTTTCATTCCTTCATAGTAATATCGGAGACGTCCGACGTCCAATGGACATCGGGCGTCCGAATATTAGGTTCCATGAGTTTCTGACCACAACAAAAAAGGAGCGGTTTCCCGCTCCTTGCAACCATCATCTTTGTAAAATCTCGACTTCCGGATACCTTGCGGGATCGAATCCGCGGAGCTTGATCTCCTTGAGGATTAAATCATTCACAAAAGAAGTGAAACTGTTATTTTTCGTCTTAAGGTTCTGCTGGCTAACAAAAATTTTCACATATTGCGACAGGTTCTTAGGGAGAAAAATGGTGGTCCTTTTCTTCTCTCCATACAACATGAACACTTCCGCTTCCGGTCTGCCCCTTTTCATATTTTCCTCCATTGTTAATGTCCCATTGAAAAATGTATTTTATTGTTATCACTCTTTTATTCTCGTGTCAACCATGTTTTATTACAACATATTCGAATTTACAGAGGCGAAGCCTCTGTGTGCAAGCCTCTGTGTGCAACGAGTTTGCCGTGGTCGCGGCGGACATCCACCCAGCCCTCGAGCGTTATGGTCTGACCTTCGTGCGCGGTGATGTCTTTCGCGAGGGTGCGTTCCATATACAAACACATACTACCACGGCGTCGCCGAATGTAAAAAAGGGTCAGGAGCCTCGGATTCACAAGGCGAGACCTTAAAAGAATCCCAAGGTCTCGCCTCGGGGAACCGGGTTCCTAATCTTTCTTAACGCGCGGTGAAAACCTGCAACCCCAACCCGCCCAACCGCACCTCAATTGTCCCCCGCTCGTCCGTGCGAAAAATGGCGGCGCCCGCGGCGCGGAGCCGCGCGAGCGTTTCGGACGTCGGGTGGCCGTAGCTATTCTTCCCGACTTCAATGACGGCGACCGCGGGGCGGAGCGCGCGGAGAAACTCTTCTGATGAGGAAAACTTCGACCCGTGGTGGCCGACTTTCAGAATATCCACGGGACTTACGCCCGCGCGGACGAGTGTCCGCTCGACCGGCGCCCCAGCGTCGCCGGTGAAGAGGGCGGAAACGCCGCCGCTCTCGACGCGCGCGACGAGCGTCGTATCGTTCAGGTCATCCGAGCGAAGCAGGTCTGGCGTCGGCGAAAGTATGCGAACCGTACCGCCGCTCGTCCGAATACGGTCGCCCGCTCCGAGCTCGACCATACGGATGCCACGCTCCTCGATGACCCGGATGAGCTCGCGGTACGCATCGGTATCCCGCGACCGCCCCGAAGAGAGGAAGGCGCCGACATCATACTGCCGGAGTACCTCGATAAGCCCGCCAAAGTGGTCCTCTTGCGGATGGGTCATGAGCACCAGGTCGATATAGCGGTCGGTCGGGGCGAGCGCGCGTCCCAGTTCCCGGAGCACCGCGCCGGTCGGCGGCCCGCCGTCAATGAGGAGCTGTACGCCGCCGGCCTGCCCGCCTCCGGCGGGGAATTCCACGAGTTCGCTATCCCCCTGCCCCACGTCGAGAAAGAGAAATCTCGTTTCGGCGGATGACGCAAGCACTCCCCGCCACACAACGATATCGAGCGCGAGGAGGGCGAGCGCGAGTATGAGGATTTTTTCTTTATGTTTCTCAAGTATGCGCATTTTTGAGATGGGTTCTCGTCATCCAGACCACGAATCCGATAAGCACGGCATAGTACGCGAACGCGCCAGCCCACGAAATGGCGGGGGCGACGGGCACGGAAATCAAGCTGAATAGCCGGATAACGCCCAACTCATACTGCGTGAGCGCCCATGCGACGAGACCGACGACTTGCGCAAGGAGAATCGACGCGGCACCGACTGCGGCGGTTAAGAACCCCACACCCATTGTAATCGGCACCGCGGCAAGGATGAGCAGGTTCGCCGCGAGCGAGGTCACAGACACCATCCCAAACTGCGCAATCAAGATGGGTGCAACCGCGAGCTGGGCTGCGGCAGTCGTGGATAGTGTGGTACGCCAGTCGAGGAAACCTTTGTTCCCCCGGGACGCCGTAAATCGCCGGAGCACGGGCTCAAGGTAGACGATGCCGAGAAGGGCGACGAAGGAGAGCTGGAACCCCACGTCGAACGCGAGCACCTTCGGGTTCACGAGAACCATCGCGAGGCCGGCGAGGACGACGGCCTGCCGAACGTCGAAGAGTCGTCCAGTCTCCTTCGCGGCGAGGGCGAGTGACCCCATGATTGCGGCTCGAACCACCGATGCCTCCGCCCCTGCCATACACACAAACCCGAGTATCACCGCAAGCGTGACGAGGAACGCTGCTCGACGCCGTCGAGATATGAGCCAGAGCGCCGCACCCATGACCGCCTCGCCAAGAATGGTGATGTTATACCCGGAGAGCGCGACAAGGTGCGTCGTGCCGGAGCGCTGCATGGAGTTCTTTAGCTCATCCGAAAACGCACCGCGCTCCCCCACCGTGAGGCCGGAGAGAAACGAGGCGTCCTCCGCCGGCAGGACGCGCGCGAAGACGCCGGTCACCGCATGCTTCAGGGAGAAGAGCGCGGACTGAATCGGCGAGCCCTGCCCACGCGCGACGACGGTAACCGTCGGCCGGTTCATCACGCCCGACACACGCTCCTTCGCAAGGTACCGGGCGTACCCCTCGGGCTCCGGTTGCTTCACGACGCCGGCGAGTGAAACCTCGTCCCCGTACCGGACCGCCGGGTACGGCGGGAGGTTCGCGATGACCCGCCCGACCGGACGCCAGCCCGACAAAGCCGTTCTGGCGGGGTCGTTCGGGCGGGCCCGCCCTGCTGCGGCTCCGTGAGCTGGCGGATCGAGCCGGATGAATGCTGAACGGTACCCATCCCGAAGCACCGGATCATTCACCACAACGCCGCGCAACGTCTGGGTTCCCAGTGACACCGCAGAGGCACGGAATCGCATGTCGTCGAAGTGGTAGTACACCGACCCCGCGATGATGAGCGGCGCGAGCGCCGCAAGCACAAAGCACCGGCGTCGCATCGCGCCCCAAGGCGAGACCTCAAGAATCCCCGAGGTCTCGCCTTGGGGCGCGAGTACTGAAATGAAACGTGGCGCAAAGAATCCAACAATAAGCAACACCGCGGCGAGCGCGGCGACTATAAGAAGCACCTGATAGGTCAACCCAAGACTCGCGAGGAGGACCCCGAGGAGGAATGTGAGCGCTCCGTAGAACAGCACGCTCGGTGCAGGCACTATTTAGTTATAGCACAACTATATCTCCGAACGGATCCAGATTAATCGCGCAACAACTTTACTTATTTGTTTGCTACAAGTCTGTGGAGCTTGCGAGATAATATACATGCCGCCAACTCGGGAATAACACTCATCATAAGTTGCTTTGTTTCATCGTCAAAATTGTCCCAATAATCAACAATCTTATCCAACTCTGCGGGTTTCTGCCATATTTCTCCACTCTCATTGCTGTATTTTTTTTCAATCAAACAGAAAATTCGGTGGGCAACAACCACCACGTCTTCATGAATCCCATCGACGGAAATGAATTCTCTTACCACCCCCTCCGCCCTATTGGATCCCTCCGGCCCGGGCTGGTAGCCAGGTTCGCTTTTCATATCCCCATCCTACCCCCCCCGCAGGGGCGTCAAGCCCGCACGGCGGGTTGTCCACAACTATGCAGCACATGATTATTGCGACGAAAAGGCGCGTGCCGCGAGGGCGAACTGGTCAAAGTACTTCTGGATTCCCGCGAGCGAGCTCCCGTACAAGCGTCCCCCGTACACGGCATCGCAGAACACCTCGCGCGCACGGGCAATCTCCCACCGCCTTCCCGCCCACCGAGGGTCCGCGAGCGTCAAGTCAAAGAGATCGAGCGCGCGGTCGACGGCGCCACGGAAACGCGCCTCGTCCCGCTCCTGCCACCGGGCGGCGCGGGAAACCTCGCTGCCGATATTCCCCAGTTGGGATTTGAGCGAGAGCGCATACCACGCGCCGCCCGCGAGTTCAGCGTGTAACGGGCGCATCATGAAAGAATGAGTCGCTCGATGACCGCGAGAATCTTCCCGCGAATTTCAGCGTTCTCAACACCTCGGGACCGGTTACCGAGCGAGGGCTTCAAGTTAATCATGGAATCGAACTCAACCCAATCCTCCTCCTGCTGGGGATACAGGTTTATTCCCCAGGTGTCTTCCCGCACCGACCCCGCCTCCTCGGTCAGCAACACCTCTTCGTCCGCGTGGAGCTCGCCGCCGACTGCCATGATGCCCTGCCGCACGTCTACGACCACTTTCACCACATCACCGAACTCTTCGGAGGCAATTTCTGCAAGCTCCGATCGTGTGATGGGTGTTCGAATGATTCGAATGGCCATTGCGATACAAGTGTAGCTTGAATCTACTCATATCGCCACCGCGCTGGGTACCGCTACACAATCACCCCCCTACCGTCGCTCGTATTCACTCGCTCCCACAACACCCCCGGTTTTGTGTCCGCTTCACTCATTCCAACTCGGTCCGACCTAGGTCGAACCGATCCCCTTTAGCGGCGTGGTCATGTGATAATGCCCCCGCCGAGCATTTCCCCGTCCTCGGAATACCAGACCGCGGACTGGCCGGGGGCGATGAATTTGACAGGAGCAGTAAAAAGTAAGCAGTAATTGTCCCGACTTTGTCGTGGACTCACGACTCTGTCGGAGGTAATAGGTAATGAACTCCCAGTTACCTCTTGCGTATTACTTATTACCAGCTCTCCCCTCACCAACGGCTGCCGGTACCGCACCCGGGCGAGGACGGACATGCTAACATTCTGCAGAATGTTAGCATGTTGCAGCGTGTCATTGCCATCGCTTGGCAAATCCGTCATTCTAACATTCTTAAGAATGTTAGAATGACTTCCGTTGATAAAATTTACATTTGCAAGCGTCACCTCCGTGCGGAAGAGCGCGGGATTGTCAGTGCCCTCGGCGACCATGACGACATTCTTCTCCACATCGATTGCCGAGATGTAGTATGGCGGCGTTTCTGCGTTTCCTTTTTCTTTTGTCTTTTTTCCTAAGTTGAGCCCATGCCGCTGCCCGATGGTGTACAGATGCGTGCCGCGGTGCTCCCCTACTTTAGTACCATTAGTCGCAATGACGTCCCCCGGACGGTCAGGGATGTGCCTCGCGACGAAGTCGGCGAGCGCGACGTCGCCCAGGAAGCAGATGCCCTGCGAGTCTTTTTTGTCTGCCGTAGGCAGACCAGCTTTCCGCGCGATGTCCCGTACTTCGGATTTCAGGAGGTCGCCGACAGGGAAGAGCGCGTGCGCGAGCTGTTTCTGCGTGAGCGTCCACAGGAAATAGCTCTGATCTTTGTTCTTATCCTTCGCCTCAAATAACGAAAAAGAGGGTGCGGCACCGCGCTTTTGTGAGGGGTAAGACTTGGGCGTCGCCCCGGAGACACCCCGAACGGAAGCGCGGTGCCGCACCCGTGCATAATGCCCCGTCGCCACATACTCCGCCCCGAGCGAGAGCGCCTTTTCCATGAACAGCCCGAACTTTATTTCGCGATTACAGACCACGTCCGGATTCGGCGTGATGCCGCGCCGGTACCCGTCAATGAGGTACTCCACCACACGCTGCCGGTACTCCTCCTCGAAGTCGAACACGTAGAACGGGATGCCGAGGTGGTTCGCGACGCGCCGCGCGTCCTCCGCGTCTTTTTCCGATGGGCACTCGCCAGCCACGCCGAGCTCGTCAAGCCGCGCCTGGCTCCAGCACTTTAAGTACACCCCCGTCACGTCGTAGCCCCTAAACCCCTCCGGGGTCGGGCGACCAAACAATTTTTCGAAATTGTTTGGTGTAGCCCGCTTGAGCAACAACGCCGCAACGGAGCTATCTACCCCGCCCGACATACCTACGAACACTTTTTGTCGTTTGATTGACATGATGTATGTTTAGTAGTAATACGATACTAGGTTCATTTCACAACCACAAATGGAGATTTTTATGAGAAACCATGGCTTTACCCTGGCCGCTGTACTGGGCTTCGTCCTGCTTGTCGTCACGCTCGTCTGGAGGATCGTAGGAACAGGCCCATCGCCAGTCGAGATCTTTGCGGGCGCCATCGTCAGCCCCACGCTGATCTGCATCGGTCTCGCGGGTGGCGGCATCGTGCCGACCCCCAGAGTGCGGACATGGATGTTCATTATGCTCATGGTGGCAGGTCTGGGTATCATTGGGCTGGCGACGGCGGTAAGGGTCGGGTATCCCGCCGGGATGCACGAGCGGGAGATTGCTGACCTTCTGGCACTACTCGGCGCGAGCTTTATAATCACCGCATTGACGACCGTGGCGGTCGCAAAAACGCCCGCCCAAAAACAGTGAGAAGCAGCGCGCCATCCGTCAATCGACGGAGGCACGCTTCGTTTTTTCGCATGCACCTTTTGTACCGATTCAGAGCGCCGACGTCGAATATACCATAATCGACGGCCGTCGATTATGGTATATTCGGTGAATAGCCAGATTGTACGCTGGAAAAAGAGGGAGCTACTGTGAGGTGCGGCCTTCCTTCGCACGAGCCTGCCGACAAGCGGAGCTACGGGCGGGCGCGGAGCAGGTCGAAGACGCGGTACGCCTCCCCTGCCCCCATCGTGATGACCACATCCTTCGGACGGAGCGAACGGCGAAGTTCGCTAGCGATTTTTTTGAAACTTCCAACGTACGAAGCATCGGTCTGTACAGCCATTGCAACGGCAAGGTCACGCGCATGCACTGTGCCGTCGTCCCGCTCCCGTGCCGCGTAGATATCTGCGAGGAGCACGTGGTCGGCATCGTTGAAGGCGGTCGCGAACTCACTCATGAGGAGTTTCGTCCGTGAGTAGAGGTGGGGCTGGAAAACGACCCAGATGCGCCGACGGGAACCAAAGTGTTCCCGCGCGGCCTTGAGCGCCGCGCGAATCTCCGTCGGGTGATGGGAGTAGTCGTCGTAGAAGCGGACGCTGTTCCAAGTTCCCTTGTACTCGAACCGGCGACCGACACCACGAAATGAACGAAGCGACTTTCGGATTATGGTGTCCGGGATGCCGAGAAATTTCCCGACCGCATACGCCGCCTGCGCGTTCCGGATATTGTGGTCGCCAATAACATTTAAATCTTTCAATCTTGGTGACTTTGAATAGTCCACGACCTTCGACCCGCGGATGACTTCGCGAATGTGCGGCGCCTTCGGGTCACAAATTACCGCCCCATTTCTCCCGAGTTTCGCCACAAACTCACGGAAGGCGCGTTTGATGTTCCCGATGTTCTTGTAGTAATCGAGGTGGTCGTTGTCGATGTTGGTGATGACAATGACGCTCGGGTGGATATCGAGGAAGGACTTTTTGTACTCGCACGCCTCAGCGACGAGGTAAGGCCCTGTACCGCCAATAAAATTAGTCGCCATCCCGTTAGAAGCCACCCTGCCCGCAACACGGCTACGGCTGCCACGGGGCGGCCTGCTTCTAACGGGACTCATCATGCCGCCGACGATGACGGTGGGATCGAGTTTCGCATCTCGCAGGAGCTTCCCTACCATCGCCGTCGTGGTCGTCTTCCCGTGCGCACCTGCAACCGCGATGGTGAACTTCTCGCGCGAAATGATGCCGAGCATCTCGGCGTAAGAAAGACATGGGATTCTCTTTTGGCGTGCGGCAACAAGCTCGGGATTCGTGTCCGACACCGCCTTCGTGTACACCACCAAGTCCGGCTTCCCAATATCGGACATCCGATGTCCGACATGGACGCGGATTCCCTCGCGGATGAGCGCGTCTGTTATGGACGACCGACCGGAGTCCGACCCGGTCACCCGCTTCCCCATGCGTGCGAGCATCCGTGCGATGGCGGATACCCCCACGCCACCAATGCCGACGCAGTGCACGCTTCGGACCTCCTCAAGTTTTATCCGCTTTAGCATATTGTACTATAGTGTACACGAACCCCGCTGTAGCACTACTGGCGCTTGCTAGAGAGCTCCGCTTTTGATATCCTCCTGAACGCATAGTGTTTTACTTGTTACCTGTTACTTTTTACCCGTTACCTCTTACCACCCATGCTCGACTACAACGAACTGAAAATCGGCACCATTTTCACGAAGAACGACGACCCGGACCCGTACGTCGTCCTCGAGTACGCCTTCATCCGCATGCAGCAGCGGAAACCGGTGACGCAACTGAAGATCAAAAACCTCCTCTCCGGCAAGGTGCAGGATTATGCCGCGCACCAGAACGAGTCGTTTTACGAGGCGGAGATCGAGAAGCAACCAGTCACCTTTATCTACCACCGAAGCGACGAGTACTGGTTCCATGAGGTCGGGAAGCCCGGCAACCGATTCAAGCTGCCCGATAGCATCGTGGGAGACGCCGGAGAGTACCTAAAGAGCGGCACCGAGGTAAAGGCGTTCCGCTTCGATGATAAGGTCATTAACATCGAGCTCCCCGTGAAGGTGGACCTGAGAGTCGCAGAGGCGCCGCCGGGCGTGAAAGGCGACACGGCGACCGGCGGCACAAAGGTGGCGGTCACGGAGACCGGCGCGAAGGTGAACGTTCCCCTCTTCATTAATGAGGGCGACATCATTAAAGTCAGTACGGCTACCGGCCAGTACGTGGAGCGTGTCGAAAAAGCATAAGAATGGCCACTAGACACACCAATCTCACGACGTTCCACGTCGTGAGATTGGTTCTGTTATTACTCCACAAACCTCTGAAGCGATGCACGGAGCGCGGCTCGAAGGTCTTCGATGCTCGGTTCCTCCTTCTCCGTCGCGAACTGCTTTTGCCGATGGTGCTCTTCCTTTGCACGGTCCTCGTCAACTTTCGCGGCCAATGCCGAAAGGCCGAGCTCCTCACCGGGCGGCACATCGGACGCCGCAAAGCCCGCTCCCTCGAGTATCAAACGGCGACGGGGCGCGGCAGAAGATGATTCGCCGGCTGGCGAAGGCTGTGGGACGGATGATTGTGTGCGTTGCCCCGACACAGGCGCCGGCTCGGAAACGGTTGCGCGCGACGGAATGGGGGCCTGTGCTTTCGGTTGCTGACCGACCGCCGCGCTGTGCGCCGCCCGGACGAGCTGGGTCACCTTCGCGATGATAGGCTTCAGCGGCCGCGCGATGAATGGCCGGCCCACCAGCTGGCTTGAAGGTGTCGCCGGGACGGGCGCAGTCATTGGTACGCGCGAAGGGGTAGATTTTACTGGGGCTAGTCCCGCAGCTGGCGGATGCGGCACAGGAACTTGTCGGGCCGATGCGCCGGCTGGCGGAGGAGTCGGACTGGATGGACGCGCTGACTCGCTCCCCGACCGAGTAACTGACGCCGGTGCTGGGCGGGGAGACCGAGGGGCATACCCGCCACTCTCCTCGAATTCGATGCCGAGACCCGCGAGATCGTCCGTGCTCCCCCGGCGCGGCCCTCCTTCGCCAGAGGCTTCGGACAGGCGCGGCAGTTCATCCACCGTCGGGCCTTGCGGCATGCCGCGAACTGGCTGGAGCTCGCCGGACTTAATCTTGTTCAGACAGTCGAGGCAGTACACCGGGCGGCCGGGCATCGGCTCGAACGGTACCGTCGTATCCTTGCCGCAGGATGAGCAAACCGCCGGGAACTTTCCGGAAGCTGACGCGCGTGAAGAGCTCGTCCCCATAGAGCTCGCGCCCGCCCAATTTTGGATTTCGTCCTCGACAACAGCACGAGACCGCGCGTACCGTTTCCGGGAAGATTCAATAACCTCCTTCGCGGTGTGCTTCGACTCCTGCACCTTGAAGGGAGGAAGTGTCGAGGCGGAGAATGGGCGCGAGGTCATGCCGTTCACCATGAGTTTGAGGTAGATGTTGGCGTTCGGGAGCCCCACCATATCCGCGATGGTGAGCTCCGGTTCAAACTCGTTTTCCAGGAACTCAGCGTCTGCGGCCCCCACCCGAAACACAATCATGGTGCCGACGTTCCCGAACACGGCGTCGCGGACCTTCGTTGAGGTGTC
>JAUSKB010000017.1 GCA_030647415.1 bacterium
AACTTCGGCTCTTTCCTGCGGGCTCGCTCCTACTGGAGTCAGTGCCGCGAAATACTACTCCGGCTCGTAGCGCACAACATCCTCATTGTGCGGGGATGATGTTTTCTACAGAGCAAGTCCCACTCCCAAAAGAAGTGGGACTTCCCGATATTGAAAAATGACCATCCTTACCTTATCTCGACGATCGTCAAGATAAAGGGATATGTGCGCCGCGACTCAATTTGACAAATGAATAGAAGTAGTGTAATAATTAAAAACAGAAATTAGTCGTTTTCAAATCACATTTTTTGGAGGTTGTATGCAATCGTATTCTCACGAGTTGCGAGAGGTGTATTTCTCGGCTTTCCGTGCTGTTCGGCGGAACAAAAGAGGAATATTTTCCTTCCTTGGCGGCTTATCTTGGATGGGCGCCGCACTCGCAATGTTTTTTTCTGGCGTGTTCTTTCTTGCGCCAGCGGTGATGTTCGTGTTAGTCCTTGTCGTGTCCATCTTGGGATGTGCTGACACGAAAGAAGGCGAGTTTCGCGCATTTTCTCTTGGGATGTTGACGGCCCTTTCAATTGTCATCATCGGCTTTGGATTGCTAGCAATTATTGCAACGCCGGCAATTCAGACTCTCCTTCGGTAGCAGGATTTTGCCCCGCCAATATGTGCGTGGCAGCTTCTTTGTTTGGTACAATGAGGGAGCGCACGGTTACCAAGTACCTGTTGGCAATACCAAGTCCCCACGCGAACAACGTGGGGCGTTTTTTTCTTGGCACTAACAACATCCTTACAAACTGGAGTTTGTAAGGATGTTGTTACAAATCTGATTAGCGAAGAATATACATTAATCGACGGCCGT
This sequence comes from bacterium, assembly GCA_030647415.1. Classification (GTDB taxonomy): domain Bacteria; phylum Patescibacteriota; class Minisyncoccia; order UBA6257; family GWB1-50-10; genus JAUSKB01. The sequence goes on from JAUSKB010000017.1 coordinate 845, forward strand.
CGATTATGGTATATCACGCGGAGTCTCTTCGTTCGGTTGACGTACGAAGAAGTTCGGGGGTAGAGTGTGCACAGTAGTATTTTACTAAAATCAATTTGCGGAGGAAGGATGTACTCACAAAACGACATACAGCAGATCCTCAACCCGATCCTCAGAGGAGATTTCAGGCTCAGGTCCGAACGGGCTCACGCCATACTTGAGGCATTGCGCTGCGCCGACGAGAAGGAGCGGGCTGACTTTATGGCCTACGTCCTCCGGAGTTTCGGAACCATGGAAGAATCGGACGAAGCCATGAGTGGGCATAAAATTCCCGACGAGCGGTATCAGGAGCTCTTCAAAAAGGTAGCGAGCGACGTGAGTCACGCGTTCCATTTGTGGATCAGGCGAAACCCAACCGAGCGCGAGCTCGCAAAGCGACTCTGCGACTATTTGGAAAGAATCTCGGATGAAGACGAGCGATCGGTGGCGTTTTCCGTTGTCCTGTCTGACTGTCACGTTCCGTACTGCCAGATACCGGACCCGCCCGCCCTGGACGAGATCGGGTGCGACGAGGACGAGTTGTCTGGTGTCGTCGGATCCGCTGACGAACTCACGACCGAATTGGTGTCTCAGCTTGTGCTCGCGGTAAACGTACTCAGGCGCAGGAATCTCTCGATGGGGTCAACCGCGACGCTCTGGAAGATCATACGGGACAATGAATCGGCGCGGGAGCAGTTTCTCCTGTTCAGCTCAATTCTCGGGCTCGTGGAGTCGGAGGCAAAAAAGGGTGGGGGGATCCTCGGGGCGATTCTCCGGGGTGGGTTCCGGTAGTCGGATGGAGAGAGTCAGGAACCTCGCGGCGACATACTGCGAGGTTTTTAATTACCAGGAAACCCCGCACGAAGTGCGGGGAGGATGTCATTTGACACTAGAAGATGGTCAGTGGTAGAGTGCGCACAGTATTTCATTTACAGAAGGAGGTATGTTTATGGATAAGTCGAAGAAAAGCGGCTGGCGGATATATCCCAGAGGTACAGAGATTGGGAGCGCCAAAGGGCTTTTCGAACCTAGTGGTAGATCTGAGAAGTTTCAGGTTGCCATCGGTGAGACGGTAGCTGTGTGCATCCAACCATACTGCCATATCAGGCTGGTAGCATTGATTGAAGGCACTGAAGTTGTTTTGAGAGCTTCTCCGGACACCGGCGGCCCGGCGACATTTGGAGTGAAATTAAAATCGTTCGTGACGATTGGTGCCGGCTACCCGTCGCTTTGTTACCTGCTCCGGCTTAGAGTGACCGATACCAACGCTGATGCGGGGTGGGTTGAATTTTCCGCACGACAGCTGTAAGAGTGCATCCCTCACGTACGTGAGGGATATTTTTAAAACCGCGCTTGCGTTATGGCTATGTTCTTAGGAACATAGCCATAACATTATTGTTGCAGGAGTTCATTGGCGAGACGCTCGGCGGCGCGGGGCGAGCTGACCCAATGGATGCGGTGGTTGCGCTTGAACCAGGTCATTTGGCGCTTCGCGTACCGGAGGCTCTCGCGGATGATGCCTGCCTCCATTTCGGCTCGCGTGATGGCGCTCTGGAGGAATCTCGCGACCTGCCGGTACTCGAGGCCAAACCCCTCGAGACGCCTCCAGGAGATGCCTCCAGCATGGAGCTTTCGGACTTCTGCAACCATACCACGCCGGAGCCGGACCTTCAGGCGATTTCGGATATGACGCTCCAGCTTCGGCTTCTGAATCGTGATGCCGATAAACAACATATTCGCATCGAGTGGGTGCGCGGCCGGTGGAGGAACGGCGCCGAGTGCGGCCGCAATCTCGATGGCGCGGATGAGCCGATGTGGGTTCTTGGGGTCGATGGTTGCCGCGCGGTTGGGGTCAAGCTTCTGCAGTTTGTTGAACAGTTGCTCGTTTGTTAGTTTGTCTAGTTTATGTCGTAGCTTCGCATTCGGCTTCACCGCGGGAAACACCGTGCCGTCCACGACCGCCCGGATGTAGAGGCCGGTACCGCCGCACAGGATGGGGATGTTGCCGTTTTTCCAGATTCCCGCAAGCGCTCGGAGCGCGTGCCGACGGTACTCGGCGACCGTAAAAGTCCGCCGAGGGTCGGCGATGTCGAGCATGTGGTGACGTATCCCGCTCGAATGATAAGCGAATCTCATCGAATTGGCGCCGAATATTCGTTTCCCATTCGTCCCAATTTGATTTGTATTCGGGCGGTCACGGGGAACTTTGCCGGACCCGAGGTCCATGCCGCGGTACACCTGGCGGGAGTCGGCGGACACAACCTCGCCCCCGAATCGTCGGGCGAGGCGGACCGCGAGGGCGCTCTTGCCGCTCGCGGTTGGTCCGAGGATAACGATGAGCGGATGAATCATTGACGGCAGAGAGCAAACGTAGGATAATCCTCTTAGATATTCTTCACAACACGTACACAGAAAGGAGATGTGTGATATGAAAAATGTCTTGAGGATGAATGTCCGGGTGACAAGACATCGTCTGGGATCGTTCTGGTTTTTTACTGCAGCGGTGATCTGTTTTTTTCTGACAGATTTTCTCTTGGGGAATGCGCGAGCACTCATGATGGAGACCCGAAGCTACCAGTATACCGAGTTCGAGGTGTGGCTCTATGCGGCGGGTGCGTTCGGGCTCGGCGTTGCCGCAGTCATCACGGCCTCATCGGCGCTCGCCCTCTACCTCATCGGTGCATCGCACTTGCGGGTATCCACCAGCTACCGTGGGGTGATGCGTGAGGCTTCTCACGCCCTTGCCCGCGAGACAGGCGGGTACGTGGGAGAGTCTGCCGACGCTTCAGGAAAGGAAAATGAATGGGCCAACCAGGTGCTCCGAAATATATGAAAAGAACGCTCCCGTATACGGGGGCGTTTGTGCATCCGCAGTTTTCTAACTACTCTGCCGCGTTGAGATTTCTTTGGTAATTTTTGTGATGAATGTTCCGAGTGACACGGTCGCTGTCTCTTTCACGCGCCTCGTTCGGACGTTCACCGTGCCGCCCGCCACCTCCTTTTCACCCACCACGAGGGTATAGGGAATCTTTGCGAGCTCGCCCGCGCGGATGCGTTTGCCCAAGGTTTCCGATGAGTCGTCGATATCGGTGCGGATGCCCGCCGCACGGAGTTTCGCCGCGACTTCGGCAGCGTAGGTGGCATACTTTTCGCCCACCGCGAGGACGCGCACCTGGACGGGCGAGAGCCAGGTCGGGAGCGCCCCCGCGTAGTGCTCGAGAAGCACCATAATGAACCGTTCCGACGAGCCGATGATAGCCCGGTGAATCATGATGGGCCGCTTCTCCTTGCCGTCCGCGTCCGTGTAGGTGAGGTTGAACCGCTCCGGGAGGAAGAAGTCGATCTGAACGGTCGAAAGCTGCCACTCGCGGCCCAAGGCGTCGGTGGCGATGAGGTCCATCTTCGGGGCATAGAACGCCGCCTCGCCGGGACCGTCGAAGTACTCAACGCCATTTCTTTTCATGATTCGCTCCGCCCACGCCTCCACCTTCGCCCAGGTTGCAGGGTCGCCGAGATACTTTTCGGGGTTCGCCTTGTCGCTCGTCGAGAGCCGATAGCGATACTTGAGCCCGAAGGTTTCCATAACCTCCTTTGTCATAGCGAGAGCCCTATCGATTTCCGCGTCCACCTGGTCCTCGCGGCAGAAGACGTGGCAGTCGTCCTGGGAGAACGAACGCACCCGCGCGAGACCGGAGAGCTCGCCGGGTTTTTCGTCGCGGTAGAGCATCGCGAAGTCGGTGTATCGAATCGGCAGGTCTCGGTAGCTGCGGGGCTGGGACGCGTAAATCTGCGTGTGTTGCGGGCAGTTCATCGGCTTTAGGTAGAACTCCTCCTCGGAGTAATTGGAATGAACCCGGAACAGGTTCTCACGGTACTTGTCATAGTGGCCGGACATCTTGAAGAGGTCTGCTTTCACGATCTGCGGGGTCCATACCTGTTCGTACCCGGCTTTCACCTGCAGCTCCTCGATGTAATCGTTCAGCGATTTCCTGATAAATGCGCCGCGAGGCGTGAAGAGCGGGAGGCCGGACCCGACGAGCGGAGAGAAGGTGAAGAGGTCGAGCTGCTTGCCAAATTTCCGGTGGTCGCGCTTTTTCGCCTCCTCACGGAGGGCGAGGTAGGCGTCGAGGTCCGCCTTTGAAGCGAAGGCGAGTCCGTAGATGCGCGTGAGCATCGTGTTCGTTTCTTTCCCGCGCCAGTAGGCGCCCGCGAGGCGGTCGAGTGTGAACCCCGCGGGGTCGATGATTTGCACGTCCGTTACGTGCCCCCCACGACACAAGTCCGTAAATGAACCGGAGGTGTAGAGCGAGAGCGCCTTTCCCTCGTCCGAGAACTCACCAATAAGCTCAAGCTTATAGGGGTTTCCCGCGAAATGTGTCCGTGCCTCCATGGTTGTTACCTCCTGCCGCTCAAATGATTTCCAAGAGGGGAGAATCTCCCGCATCTTCGCCTCAATCTTTGGAAGGTCGGTTTCCGAGATGGGTGACGCGAACTCGAAGTCGTAGTAAAAGCCGTGCTCGACGGCGGGCCCAATGGTGTTCTTCGTGCCGGGGTAGAGGTCCAAGACCGCGGCCGCCAGGAGGTGAGCCAAGGAGTGCCGGACTGCGTCGAGCTCATCGGCCTGGTGTACAACTTTTTCGCGGGTCATGCGCGCCATAGTGCTTTCATTGTACGGTGAAAGGCGTGTATATGTAAAACGCTTTGCTCATTTCCCGAGGCGAAACCTCTGGATTCATCCAAAGGTTTTGTCTCTGCGGACTCCCAAGGCGAGATCTTAGAAAATCCCCAAGGTCTCGCCTCGCAACCCAGAGTTGACACATTCGGTCAAGTGAATGAAACTGCACAACAGTATTCATTACATTCACACATTAAGGAGGTTGTATGATGTCCATTGTTGATGAACGTCCGCGCCAGCGTCGGATTGGCGATTTGAGCATGCCGGATTACCCGGCGCTCATAGAGGATTGGAACTCGTTTTTTAGCTCGATTTTCGGCGAAACAATGACGGATACCATCGGCTGGTTTTCGCGTCCCCGGGGACTGACATACGATATCATCGTTCCAGAATGGATGACGCTCGAGCTGGTACTGAAAGCGCTTGAGTCGTGCATGCAGGTGCAAAATGGTTTGGGAAACGAGGAAACGTATGAACTTACCCACCAGCGCGATCCGTACCGCCACATGAGCTATGCGGTATGGCACATAGGGAACGAATCGCCCGATGCCAACCTTATGGGAATGCACGGCATGGAATTACACGAACAGAAGATCGTGACGCTCACGCTCATCGAGTACCTACTCTTTCATCTCCATTACTTCGTGCGGCACGAGTGGAGGTTTCATCCCGACGCGCGGACGAAATCGCTTTGTGCGGGAACCGAAAACACTTTGGGAAACATCCCGCTTGCGTATTGGGATGGAAAGAAACTGGTGCTGACCATTGCAAGCCCATGTCCGCAGACGCGAGACATGAATACCGGCGCACGTATGGCATACGCAAGCCCGTACGTGTAGGGATGCGGTGGTGGGTTGAGTGACGAACAGCGGAAACAACGCCGAGGATGTCCTCGGCGTTTTTTTGTTTCGCGGTATACGTTACACGCTCTGCAAACTACAGTTCCCGTACGCCATCGCAGATGAGCTTCGGCTCGTTGTCCTTCCAGGACATTCGGCCGGAGACGAGCATTACCTTGTTCGGCTCCCAGGCGACGGGGTACTTCGCGAGCGTGTCAGCGAAGACGAGCGCCTCAATGCGATCGTTCTGGTCCTCAAGTTGGACGAAGAGCATGGGGTCGCCCTTCTTTGTCGTGAAGCGCTGGACGGTCGAGACGACGCCGGCGAGACGCACCTGGGGTCCCCGCCCGTTTGTTTGCGGCGACGCCTTTGCGCCAGCCACCACCTCCTTAATGGGCGCCACCTTGGCTTCCTTGAGTCGTGGCATGTGCTCGGAGAGCGGATGGTCAGTGATGTAGAGGCCCAAGAGCTCCTTCTCCCAGAGAAGGCATTCGCGTTTCGTGGCGGGCGTGGCCGGCTTCATGCGGAGCGTCGCGGTCACCACGTTCGTTCCGCCGAAGAGGTTGGACTGGCTTGCGGTGCCGGCCCGTTTCACCGCCTGGTTGAACCGGACGAGGTCCTCGATGTTTGCAAGCGCCTGGCCGCGTTCCACGCCGAGCGAATCGAAGGCGCCGCACTTCACGAGCGCCTCAAGTGACTTCTTGTTCAGGTCGCGGTGCTGGATGCGAGTGAGGAAATTCGAGAGGTCCGCGTACGGTCCGCCCCGGCCCCGTTCGGCGATGAGCTCCTCCACCACGTGGTCGCCCAGACCCTTCACGGCGAGGAGGCCAAAACGGATGTTTTCATTATCCACGGAGAATTCCCGGGATGATGCGTTCACGTCGGGCGGGAGCACCTTGATGCCGAGCCGCTTCGCCTCGCCGATCAGGAAGTTGATGCGGTCCACGTCGGTGCCGGAGATGTCGAGGAGGGCGGTCGTGAACTCCACTTGGTAGTGGGCCTTCAGGTACGCCGTTTGGTAGGCAATCATGGCGTAGCAGGCGGCATGCGAGCGGTTGAAGCCGTACCGCGCGAAGGGCGGGAAGAGGTCCCAGATTTGCTTCGCGGTCTCGGGCGCGATGCCGTTCCGTATCATGCCCTCCGTGAGCTTCAGCTCCTGCTCGTCGAGGAGCGATTTAATCTTCTTGCCGATGGCCTTCCGGAGCGTGTCCGCTTCCGCGAGCGTGAAGCCGGCGAGGTCGCGCGCGATGCGCATCATCTGCTCCTGGTAGATGCCCACGCCGTAGGTCGTGGCGAGGATTGGCTCGAGCCGCGGGTGGAGATAGGTCACCTTCTCCTTCTTGAACTTTCGCTTGATGTAGTGGGGGATAAGCTCCATCGGGCCCGGTCGGTAGAGCGAGACCATGGCGACGATATCCTCGAACTCCGAGGGCTTGAGCTCCTTCAGGTACCGCCGCATGCCGGATGACTCGAGCTGGAAGACGCCGGTCGTCTCACCGGTCTGGAGAAGTTCATAGGTCGGTTGGTCGTCGAGTGGGAGCGCATTCACATCCACCGTCTCGCCGCGGAGCTCGCGGATGAGCCGGAGCGTCCGCTCGATGATGGTGAGGTTCCGTAAGCCCAGGAAATCCATCTTGAGGAGCCCCAGCGCCTCCACGCTGTGCATCTCGAATTGGGTGATGATGGTGGTGTCGCCCTGCGGCGCCCGCTGGAGCGGGAGGAAGTTCGTGAGCGGCTCCGGGGAGATGACGACGCCGCACGCATGGACGGAGGCATGGCGCGCGACGCCCTCAAGCTTCCGCGCGGCGTCGAGGAGGCGCTGTACGTCCGGCTCCTCGTCATATCGTTTCTTTAGGTCCGGAACCGCCGCGAGCGACCCGTCTATGGTGATGTGGAGCGGCATGAAGGGGATGAGCTTGGCGATGGAGTCGCAGAAGGCGTATGGAAAGCCGAGTGCCCGACCGGAGTCACGGATAGCCGCCCGCGCCGCCATGGTCCCGAAGGTGATGATTTGTGCTACGCGGTCCTCGCCGTACTTGTCGCGGACGTAGGCGACCACCTCGTCGCGGCGGGTGTCCGTGAAGTCGATGTCGATATCGGGGACCTGGACGCGGTCGGGGTTCAGGAACCGCTCGAAGAGGAGGCCGTACCGGAGCGGGTCGAGGTTCGTGATGCCGAGGATGTAGGAGACGATACTGCCGGCCGCCGAGCCGCGGCCGGGGCCGACAACGATGCCGTGTGCCCGCGCCCATGCGATGAAGTCCTGCACGATGAGGAAGTAGTCGGCGAAGCCGGTTTTCTTGATGACCCCGAGTTCCATTACGATGCGCGCCTCAACCTCGGGGGTCCGAACGGGAAACCGCGAGGCGAGCCGCTCCTCGACGAGCGCCTCGAGGTACTCGTTCGCGCCCGCATAGGGTTCCGGCACCGGGAATTTCGGGAGCTTGTTCACGCCGAGCTCGAGCATGACGTTGCACCGGTCGGCAATGACGCCCGTCGCCGTAATGGCCTCGGGGTAGGTGGCGAAGGAGGCGGCCATTTCATCCGGCGAGGCCATGGCGAGGTCGTAGTTCCGGAGCGAAAAGCGGTCGTCATCGTCAATGCGCCCGTTCGTCTGGACGGCGAGGAGTATCTCGTGCGCGAACTTGTCCTCGCGGAGGGTGTAGTGGATGTCCGAGGTCGCGACGAGCGGGATGCCCAATTTTTTCCCCAATTTCGCCAAAGGCGCATGAAGTTCCGGCGAGTGAGGCTGGATTTCGAGGAAGAAGTCCGCGCCGAACGTTTCGAGGTACCAACGCGCAGCTGTCTCCGCCTCGTCGAGCTTCTTTGCGGCGATGAGCCGCGGAATCTCGCCCGACGGGCACCCCGAGAGGCAGATGATACCCTCACGGTGCTCTGCGAGGATATCCCGGTCGATGCGCGGCTTGTAGTAAAACCCCTCGAGGTGCGAGGCAGTCACGAGCGCGATGAGGTTCTTCCAGCCCGCGTTGTTTTTCGCGATGAGGGTGAGGTGGTACCGGATTTCGTCTATCTTCGGGCGTTTGTTCAGCCGCCCATAGGGGGCGAGGTAGGCCTCGACGCCGAGAATCGGCTTTAGTCCGGCCTTCTTAGCTTTCTGATAAAACTCTACCGCGCCGTACAGGTTCCCGTGGTCGGTCAGGGCGAGTGCCTCCATGCCGAGCTCCTTCGCGCGGCTCACCAAATCCGGCACTTTCGCCAACCCGTCTAAAAGCGAGTAATGCGAATGAGTGTGAAGATGGATGAATCTGGGCATGGAGTAGTTTTCTCTGCAGAAATCTTATTCTATTTCCCGCAGGCGCGTAATATTGACAAATAAATAGATTAGTAGTAAACTGCGAATCAGCTATTTACGGAATGTTATTCCATTCACAATTTCATCGGAGGTTGATATGTACACTGATATGGTAAGTTGGATTGTCGCCTTTCTCTTCCTCGGCCTCTTTTCATTTTTTGCCGGGTTTCTGTTGGCACGCCGGGACAATTTTCCCGGAGTTCTCGGAGCTGTCACTTGTATTTTCTTGTTCTGCGCGACGGCAATTATTGTCGTCAATGTTGTTGAAGGCACGATACGGTCGGCAAAGAACGACGCGGAACGGGAAGGGGTGGCATACCGCAAGCTCGAGGAACGTGTCGAGAATCGATGGCTCCTTACGGCAGGATGGTACGAGGTTGTCGAGTCGCCCATTGCCCGTCCGATATTCTCCGAATTCGGCGATACACTGGAATACGTTTCACTGGCTATTCGCGTCGATGGTGTCGGGCCACTTACTATCGCGTTTCCAATGGAGAGTTGGAAATTAGTGCCTCCGAGACCGGAAGTGAAATGGCTTGGGGAGCGATGGACACTTATAAGCCTTCCTCAACCGCAGCCGAAGGCCATCCGTCTCGAAAGGTACGAGGGTCGTGAGTACGGCTACGAACCTCGTGTGGTAGAGGCCCGGATGTAGAAGGAGAAATCTTTGTAGAGCGCACGGCCTTCGGGCACGTGCGCTTTTTGTTTATGTGAACGAAGATTGCGAAACTACGGAACCGGAGGTATGATTATCGGAGCGGCGTTCCACACCTCCTCGTGACGTGGGGGACTTCCAAAGAACGGGACTTCGGACGGAACGATTTGTCCGCTCATGATGGGAGGGCAATATTCCCCAACAATAGCGAATCAGTAAAATATGCGCGGCAGTCGGAAGCCCCCGACAAGCCGCGGCTTTTTATTTGAGAAGTTCATCACAGACGCACGGCCTCCGGGCACGTGCGCCTTTTTTTGTTCCAAGAATCTTGAGATTGCTACGAAAATCGAATGTACCATTAGTGACGGCCGTCACTAATGGTACATTTTTTTCTGCATTTATGACGGTATACTGATACCATATTACGATGCGGTACGTTATCGGTGTTGACGAGGTGGGGCGCGGTTCGCTCGCCGGGCCGGTCACGGTGTGCGCCGCGCTTGTCCCGGCACGCGCCACATTCCGGTGGGCGGGCGCACCTTCACTGCTTCGCGACTCGAAACAGCTCTCGCCAAGGAAGCGAGAAGCGTGGATTCGATACTTTCGAGCACGCTTGGACTCCGCTCAGCGTAAACACCGCACCGTCGCTTGGGCGGTCGCGAGCGAGTCCGCCCGAACGGTGGACCGCATTGGTATCCGAGATGCGGCGAATCGGGCTGCCACGCGAGCCCTATCAGCTCTGGGTGAACAGGTGCAAAATATTATAACACATTCCAAAATACAGAGGCGAAACCTCTGTATGGAGGGGGTTGCGCTGGTGCTCGACGCAGGACTTGCGGTGCCGCCCGCGATGGTCAGGAAGCTTGGTGTCCGCTCGGTGGCATGCTTTCCCAAGGCGGACGAGCGGGTTCCGGCCGTCGCGGTTGCGTCCATCATCGCGAAGGTACACCGGGACGCGTACATGCGCCGCCTCCATGGGCGATTTCCCGCGTACGGGTTCGGAGCCCATAAGGGGTACGGGACAAAGGCGCACCGAGCGGCCATCCATCGGCGGGGTCCCTCTCCCATGCACCGGTTGACCTTTTGTGGGCTTGGCCTCCGGCGACTAGCCGGAGCTACAAAACCGTAACCCCGCCTTCGCCCACCAATCTCATAGAGTTCTAGCCCCGTACATATCCGAGCCTGAATGATTTGTTGACTCATGATATGATTTCCGATATCATCATATTGTCGAAATCATAGGGGTATGTGCGGGGCGCTGAATTTTGTAATCTCGCTCTGCTCGGACAAAATTCGCGCATGGGTGGCGTACCAATAAAACATCATTCGAAGTCGAAAGTCGGACGGCGGCGGTCCCAGCAGGCGCTCGCACGAGTGACGCCGGCGGTTTGTCTAAAGTGCAAGGGGCCGACCTTGGCGCACAAGGCGTGCCCGAATTGCGGCACGTACACAAAAACACCCCGAAAGCAGAAATCCGAAGCACGAAACCCTAAATCCTAAATGGTTCGATGAGCTCACCATCCCGAGCGAAGCCGAGGGACAAATCCGAAGCACGAAATTCCAAACCACATCAACACGAGACCATTACAGTTGCCGTTTTGAATTTTGAATTTGTTTAGAGTTTAGGATTTAGAGATTAGAATTTTCCCACTGTGGCCACCCGTCATCTCATCCGAACGATCGTCCTCCAGTCCCTCTACGAGTGGGATTTCTACGGGAAGAAGACCGACCTCATCCATGTCGCGGAGCGGAACGTCACCGAGTTCGGCCCGGGCATCGACGAGCCCGATTTTATCTGGCGCCTTTTGAAGGGCATCATCGAGCACCTGCCGGAAATCGACGCCATTATCGAACGCGTGGCGCCCGAATGGCCCATCGACCAAATCGCCATCATCGACCGGAACGTACTGCGGCTCGGTCTCTACGAACTCCTCTACGCGGACCGGAACGAAGTGCCCGCAAAGGTCGCAATCAACGAGGCGATCGAGATCGCCAAGAACTACGGCGGGTTGAGCTCACCCCGGTTTGTGAACGGCGTGCTCGGCACCGTCTATCGGGAATTAGAGGAGTCGGTAGAAAAAGAGTCGACCGGTACGAAGTCAACGAAGGAGGACTCCAGTGCGCAATAGGCCGAATAGGCCGCTCGTTGTGCTGTGGCGTATTCCCTCGTTCCCAGATTACACATGGCAGCGGATCTCTTGAAATTGTCAGCAACTCTCGGCGTGACGTTCGAACATGTTGAGCGGCTCGAAGAGGCGCTCACGCACCGGTCGTACCTGAACGAGAACCCATCGTGGCCCCTGCCGAACAATGAGCGGCTCGAGTACCTCGGTGACGCGGTCCTGGAGCTCGCGGTGACTGAGGAGCTCTACCGCCGTTTCCCGGACGACCAGGAGGGGCGGCTCACGTCGCTCCGGGCGGCGCTCGTGAACTACCAGATGCTTGCAACCATCGCCCGCGAACTTTCACTCGACCGCTACCTGTACCTCTCGCGTGGAGAGGCGCGCGACACCGGCAAGGCGCGCGAGGTCATACTCGCGAATGCCATCGAGGCGGTCATCGGCGCGGTCTACCTCGACCAGGGGTACGAAGCGGCGAAGCGCTTGGTGGAAACGCGCGTGCTCACGCGGATTGATGAGGTGGTGACGAAGGGGTTGGAGCGTGACCCAAAGAGTATGCTCCAGGAGCATATACAGGAAGAGCGGAAACTTACCCCGACCTATCGCGTCCTCAAAGAGGAGGGGCCGGACCACCAGCGGCAGTTCGTCGTCGGCGTCTATTTTGGGGACGAATTGATCGCTGAAGGGTCGGGAACCTCGAAGCAGGAGGCCGAGGTCCGGGCCGCCCAGGCCGCCCTCCGAGCGATTGATCGAAACGCCCGCCACGCATGATTTATCTCTTCGAGTCTGAGACTCTCAGAGTCGAACGACCTGTTAGAAGTTTACGCGCACACCGGATTGCTGCAGATATGTCACTGCCGGTACAAACGCGTTGGTTTCAGGTATGCGTGCATGTAAACTTCTAACAGGATGAAGAACGTTCTCCAAGAACTCGAACTGCAGGGGTTCAAATCATTTGCGGGGAAGACAACGCTGGAATTTCCATCGCGTGTGACCGCCATCGTGGGGCCGAACGGGTCGGGGAAGTCAAATATTATCGACGCCTTCCGGTGGGTTTTGGGGGAGCGCGAGGCGAAGCAGTTGCGAGGTGTCTCGCTCGACAACCTCATCTTTGCTGGCACACCAAAGCGACCGGCTGTTGGATTCGCGAAGGTTGCCCTGAAGTTTGACAACCGGGATCGTCTGTTCGAGCAGGACGACGCCGAAGTGGTGGTGGCGCGCCGCATTGACCGCTCCGGTGCCTCGGAATTTTCACTGAACGAGGGCGACATGCGGCTCCGGGACCTCGTGCCGCTTCTCGCTCGAGCGCGGCTCGGTAGCCGCGGCCTCACGATGGTGGGGCAGGGACAGAGCGACCTCTTCGTGCGGAGCTCCCCCCAAGAGCGGCGCGAGATGATCGAGGAGGTGCTCGGTTTGCGGGAGTTCCGGTTGAAGAAATCGCAGGCGGAACGCCGTCTCGAAGCGAGCCGAATCAATATGGATAAGGTGCACGCGATGCTCGATGAGCTTGCGCCGCATCTCCGCCTGCTTCGGCGGCAGAAGCACCGGTGGGACAAGCGGAGCGATATCGAGCGGGAACTTACCGACCTCGAGCGGGCATTCTTCGCCGTGCGGCTCCGGGCGCTTGACCGGTCGCTCCACGGCGTCACGGTGCCGCTCGGTGAACTCACCAAGGAACGAACTACGAAGGAGCTGATTGTCCGCGACCTCGAAGTGGCGGTCCGCGCGATAAGCGCCTCGACCGCGGACGGTGATGCGAGCAGGGCGCTCCGTGCCGAGCTTTCGAAGGTGCTCGACGAACGGACGAATGTGGGAGCGGCGCTCGCGCGGCTTGAGGCGAAGCTTGAGTTCCAGGCGTCGCACCTGCCCACCGACCAGGCGGGACCACCGCAAGGTGCGGAGAAGAAGTCGTACGCGGAGGCGATTGCGCTGCTTCGAACCGCGACGGCCGGGCTGAAGCAGGCGCTTGCCCACGGGACAATCGAGGAAATGCGCCAGGCGGTCGCGGCGGTTATGGAACGGCTCGATGCGTTTCTCGCGGTTCGGCAACCTGGGGCGGACCCGTCTCGCTCGCCTCGCCTTCGCGAGAGCGAAGCGGGCCTCGGGCGAGCCGAGGTGGACCAGTCGCTCGCGGCGGAAATCGAGGCACTCCGGAAAAAGCTCGCCACGCTCGATGCCGACGTGGCACGGCTCCGCACGGCGGAGGAGGCGGTGGCGAAGGAGCGGGAAGAGCTCCAGAAGTCGTTCCGCGACCAGGTGGAGCGGCTGGAGCGTGAGAAGAACGACCTCCGGAAGCTTGACCACGGCATCCAGGACCGCCTACTCGAAAAGGAGCGCTTCCAACTACAGCTTTCGGAGCTGGAACATGAGTGGCGAACCTTGGGGCGCACGCTCGATGAACTAAAGACGTTGCCGGAACCCGCCACACCAGTCGACCTTACTGAATCGGAGCATCGTATTCTGCGACTTCGTGGCGAACTGCTTGCTATCGGAGAGATCGACGAGCAGGTGGTCAAGGAGGCGACTGAGACGGAGGAGCGGCACACGTTCCTTTCCCGCGAGCTCGAGGACCTGACGAAGGCCATTACAGACTTACAGAACCTCATCCGGGACCTTGAGCACCGCATCCACGAGGATTTCAAGAAGGCGTTCCGGTCCATCAACGAGGAGTTCAACAACTACTTTCGGCTTATGTTCGGCGGTGGCAAGGCACGGATGAAGCTTGTGGTGCCGAAGCCGAAGGAGCAGGAAGAGACGGGTAGCGAGAGACCCGCCTCCGCCGAGGTTTCGGCGGGCAGGCGAGAGACGAACGGGGAGGGAGATGGGGAGACGCCAGTGGCCGAAGCTGCACCCACGGAACCACAAGAAGACCCGGAACTGCAGGCGGGCATCGAGGTGGACCTGTCGCTCCCGCGGAAGCGCATCACCTCGCTCGACATGCTCTCGGGCGGCGAGAAGAGTCTGGTCTCCATCGCCGCACTCTTCGCCCTCATCGCCGTTTCGCCGCCGCCGTTCCTCGTCCTCGACGAAATAGATGCGCCGCTCGACGAGGAGAACGCCCACCGGTTTGCGGAGCTGGTGAAAAACTTCGCCTCGAAGACACAGTTCATCATCGTGACCCATAACCGCGCCACCATGGAAGCGGCGGATATTCTCTACGGCATTACGATGAGCGATGCGGGCGTCTCGGAGGTGCTGTCGTTGAAGCTGGAGCAAGGCACGTAGCGTGAATCGGTACCTTGGTTGGGGCAATAGAACCGGGTGCTGATATTCACCCGTCGGTGGGCGATTGGTCTCGAGTTTGAAAATGGGCAAGAGAGAGGCGAAGAAATATCCCCACTAGAGGCTTGCGTATCGACGGGCGTCATATACCATCAAGGGAGTAACAGTTTCCATTTCAAATTTCATACAGAAAGGAGGTGGTGCAATGAAAAGACGAGTGCGTCTTCGGGGATACGATGTCGACGCGAGTCCGTGCGACATACGAAGCGCCGGAATCGTTTCCGAACGCGGACTTCCCCGGCATGATCGGCGATTCAAAGATGTATGGAGCGGCGTAGACGTTCGGTATGTATCACGGCGCCTGTGCACGGCCGGCTCAACACACAATTTTTTCCTTTCCGGCAGAGTACTGAAGCGGTGCAGAGTGCTTTCGTTGCGGAACCACCCCGTTCCTCGTGTGGCAGGGGACCTGGTAGGCGTTGAGGGTCCATGGATTATTGTCTTCCGGTATCGCCGGAGGCGGGTGTGGGTTTTTCGGAAGCTGGTTAGTTTGTTTCGGACCGCCCGGTACCACATGCAGAGCACTCGTTAATCATTGTCTTGGCCCTGCGCCGTCGCCGACGGACGCAGGGCCTTTTTTTGCGCCAGCTTGCATTTTCGGCGGCTTTTCGCTATTCTTTTTCTGTTATCCAACAATCACCATGTTAGCCATCAAACTTCAACGGGTCGGGAAGAAGGGTCAGGCCTCATTTCGGGTCATCGTGCAGGAACGGCGCACAAAGCTCCAGGGGCGTTCCGTGGAGGATTTGGGGTGGGCGAATCCGCGGACGGACCGGTACGAGGTGAACAATGAGCGTGCGTCGTATTGGCTCACGATGGGCGCCCAGCCGACGGACACCGCATGGAATCTCCTCGTGAAGGCGGGAGTCGTGAAGGGCGCGAAGCGGGCAGTGCACGGGAAGTCCAAACACACTGAAAATAAACAACCAACAACCGACAACAAACAAGAGAAATCGGTTGAAGCCGCACCAACGGAGACGCCCGCGGTGTAGAAATAGAGAGAATTGACAGAACTTAATAAACCTGCTACTGTACGAGCATGCCGCAAGGTCGAGGTGATGGAATGAGATGATTTCCATGAACAATACTGCTGACAAGGATTTCCTGGAGTACATGATCAAGTCGATCGTCGACCACCCGGATGATGTGCAGGTGGACCGCAAAATCGACGAGATGGGCGTGCTCCTCACGCTCCGAGTGAACGCCCAGGATATGGGTCAGGTTGTCGGTCGCCAGGGCTCGACCGCAAAAGCCGTTCGATCGCTCCTACGGATCGTGGGCATTAAGAATAATGCCCGCGTGAACCTGAAGATCGAAGAGCCGGAAGGGTCGACCCGTGGGCAGCGTCCGCCGGCGTCCGCACCTGCACCTGCACCCGCTGAACCGAGGGAATAACGTCACCTCGCACCAAAAGAACCCCGCCGTGGCGGGGTTCTTTTTGTAGTCCGTGTTCGTGGTAGTATTGTTGTGTCGGACGAATCCATGCTCACCTTCCACATTATTACACTTTTCCCCGAGGCCATCGAAACGTACTTTCGGTCGTCGATACTTGGGCGCGCCGCGAAGCGGAAGATCCTCGCGTTCGACCTCGTGAACCTTCGGCCGTTCGGCATCGGTAAACACCGCACGGTGGACGACCGGCCATTCGGCGGGGGTGCGGGCATGGTGCTCATGGCGGAGCCCATATGCAAGGCAGTAGAGAGTGTTAGGCAGAAGATAAAAGACAAAAGAAAAGGTAAAAAGGAGATTCCCAACAAAACCAAAATCGTGCTCTTCTCGGCGAAGGGGAAGCAGTTTAATCAGAAGCTTGCCTACCAGTGGGCGAATCGATATGACCACCTGGTGCTCATCGCCGGGCGGTACGAGGGCGTGGACGAGCGGGTCCGGAAGATATTGAAAGCCGAGGAGGTTTCCATCGGCCCCTACGTCTTGACCGACGGCGACGTGGCGGCCATGGCGGTGGCATCTGCGGTCGGCCGACTCGTGCCGGGAGCCATCCGGCTCGAGTCGCTCGCCGAGGAAACTCATTGGAATCTACTACTGAAGCAGAAGGCGGCCGCGTCAGAGGGTCCGCCAACTGGCGGAGGGCTCGAGTACCCGCACTACACCCGACCCGAAACGTTCCGACATAAAGGCAAATCGTACCGGATTCCCGCGGTGCTTCGCACGGGCGACCATAAGAAGATCGCCGAGTGGCGTCGGACGCAGAGCTGGAGGAAATAAATATCTACCCTTTACAAATCCGGGCAGTTTTCGTAAGATACATCAGTACGGTAGCGTGCTACCGGCTTTCTATGTCAGACCAACCACAACAGCAGACCATCTCGAACGAACTCCTGACGGAGCTTATTCAAGTTGGGGTGATTCTCGGGCACCACAAGTCGAAGACGCATCCAAAGATGCGCGCACATATTGCAGGAAATCGGAATGAACTGGAACTTTTGGACCCTGCGTCGGTCCTTGAAAGCATCGAGGAAGCGGGGGCATTCCTGAAAAAATTACTTGGCGCTCCGACAGCCGAGCTTCCGAACGAGCAGGGGACCGGCCTCGTGCTCGTGGTCGGAACCGAACCTGCGGTCAAGGAGCGCCTGGCGGCATTCGCCGAATCATGGAAGCAGCCGTTCGTCGGACGGCGGTGGCTCGGTGGGACACTCACGAACTTCTCGATGATCCGCTCGCGACTCAAATACTACGACGACCTCAAGACAAAGCGGGAGCAGGGTGAACTCCAGAAGTACACAAAGAGGGAGCAGCTCGAGTTCGACAAGGAAATCGCGAAGCTCTCGGCGACGTTTGACGGGCTCGCGCGGCTCACGAAACTTCCGGATGTGCTCTTTGTAGTGGATGCCAAGAGCCACGCGACGGCGATTGCGGAGGCGAAAATCCTCAAGATTCCGGTCATCGCGATCATGGATAGCGACGACGATCCGAGCACGGTGGCCTACCCCATCATTGCGAACGACCATGCGCGCGCAAGTATCCAGTGGGTTTTGGGACAGCTCGAGCGTGTGATTCAGGAACAGGAACATCCTGTCGGGCAGGCGGTGGGGGTGCTGTAGGCGTAACGAACAACCGACAACCTACGACCGACAATAAGAGAAGAAACCGGAAACTGTCCACCAAAGGCGGATTCCCGCCTTCGCCCGACTTCGGACGGGCAGGCGCCTCCGGCGGAAAGATCGAAAACAGATGCCTACCACCGACATTCAAAAACTTCGCGAGATGACCGGTGCCGGCGTTATGGAGTGCAAGCGCGCATTGGACGACGCGCACGGCGATTTTTCTCAGGCGACGAAGCTCATTCAGGAGCGCGGTCTCGCAAAGGCGGAAAAGAAGGCGGCGCGGACCGCGGGCGCGGGGCTCATTGAAGCATACGTGCACGGCGGGCGTGTCGGGGTCATCTTGGAGATTCGGGCAGAGACTGATTTCGTCGTTCGTTCGGAGCCGTTCCGTGCCCTGTCGCACGACCTTGCGATGCACATCGCGGCGATGAACCCCGCCGACGTGGTGGCGCTACTCGCCCAACCCTATGTGCGGGATGCCGACACGATGGTGGGAGACCTAGTGAAGGGTGTTATCGCGAAAGTGGGGGAGAATATTGTGGTCACGCGCTTTTGCCGCTACGAATTATGAGATGCTAATATACGAATTCATGCGAATGATACGAATCATACGAATTCGTATCCATTTGCATCATTCGTACCATTTGTATATTGGTATCATAGTAGTATGTTGAACTACCTTCTCGAACTTCTCGTTATGGTGAGCCTCGGGCTCATCCTGTATCTCCTGGCACGGGTGCTCCCGCGCGTGAGCGACCTGGATACAAAGCCATCTCGCCACATTCCCGTTCCGCATTGGGCTACGGCATATTTCGAACGATTCGACGAGCGTGCGCTCGCGATTCTCGAGAAAATGATTCGCCGCGTGCGGCTTTGGGTGCTGAAAATCGACAACGCGCTTCTGGGGCGTCTGGAGCGATTCCGGCGCCCGGTGGCGGGGAAGACGCCGTTTTCATCGAACAACGAGGGGTCACCGACGGACGAACGCGCGGAGGACCAGAAGGGCGATTCGAGCGCTTGAGACATCCTCGGTGGGTGTGGTAAGGTGGTTTCGGTACCAATTCATGCGCCGGTGGCAGACCACCGCCGTTGGTCACCGCCTCTGGCGGGATCCCGCTCTAGCGGTGACGGGGCCCCGCAGTAAGCGGGGGCGGTCGATGTACTATACTTACATCATCAAGAGCGAGCGGACCTTAAGGTATTACATAGGGTCGACTTCGAATATTGATGATAGGTTACGTCATCATAATTCCGGCGCGAATGGTTCGACTCGACCATATCGACCTTGGCAATTGGTTCATGTGGAAGAATTCGAGACGAAGAGAGGTGCCTGGTTGCGGGAGCATCAGATTAAGCGGTATAAAGGAGGTGAGGCTTTTAAAAAGTTAGTAGGCAAAAAGTAATGCGCCGGTGGCAGAGCGGTCAATTGCATCCCGACCGCAGTCGGGACGCCTTAATAGCATGTTCCACGTCTACGTCCTTCGGAGTGTGTTGACTGGGAAATATTATATCGGCTCGACGAAAGACCTTGCTATGCGGGTGAGGCGGCATAATACTGGAGGAAGTAAGTATACACAGCGACTTCGACCACTCGTTCTTGTGTGGAGTGAACCCCACCAAACGCATAGTGAGGCTGTCCGTCGGGAACGATTTCTGAAACAACAGAAAAGTTCTCGGTATCTGGAAAAGCTAGTCGCCAGCCTAAAGAAGTCAGGAATTTCAATCCTTGGTGCGCCGGTGGCAGAGCGGTCAATTGCATCAGACTGTAAATCTGACGCCCATGTGGCTACGCAGGTTCGAATCCTGCCCGGCGCACCAAGGATTGAAATTCGAGCGGTCAATTGCATCCCGACCGCAGTCGGGACGCCTTAACGGCTACGCAGGTTCGAATCCTGCCCGGCGCACAAACGAAAACCCCGCCATTGGCGGGTTTTTTTGCGCTGGGTGAGCGAGGCGAACCAACGGAAATTTGACGTTTCCTTTCTGGTGCAGTATTCTTGAATTAGTTCGAACCCCAGTAGTAAAGCAAAGCTTACTACGGGGCACAGCGCATTTCGCCTAGCCCTTTTCGCAAAAAGAGCTGGACGAGGAAGTCCCCCCGCGAGAATCTGAAAATGCGGCGGCCTAATGCTCGGCCGTGCCTCGCACGGCTTAGAGAGCCGCACCGCTCAAAACCGCAAAAGAGCCCGGATAAACAATCGGTCCAGACTTTGTCGAGGATCCTCGATAGCTCTGCTATCGGGACTCGAACCATATTTTAATTTTGGGGGAAGAAAAATTTTTAATCATAAAGTCGAAAAATAATTAGTTATAATATTCATATGAATAAGAAAATTATCATAATAACTATTATTATTGTCCTCGCGTTGGTATTTATATTAGATCGATATACGACACTGTTTCTCTCTTCAAGCAACCTCATTGAATTCGACAGCAAAGCCGGCGTAGCCTCACGAGAATGTCTTTTAGGAGGGATAGATTACTTAAATAGCGCCGCGGATTACATAATAATCGGTAGCGTCACTGACGTTAGAGAGTTGTATGATTTTGAGAAAGGTCTAGAAATCTATTCAACTGTTAAAATAGAAAAATACGAAAAAGGTAGTTCGCCTGATCAGACCCTTGATTTTGTTCGACGTAGTGGGCGAACAAACGAAGCAATTTTCATAAATGGAGATCAAATCAAACTATATCTCAAAAAATTTGAGGCTGGATTAGGCGTACTGTGCAATGCTGTATTTTCAGACAGTTTTCCAAACGAAGCATCAATAGGAGGCCCCCTCGATACAACGCTTGCTGAAGTAGTAATCCTTTCTGTTAATGGAGAAACAGCATATTTGCGGATAGACAGAGTGAGAGATTATGAGCGGTATCCAGGAGCAACGTACCCAGAAGTAAAATCAGGTGACGAGCTTGAAGTAAAAATCAAGGACGTTGTTCCGCAAAATAGCGGTGGAGCTGGCGAAAGAGCGCAACAAGGTGAATCACCTCCTCCATCCCCACCACTCCGTCCCGATGTCGTTGGAAGGTACCTTGCGGATATGCGTCTGTGTATCACAGAGTACATCGGCGGGCTCTCCTGTGAGTACGAAGGGTGGTCGGCTGACTTATATCCTTTGTAAACGATCTTCTGTTGTGTTTTAAAACCGCCAAAGAAAAACTTGTCGTGCCAAAGGCAGATCCGCCTCTGGCGGAAAATTGTCATCCAGTAGGTGATTCTACTGAATCAGCGGTGCGGCTCCCCAGCCTCGCCGAGACGGCGAGTCGAGGCGGGCGCCGCCTTTCCGATTTTTGCTACTTGCCCATTGGCACGGAGTTTGCTTAACTTGCTCTAGGTAGCGCCACCTTAGCTCAGCGGTAGAGCAACTCTTTTGTAAAGAGAAGGTCCTCGGTTCAAATCCGAGAGGTGGCTCCAGAGGTCGTTTTTGACAGTCGTTTTTAGTAGTAGTTGCATCTCCTGCGCCTCTCCCATACACTAATGCCAGTGCTTTTCCATCCTCGAGGTGTGGCGTCAGCCCCTTCCTGCCGCAGAGTCCGTTCCCCTGGGTTCTGTGGCATCGTGCAGTCAGGTGGTTGACTGCCTAGGCTGCGCCGCACCCGTTATTTACAGAAGCGGTCGCCTAAGGCGACCGCGATTTTTGCAAAGGATGATTTGGTTCATGTACACTAATTGTAGCTACGTTGTGCCGCACCCGTTCTCCGGCCGAATCCGTTGGGGATAGTGGTACTACCGGGGAAGCGGGGGATTTGAAAGACTATTTCAGGACCGAGAAATGCGGCACCTACACACTGCCAGCGAAGATGGTTCTCATATATGGTCTTAGTCGAGAGGGCAGCGCCATTTGGCGGGCGCCCAGACGCGCATGCCGCGCGGCGATAGCATTTCCATGTTCATGTGCAGACGATCGTGTAGAACCAGCGGCTCAACGGGGCTTATCGTGCGGGCGTTGTCTCCAAGGAGACGGCGCCTATTTTTTTTATTGCCTCGCGCGAATGTCTCGTGTATGCTGGAAGCGCTCGGTAACGCCAGAGTAGTTTCCGCCAGAGGCGGATCAGCCTCGGGCTGACAGTGGTAGAACGCCTTCCCGCCTGCATGCCGATGTATGGCTTGTACCCATACATCGGCATCGAGACGCCGCATAAACTCTGCTGAACTTCTGCCGCGTCTCTCGCCGATGTAGCTCCCGCCTGCGCTGAGGCTTCGGCGGGCAGGCAGCTGGTAGAGCCCCGCAAAGCGGGATTGCGCTTCTTGAGCAAATTTTGTATGGTGCCGGAGTAGTTCAGTGGTAGAACGCCTTCTTGGTAAGAAGGAGGTCGGGAGTCCGATTCTCCCCTCCGGCTCTAGTGGTAATAACGTACAACCGACAACCTACGACCAACAACGACGTCCGGTACTAGGCAGTTGTTTTCTCACTCCGTTTGTTGTAAGTTGTTACTTGTCAGTTGTAGGTTGTTACGGTGGGCCATTCAGGCTCTGAGAGCCTTCAGGCTCGAAGAGATGCTCATAATCAAGCGTGAAATGGGATGGCTATCCCGCTTCCGCTCCGCTCCAGCGGGATGCTCATGGTTGTAGTGAAGTTTTCTTCGCTAAAACCATAGCTCAAAAACTTCAACAACCATGGCACAAGGAAAATTCACCGAAAAAGTCATCAACCTCCGTTGCGCAACCTGCAAGCGGTCGAACTACACGACCCGGAAGAACAAGAAGGTGGTGGAGCGGAAGATCGAGTTCAAGAAGTACTGTCCATGGTGTCGCGAACACACCGCTCATAAGGAGTCCAAGAAATAGCACCATGACTTTGAACCGCCGCGTCCTTCTGGCAGTCCTTATTACCCCCGAGTTCGGAGGTTGATGCAGGTTTTCCAGAACAGCGAAACCCCTACATCAGCCCCCGAACCGCCGGGGGCTGGACGTTCGTTCGTTCACAGAACCAATACGAGGAGGTGCTATGAGAAGTTGTCAGATTAAATTCGTTGCCGTCAAGGAACAGCCCGAGGAAATTCGCATCGTCCGGGTGTTTCGGCGGGGAAGGAAGGTGAAGGCGAAATTTTATTCGACTGCAGACGATGGCACGAAGATTCGGCAGGAGAGGTTTCTCATGCTGGCGACCGGCAAAACATGGAGGGACCAGCAGGGGAATGAATATCACGCGGAAGTCGCGTGAACAAGTCATGACGCGCTCACCGGCGATGTTCATAAACGTCCACTGGGAAAACATCCCGGAGGATGATATCAGGAGCCCTGTGGTGGATACCACAGGGCTGTTTTGTTATCATTCGCAATATGCCCCCAGAGCAACCGCAAAATTCGCCTGACGGCTCCGGCGAGACAGAGCACGACCCGCTTGCAGTGTGGCTCGAGCTCATGAAAGCGTCCGCGTTTTCGAATGAGATGATTGTGGAGCACGCGGAGGAGCTTGCGAGGTTGGTACGAGAACGAACGACGACGCTCCGCGAGCGCATGGACCGGGCTATGTCTGACGACCCGGCGCCGGACGATGACATAGAGAAGGTGTTCTATGACGGCCGCAAGAATACACGGCGGCGGGAATTGGTCGCGGGCATGCTTCGAGCGGAGCTCGAACGCATGGGCGGCATGGAAGCGGAGCTCCGCATCCTCGATCGCATCATGCAGTCAAGGGATTCTACTGGCGTGTAGTGATGCTTATCTCTATTTGTCACCTTCACGAACGGCCGTTCGTGAAGGTGACAAATAGAGTGACGGGTAACGGTTCGACGCTTTACGTTTTAGGTCTCGGATTGGTACACTGAATTCGTCGGGGGTATTGTTTCCGACAAAGGCGGATCCGCCTCCGGCGGACAATGTTGTAATTTGAGGATGGGGGTATCGTTCAATGGTAGGACGGCGGTCTCCAAAACCGCCAATGTGGGTTCGATTCCTACTACCCCCGCAAATGCAAAATTGGCACGTCCTTACGGCGTGCCAATTTTGCATCTATATGTTGGGTAGTTGGAATCGAACGGGAAAGGGGTCGGGGAAACGGGAGTTTCCCCGTCGCGGAGCACACGAACCGCTGGGTTCGTGGGAGGTCGCCTATAGCGACCGACGTTCGATAGGAGCGAAGCGACGTCCTACTACCCCCGCACCAATCTTGTTTGAACGGTCACTTGACTCCATTATGGTCCGGCGTTAGTGTCCAAGTAGGTAGCAGTTTCAAAATTTTCGGGAGGACAATCAATGGGGTTTCAATTGGTTTTGGTGGCCGAAGAGTCGGTGCCGCCCCTGCTTCACGAAGCGACGCTCCGGAAACGTAAGCGTCCGGTTCGGGTAAAGGTGTCAAGCGCCACTGTTGGCAGGCATGTGTTTCCGGTTGTATCCGTTTCGAATGGCGAAGCGGCGTTCCTTCCGGGTGGGCGTATTGGCGTAAAGTTCTCGTGGCAGAAGGGATTTTATATCGCGTTTGAACGACACCAGAGCATCGTGGAGATTCGTTGCCTTGATGGTTCTCTCATCAAACGGAACCACTTTTTCTGCGAGGCGTGCGGGTCTGTAACGGGCAGTATCAATAGCCATACGCCGGGGTCCATTGCAGGTCGGGAGGACATCAAACTCTATTGCACGAACTGCGGTGCCGCGTGGGAGGTACAGAATGCATAAGGAGAGCCCCGCAGCGGCGGGGCTTTTTGTTTGAGTAGCGGCGGGGCTGGTGGTAGAGTGAAGGCATAATGACGCATCAGGAACATCAGGTAGGGCACAAGAAGCTCCGAGTCGCCGTCCTGGGCGGCGGGCCGTCGCACGAGCACGAGGTATCCCTAAAGAGTGCGGAGAACGTGGCGCGCCATCTCCCAAAGGACCGGTACGAGGTCCGCGAGGTGACCATCTCGAAGAAAGGTGAGTGGCCGGTGCCGCTTGCAGAACTCATCAGAGACACCGATATTGCCTTCATCGCCCTCCACGGCGCGTACGGGGAGGACGGTACGGTCCAGGCGGAGCTCGACGCCGCGGGGGTGCCCTACACGGGTTCCGGTGCGCTCGCGAGCGCGCTCGCTATGAACAAATTTGTGTCAGGACAGGTGCTGGAACGGAATGGCATTGCAATTCCACTCTCGCTCCTCGTACATGTTGGCGAGTGGGAGCGAGACCCCGACCTGGTGCTCGAACGAATCGGTCGGTACATCGGCTACCCGGTCGTCACGAAGCCGAATGCGAGCGGGTCATCGGTCGGCGTCGGCATCGCGCGGGACCGGGATGAACTGGTCCGCGGCCTCCTGGTAGTGTTCGCGATTTCTCGCGATGCGCTCATCCAGACCTTCATCGAGGGACGGGAGTTCACCTGCGGCGTTTTGGACGACGGTATCGAACGGAGCGCGACGGCGCTCCTTCCCACGGAAATTGTTCCGCAGGTGAGTGCATTCTTCGACTATCGCGCGAAGTACGAGCCGGGCGGGTCGCTCGAGGTTACGCCTGCGAACCTCCCCGAAACGACACTCGCCGCGCTCCGGCGAACGGCTGTAGCGGCGCACCGTGCGCTCGGGTGCCGCGGCATCTCGCGGACCGATTTCATGCTCAACGGGCGCGGCAATCTCTTTGTGCTTGAAGTGAATACCATCCCGGGGCTGACCGCGGAGAGCGTGATTCCGAAAGCCGCCGCGGCAACCGGGCTCGCGTTCCCCGACCTCCTCGAAATGCTCATTATGTGCGGGCTTTCCGACGATTGACGCGATATAGCTCATAAGAAACTGTTACCGAAGTGAGTCGAGGTTTCCGTGTCGCTTTTGCACAGCATACAGCCGTTCGACCCTGCGCTCAAGCTCACGTTTGAGCACGAGCGGGTTTAAGGTTTCATGCACCGCACGGAGT
>JAUSKB010000030.1 GCA_030647415.1 bacterium
TGTATCCCTTCTCAAGGTACCAGCCGATCTCTTCCCGGTCTTTCTTTGTGAGTTGCCGCCAGGTCTGGTTTTTTTCTCATGCTCATATTCTCGCAGATTTTCGAGCAGCGAGTGTCCTAATTCAAAAGGGAATTCGCCCACGCGGCTTCCCGAGGTAAACGCTTCGGTTACACCATTTCGGTGGGTCGCTCCATATGCCCGGAAGGGCTGAAAAGGAGAATTGTATGAAAACGACTGTCAGTAGCGACAGAAGGCGCGAACTCTGCGCTAAAATCGTGGGGATTGCAGAATCCCATGGATCCGTTTCCACATGGAGAAATATACAAGGTTATAGTGGCTGGAACTTGAAAAACCTTGTCCATGATTCTGACGGGCTAGTTACAGCGATAGAACTTGGCATCGAATCGGATGATTTCTTTGTAATGGCCCACACACAAGGCCTCATTGACGCGATCCTCCATTCAATTGCCGAGGAGTTAGCGAGGAGGAAGGGGCTGTTTGACCGTCAGATAGCACTCCGAAACGAAATCGAAATGAGTGTTATCGATCGGAAGAAGGTCGCGCCCTGCTCTGTCCCGAGAAATCGTATGCGGGATCTCCTCGCGTGCGATAGGAAGATTGCTGCCGAAATCGAAGAGAAAAAAATGGCGTTCGATGAACTCCTCGCCACCGCAAAGGAGCTCGGCTTCGAAGTTTTTGAACTCGACGCTTCTCGACGCTTTTATGTTTACAGAGCGCTCGAGGTGAGTTATGCGGAGATCGTCAACGACATGAAGATCCGACAGGCCAAGGTGGAACGCTCATCAGCGTCTTCCTCCCTGCCTCCCGCGTAACGGTTGTAAGTAAATTTCAAAGGCCCCACGAGAGTGGGGCCGCAGTATTTTCCAAGGGTGCTATGCTACCGCATAGCACCCAGGTTTCCTCACATATTGTACGTTACACGCTCCAGGTTACACGATGGTCACTTCAACGTAATGAGCACCGCCCCCGCCACCATGAGGAGGCCGCCCACTACGGACTTCCACCCGATCGCCTCGCCAAGGAAGATTGCGGCGAGGATGATGACAAAGACGAGGCTTAGGCGATCAATGACCACCACCTTTGTCGCGGGGGCAAGCTTTAAAGCTACGAAGTAGAAAAGCCACGAGAGCGCCCCCGAAATGCCTGCGGCCGCAATGAGCCACCAGTCCCTAGAGTTCAGCGACCCGAGCGTAAATCCCTGAAACTTCTTCAAAAAAAGGCTTACCAAGACGAGGAAGGCGGCCATGATGATGGACCGGATAGTCGTTGCAAGCGTCGAGTCGAGCGTCTTCAAACCGAGCTTCCCGAAGATGGCGACCGCCGCGGCGGTAATGGATGAAAGGAAGGCGTAAAGGAGCCACATATGAGTAAATTCTAATTCCTAATATCCAAATTCTAACACAAATGAAAACAAAATCCGTCCCGACTTAAGGTCGGGACGGAACTCTTCTCTCGCTCACGCTTTCCTTGTACTCGCCTGCCGCGCCGCACCAAGCTTTTTGACCATCCACTTGTACGCCGGCCAGGGAAGCATCCGGAGTGGAAGCTCCTGCGCCCACCAGATCCACGGCCCACGCACCCACAACTGTGGGTCGTCTGGGTTGTACCATCCACCTTTTGGCTTCGTCTCCATCATAGCTCTCAAAGATGATTTAAATATCTCGAACCCGAGTTTCTTCAAATCCCGCTTGCATCTCCACCGGAGCATAGGTGGTGCCTTGACTAAAACCACCCTCCATCCTTTCTGTATCGCAAGCTCTTTCAGCTGCTCACAAATTCCGAGCACCGAGAGATATCCGTTCTCCTTGGCGAGTATTGATTTCACCATAAGGTCCATAGCATGAAACACATCATCTTGTGTGAAAACGGGAACCCCGAACCGCGCGGCCGCGAAGCTCGCCGCCCAGGCAATACTCCTATTCGCATTCCCCCGCTTCGAAAATCCGAATGCCACTATGACATCAGGCTTTTCCAGCTCTTTTGGCTTCAATTACCTCACCTCCCTTCGTTGTTTTGTTGTGAAAAACCTTGACCTACTTATGCCACAAGACCGAAGATAATACAAGCGGCGGCAGGCAAGCGGGACAATCTCAATTTGGGGAAGTCAAACTTCCCCTGCGTCGGAAGTTAGACTTCCAAAACATTGAATCTTACCTCGTGGCTATCCCCGCCAGCGGGCACTTCGCATGATCGTGGGGGCGGGCCGGGCAATACGTTCGGCCGTAGGAGATGAGCCGGTAGCTAAATGCCTTCCACTCGCGTTTTGGGAGGATGGCACAAAGGTCTTGCTCAATTTTGTCCGGGTCAGTCTCGCCCGTGAGGCCATGGAGCCGGGCAAGCCGCCGGACGTGCGTATCCACGGGAATACCGACCACGATGTTGAACGCGTTCTGGAGGACGATGTTCGCCGTCTTTCGCCCTACCCCTGGAAGCGCAAGTAATTCCCCCATCGTCCTTGGAACAATTCCATGGAATCGTTGAATGACGATATTCGCGGTCGAGAGTATGTTTTTCGCCTTCGTATGATAGAAACCCGTTGATTTGATATTCTTCTCGAATTCACGGATCCCACGCGCGGTTTTCCCCGCACGAAGGTAGTCCTCAAATTTCCGATACTTCTTAAAAAGTGCGGATGTAACCTTGTTCACCTGGACGTCCGTGCACTGTGCAGAAAGGATGACGGCGACGAGGAGCTCCCACGGCGTCCGATGGTGGAGGAACACCCGCGCCTCCGGAAAGAGCTTCGCGAGCACCCGCGCGATGCGGAGCGCCCGCCGTTTCCGCGACGCAAACTGTGCTGTCGTCTCTTTCTTCCGCATACGTTATATTGTAGCAGTGCCGAGGTGCTAAAACCTTACCGTAATTCGTGGCATCGAATGTACCATAATGGACGGCTGTCCATTATGGTACATTTGCGTAGGGTGGAACTACTACGCTGCTGGAATGCCAATTTCCCCGGTTTTCCACAACGGGAGTTGCGGTTCGCCATTCGGGAGGGGTACAATGAATACACAACAAAGAACCCCGTGTGAGGCAGGATTTTTTGTTTGGGAAATCTCACGACGTGTCACGTCGTGAGATTTCACTTTATGAGTTTCTCCGCACGAATGCCGAGGAGCCGAATCTTCTTCCGGTGTGGATTCTCGGTGCTCCCGAGAAACGGCAGGAAGAGGCGAAGTGCCTCGAATTGGAGTGTCACGAGATCGCCCGCCGGCTGGGGAAGTGTGTGAGAGCGCTGCTTCGTCTCGAATCCCACGAACCGCACGGTAAGGACGACGGTCCGGTACGAGGCGAACCCGTCCGCCGCGAATCGGCGGTGCACCGTTTCGGCTAACTTGCGGAGACGGCCGCTTAAAAATTCCCCATTAAGCGTATCGGTACGGAACGTTTCTTGTTCCCCTACCGATTTTGCATCGTCTGCCGCCGTACAAACCGGCGCATCGTCCAATCCGCGAAATTTCCGGTACAGCGAATGTCCCCATACACCAAACCAGTCGAGTAGCGCCTCTTCGGTGAGTGCCGTGGCGTCGCGGACCGTCACGATGCCCGCGGCGCGGAGTGTCGCCTCCGCCTTCGGTCCGATGCCAGGGATGGAACGCACTGATAATGGATCTAGAAACCCCTCGACACGCTCAGGGTAAACCACCGTGAGGCCATCCGGTTTCTCGAAATCGGAGGCAATCTTGGCAATAAGCTTGTTCGGGCCAATGCCGATAGAGGCCGTCAGTCCCTCCGCCGAATGAATCTGTTCCTTTAGCTTCTGGCATACGTCCTGCGCCGCCGCAAACGACTCGAGATGCGAGAGGTTAAGATATGCCTCGTCCACACTTGCTTGTTCTACGGCAGGCGAGACTTCGGCGAGCATCGCGATGATTCGCTGGGAGACCTCGGCATACCGGCGGTGGCTGCCGCCCAAAAAAGCGACGGCAGGTTTCCCCTCACGCCTTGCCGCCTCCGACCTTCGCCATGCTTCTCCAATAGGCATCGCTGACCGGATGCCATAGGCGCGGGCGGCATAGTTCGCGGTCGCGACGATACCCCGACCCCGCCCCTCCTCGGGGTCCGACCCCACGACGATAGGCAGGCCGCGGAGGCGCGGCTTGTCGTGCTCCTCCACCGCCGCGAAGAACGCATCCATGTCGAGGTGAGCGATAATTCTCATAAATCTTTCAGTTAGTCTCGCTACACCACTCTACCGCCTCCCCTCAAAAATAAAAGAGTGCACATAGTTGTGCACTCCCACGATAAAACTCGGAGGCTAGAAAACCTATGCGCGTGTGGTATTTCACTGGCGACTCCATGAAAGCTGGCGCTCCCACTTCACAGTCTCCCACGTATGCTACACCGTACACCAGTATCTTCAGAGCTTCCCCGGAGGGTCGCTTTTTCACCCAACATCAGGGTATCGAACCCCCGCGAACGGTACCACGCACAACGCCGCCCGTGTCCCGTGAAAATGTCGTTTTATCCGAGTCATTCCTAGATCACTCAATCGAAAACGAGACTGAGTAAAAACCAAAGGTGCCGCTTGGTCTAATCCACTCGATTTTTGCGTCTTGACACGCATGACTTGACCGGTCGACCAGCTGCACCGAATCCCCAGCAGTAGTGAAGGCGGCAATCGCCCCAGCTGCTTGCAGGGCGGTCACTGCCTTGTTCTTACAAAAATACTCGAATTCTTCATGATCAACATACAACGGTTTTTTCATGTGACCCTCCATTAAATTTTCAAATGTGCTCCAAACACTACAGTACCGCCGAGAAACCATTTTTGTCAAATGACATTCGCACATTCTGCAGAATGTGCGAATATTCTCGTTTCGAGATGTTCGCAGGATACTACGCGGCTAGGAGCTTCTCAATCGCCGGTTTATCGAACCCCACAATGAGCTGTCCGTCGATGTCGATGACGGGGACGCCGAGCTGGCCGGACTTTTTCACCATCTCCTCGCGTGCGGAAAGGTCAATGAGCACGTTTTTCTCGGTGTATGCCACCTGGTGCTCCGTAAAGTACTCCTTGGCCATTTTGCAGTAGACGCACGACGGGGTGGTGTAGATGGTGACGGTGTGCATGGTAACCTCATTGTAGCCGCCACTAGCGCCGCGTCAACAGGAATGCGGGGCTTTTATCACAGGTCTGAACGCGGTAGAATGGTTGCAATGTTCGAACGGGCGGCCTACCTCGAAGCGCTCAAGCGGCGTACGACAAAAAGCCGTGCCTACAAACGCCACCAGCAAGTCGGTGCAGAGATTGCGGAGCTACTCCACGACCAGAAGCATACCTCCCTCTATATCAAACTAGCGATGCAACACGACGAGCGGGAACTGCGCGCCGCGGCGAAGCGGGCGGCGGAAGACCCAAATGTGCGGAACCCTGGCGCCTATTTCATGAGACTGTTGCACAACCTACAACCCACAACCTACAACCCACGACAGGAGAAAAACTCTTAGATTCTTGTGTCTAGTTGTAGGTCGTTAGTTGTAGGTCGTTAGTTGTAGGTTGTTAGTTACCCGCCCATGGACCCCATCGTCACCATCGCGACAAAAAAAAGCGAGCAATTCCTCCGAACACCGACGAAACCGTTCAATTTCTCGCGGTTCACCAAGGTGGAGGTCCGCAACCTCGTGAAGCGGATGCGCGAGGCGATGCGGCAGGCGAGCGGCGTGGGTCTCTCGGCAAACCAAATCGGCCTCTCCTGGCGCATCTTTGTTGCGCAGGTGCCGGATGCGGACGGGAAGCAAAAATTCTACGCCGTCTTCAATCCGACGCTCTCCCGCCCCTCGAAGGAGTTTGAAACCACCGAAGAGGGGTGCCTTTCCGTGCCGGGCAAGTATGGCCCGACGCCCCGCCATTACCGCGTGACGCTCACGGGGTTTGACCAGTACAACCGCCCCGTGAAAATCAAGGCGTGGGGGCTCCTCGCGCGCGTCTTCCAGCACGAGACGGACCACCTGGACGGGAAGCTGTTTGTTGACAGAGCGGAGCGGCTCATTCAGATTGAGACACGAGATATAAAATGAAATATATTTTTTTCGGGAGTCCGGCATTCGCCGCAACCGTCCTTGCGCGGTTGGTCGCGCATGGCATTCCTCCGGTGGCGGTCGTCTCGAACCCTGACCGTCCGACCGGCAGGCGGCAGGTCTTGACCCCGCCGGCCGTGAAGGCGATCGCGGCGGCTGGCAGAATTCCTGTCCTCCAGCCGGAACACCTCGGCACGATTCACGAGGAGCTCGCCGCATTCGGGGCTGACTTCTTCCTCGTCGCCGCATTCGGACGAATCATCCCCCGGAGCATATTCTCGATGCCGCCGCACGGCACCGTCGGCATCCACCCCTCCCTCCTGCCACGGCACCGCGGCGCCTCCCCCATTCAGGCAGCAATCCTCACCGGAGAGCCGGCGACGGGCGTTTCGCTTTTCATGGTGGACGAGCAGGTGGACCACGGTGCAGTGGTGGCACAGCGGACGCTACCGCTCACCGGGCGCGAGACCTACCCGGAGCTCGAGCGCTCGCTCGCGGTTCTCGGCGCCGACCTCGCAAGCGACGAACTTCCGCATTTCATGAGCGGAAAAATGAAGCTAACGCCGCAGGACCATGCCGCCGCCACGTTCACGAAGAAGTTCTCCGCACCGGACGCCTTCATTGACCCGAAGGACCTCGAAGCAGCGCTCCACGACACAGACGGAGCCGTCGCCCGCCAGGTGGACCGCATCGTCCGCGCGCTGAACCCCGAGCCGGGTGCGTGGACGCTTCGGCAATCCCAGGCGCCGAGCGGAGCATTCGACACCGTCGCCGGCAAACCGCCCGTCCGTATGAAAATCCTCCGCACTGCCCTCGACGGCACCCGCCTCGTCTTGAAGGAGGTGCAGTATGAGGGCCGGAAGTCGATGGTGCTTTCGGTATAACGCAAGGCGCCCACTTCCGGCGCCTTTTCCCGTTTTGCTCCCCCTGCTGGACGCGTTTAGAACGGTGGGGTGGGGGCAGGTTAGAAGGGAGTTGGAGCTGATACTGGCGTTTGTGTAAATAAATAGCCCCATTATCTTACGACAATGGGGCACCTGAAAAGACGAGGAGAGGTTCTTGTTCTGCCCTTACCTCAAATTGAGGGAGGTTCAATTACCCTTTTAGGAGCCGAAGCTCAACCTAAGTCTTTTCCGATACGTTACTCGACTTTCTTCGAGGAGAAGTTTTCTTCCATAATCTCCTCAAAAATCTCGCCGTAGATCTCCTTCAAGAACGCTTGCAGGTCGTCGACCCTCTCGTTGATCATCTTCGCGGCGTTTCCAAGATCCCGGCGGTAGTTCGCCATCCCGGACAACTTCTCTCTCATTAAATGCTTAAGAAGTTTTCTCGAGATTTCTGCTTTTTTCTGTCCGCTCAACATACTAACCTCCCTATAAAAGTTCTGTGTGTCACAAGGCCTTGTGACGAGGATCATCAGAAAACTGATGGTAAGTGGAGTATAGCACACTTCTGTACTATTTGTCAATGCCTCGTTCCAGCTCATTGAAACTGTTACCGAGCGAGGAGTGTATAGCTCATAAATGGGTTACCGTGGTCACCTATGACCATGGAAACAAGGAAGGAGATATTTGATGAGTTCAAAGCGGCGTACTGGAGTGGTTCCCGAGCGGA
>JAUSKB010000034.1 GCA_030647415.1 bacterium
TGTATCCCTTCTCAAGGTACCAGCCGATCTCTTCCCGGTCTTTCTTTGTGAGTTGCCGCCAGGTCTGGTTTTTTTCTCATGCTCATATTCTCGCAGATTTTCGAGCAGCGAGTGTCCTAATTCAAAAGGGAATTCGCCCACATGACCTGATGCGCGCTTTCTTGCGCATGACGAGGGATTGTGCGATGGGTATCCTATCCATTTGCATTCAATTTTCTCACTAATATAAGGAATTTTGCCATGAGTTATACATTCGCAATTCTTGACCCTCGCAACCTTCCGGGGGCAGTGGAAGCAAACGATAAAATTTTTGCCTCAGGCCCTGTGTACGGTATTGAGGTGACGGTTCCGGTGCTTGCGGCACGATGTTGGGAAAACCTCGACCCGCAGCATTCGGGCGGGAATGCGGACAGCACCGCGATTGAGGAAGCGTTCACTGCGGAGCTTCCCGGAAATGGTGTTGTGTTTGCCACAGTCCGTGCCGACCTCGATTCTATTGGGGCGATGGCGATTTTCTCCATTCGCTGGGGTTGTGGTCCGCACGGTTGGGCTTCAAAGCCAGTGATGGATCGAATTGATCTCGTTGCCCATGCCGACAAGTTCGCGCGAGGCAAATGGGTTCCTCGGCAGCTTCCAACTCGGGAGATGCCATGGGATGACTCATCCGCGTCTGCAGAATCATCGCGTCCGCTCGCGGCAATTGCAGCGGCAGTGGCGGACTTCAAGGTTCCGCTTGCCGATCGTGTCGCGGCGATGGAGAAGTGGCTGCTCTCGGGTGAAGAGCCCAAGCAGTATCGCGACTCCGTCGAGAAAGAACGGCTCGATATGATCGCCGCCCTCGAAAGTGGAGCGATCAAGTACGAAACGTATCTGGATGGAAAGATTGCTTTCGTTCAGAGCACGCATCGTGCTGCAACCTCAATCGGGTATGCGCTCGCTCCTGTAGTGGTGGCATTCAACCCGGCCCTGAAGCAGGGCCCTGGTGATCCCTACAAGAAGTTCACAGTGTGCCAGTTTGAACCTGGCTACGTGGACCTTGGGATGGTGAAAACTGAACTCAGTCTGCTTGAGCGGGGTTGGGGCGGCTCACCGACGATTATCGGTAGCCCACAAGGAGTTTCGTCCGAATTGAACTCGCATGAGGTCATTCGGACTGTTGCGAAATATCTGAAGTAATAATCAAACCCTCCCTAACGGAAACGTTAGTGGAGGGTTTTGCGTTCCAGTACGGTGATTTTTATCCGTGCCCCCACTAGGAATCGAACCTAGGTACATGGTTTAAGAGACCAGTGCTTTACCACTAAGCTATGGGGGCTACGTCTTTAAATTAACCGGACGGCGGACACGAGTCAATCTAACCCACTTTCGCTCGATACGTTTTGCGCTCGCGTCCTCTTTTTCCAGCACTGCCTGGGTCCAGCCATACACACGGTGAATGAAGTCGCCACTTCTCGGTACCTCGATTCGCATGGTGCCGTAGTACAGGTTATTTTTTCTGTACCCCGTGCTTATCGGTTTCACGTAGCTCTTCCCAAAGTTTTTAATCGGAATACCGGTGAGGTCTGACCAGAATTGTTTTAGCTCTTGCTCATTTTGCTGTGGGTATATATTGAGTCGTGCCTTAAGTTTCCTTCTGGGAATACTGAACACTTTTTCAATCCACCGAGCCATAAAAAGAATGAGCCGTGGGTCAGAGTTGGTTACATAGAGCTGGTTTCCTTTAGAACCTTCACCCCAGTAGAGCGCGGTACCAAAGAGCAGGAACGCCTGTTCAGAGAGGGGAAGAGTAATTTCCGCTTTCGCGTGCGCAATGATTTCCGCCACCTCTCGTTTTCTTCGTTCCCGCTGTGATGGTGCGCCTCGCGATAGGATCTCGATCTGTTTTGTGTACAATCGTT
Organism: bacterium; assembly: GCA_030647415.1. Lineage (GTDB taxonomy): Bacteria > Patescibacteriota > Minisyncoccia > UBA6257 > GWB1-50-10 > JAUSKB01. The sequence continues at coordinate 1,899 of JAUSKB010000034.1, forward strand.
CCCTATCTTTCGGCGAGAGAGGTATCTCTTTCAACCAAGAACTCAGCGTACCTTTTGAAACGCCGATTTTCTTCCGAATCTCACCGTAGCTTTTTCCAAGCTTTCGCAATCGTTCCGCCTCTTTCCTCCACTCGAGTGGTACTACACTCATACCTTGAATTATATCACATAGGGTAGCCGCTCTGTAGGAGTGGGCGAGAACCCACACGGCATTCTTTCTCTCGGTTTTTCAACTATCAAAGTCTCAATTCCCGCCGGTGAGCGCGGAGAGCAGGATGACGCTCCCGACAGTAACCGCGATGCCTACGCCCTGGTGCCAGCGGATTTGCTCGCGGTTCAGGAAGAGGCCGAGGAGGACGGCGAGCGCGACGTAGCTTTCGGAGACCGCGCTTGCGATGCCGATGGGGATGAGCGCCGCCGCGGAGGCGAAGAATACCCACGCTGCGTTATCCACAACGCTCACGCCGAGAATCAGTTTTCCGTGCGAGCGAATGTCCGCCGCGAGCGCGCCAAAGCCGTCCCGGATTGCGAGGTACCCGGCGGCGAGGACGAGGGTGACCACGTTTGACCACCAGATGACGAAGAGCGGCGAGACGTTTTGGCTTGATGCCCCAACGAGGAAATTCACCACGCCCATAGTAATAGCACCTCCAGCAGCGAGTGCCACGCCGCGCTCGAAAATGCGTTTGTGGAAGCGGAGGTGCGTGTGGTGCACCGTGACTGCGAGGAGAATGCCGATGAAGGTGGCGCCTACGAGGAGCAGCTGGAGGGGGGAGAGCCGCTCACCCCAGAGCGCCACTGCGAGCGCCACCGTGACCAGCAGTTCGATGGACATAATTGGTTCGATAACAGAGATTTTCCCGCGGCGCAGTGCCTCGAATTCCATGAGCGCGGTGAAGAAGATGACAACGCCCGCCGCGGTCGCGAGCGCGAGACCGGCCGAGCTGTGGAAGGAGGTCGGGAGATCGCGCACCACGAACGGCAGGAGGATGATGGCTCCGATGCCGTCGATCCAGAGGAGGGTCCGGAGGTCGCCGACCGCTCGCACGGTCCGCTGGATGAGGAAGTCGCCTATAGCCCACGAGAGGAGGGCGAGGAGGGCGAATACGATGCCGGTAAGCATGTTGACGAGCGAAGGTGAGGAAATACTGAGGCCAGCAGGCCGAATGTGTTGACGAGCGAAGGTGAGGAAATACTGAGGCCAGCAGGCCGAATGTGTTGAATTTCTATCGCGATGCGAGATAGCTGAACATGAGCGCGAGTGAGGCCGAGAGGAAGGCGGCCACCTTGAGGAGCGAGAGGTGCTCCTTAAATAAGATGATGCCGAGTGCGAGCCCGAGAAGTATTGCAACCCCTTCAAACACAAAGAACACCACACTGAAGTCGATCATTCGGAATGCGGCGGCGATAGGAAGCGCCCCGATTGCATAGAGAAAAATTCCCACTGCGAGGTATGGCGCGTGTTCCATGTTGCTCTTTTTCAGGAAAACGTCGGCGATGGTAGCGAGGATGACGCCAAGCGCGACGAGCAGGAACGGTACGAACGGTTTCATGTGGTGCCCCCGCCAGGATTCGAACCCGGAATACGACGTCCGAAGCGTCGCGTGATATCCATTTCACTACAGGGGCGCATTTCCAGTGTACGTATATGCGTTCGAAAACAAAAGCCCGCCGGGGTGGCGGACAAATTTATGGCGCTGTTACACAATGATGTCAGGCAGATTTACATACACCCCGTTGCATTTTTCATTCAACTCTTTCAAAAGCCTCCCCACCTGCTCCGGCGGCGTGTCCGCAAAGTATCTCCCGAAGAGGTGTTTTTGATACAAGGAGTCGTTAAGCACACCCGTACCAGCCTCATGGTCTCCTTTCCCCTCGGAGTCTAGGTGAAAGAAGTATTCATAGTTGAGGCAGAACATGAGGAACTCGTAGCCGAAACTTTCCAGAGTTGACGGGTCTAGCGTCCCATCATCGGTTTTCTTAAAGATATCGAACAGAGTGTAATCAATAATGCGGAGATGGTTATCGTAGTCTATTCCCATATTGCCATACGTTGTGAATTCCGGCAGTCCATCGAACTTCGTGGCACCCTCCAGCACCGCCTTGGTAGCGGTAATGAATGAGCGTAGCTCGCCCGCTACGCTCGGTTGCTTGATGAAGGCACAGAAATCCTCGCTTCGGTACAGAGTCGAGGCGGTGATAAATCCCCGGAAGTTCACCTTTTCCACGTACTCCGCGAACACCTTTGTGTTGTTTTGCACACCCTCAATAATTTTCATGGTGGGCACTATGCGGGGGAGATCGTGGTAGATTTCTTGTATACACCTCCGCTCCCTTTCAATTTGTTCAAGATCCTCCCTGCGTTCCGAGGTTGTTTTCACAAAGAAACTCGACTCTCTCCCTGTTTCCTCGTAGCCAATTTCTTGTGGTTCGAACTCGTGTCCGCCGAAATTGATATTACCAACCTTCTCAAGCATGAAGCTATGATACTAAACTGACCAATAAAAACAATCTAAACAAGTACCATTGCGGTTTCTACTTGCTCAGTTTGTATTCGGCGATAAAATTAGGCAATAAGTCAGCGAGTGTTTTTAGCGGCAGCTGGATACTAAATTGGCGATGGGAAATCTGGTATGAATCGTCACGGAACCCCAACGTTTCATCATGACACCATCTGTATAGAAAATCGTCCAATTTGCATTCCGGATGCTCTTTGACAAAGTTTTGAGTTGAGTGTCTAAACCGATCGAAGTTGGATAATGGAGGATGTTCGTCGCCATTACCCATAATTTCCTGTTCAGTGATAAGATGCACGCAATCCCCGACAAGAATCTTTTCTATGTGGGACTTAGTGGGCTCATTTGATTCTTTCTGATATAAAACACTTGTCCTGATTTCGGTCGTAAGGTACTCTCCGCTCCACTTTTTAATGAACCTCGAGATGGAATCTCTCATGATTCTATTAATCAAGACCACTAATATATTTTCACGTACACCCCGAAATTCTTCCAATGGAAGTTGGGCAGCCCCTACCGAATCTTGAAATTCTCGCAAAAGCTGTTGTTGTTCCTCGTTTGCCGACGGGCCTTTTTCCAGAGATTTTAAGAATGCCTCAAATGACCGGTCTATCGTGTTCAGTAAATATTCTGTTTGTCGCATTTCCTTCTCACTCGGTTTAAAATTAAGCAATTTTTCCCACCACCGGCGTGAGTTGCGAGAAATAGCTTGAGAAAGCTCCCTATTTATTCTATTAGTAAGTCTGTTTTCAATGTGGACCTCCCATAATTGATTGGATATACCCCTTTCGCCTAATCGTACCTTCTCATCCTTGAATTCCTCTTTTGTTTTTGCAATTAGTTTGCTAATTTCGGGGAAGCTTCGAATCTTCTCCTGAACGTACTCAATTGATGGCGCCACTTCTGTTTTAAAATTTCCTTGTAACTCGAGTGCCAAATTTTTATATTGCTGATCATGTTCATGTTTGGCGACCAAATCCTTTTCGCCGCCATCTTTGTTTTGAGAGGGGACTTGAGACAGTTCCGCTAGTTTCTGTGTTATATCGCTCAACTCCCGAGTGGCTGTGAAAGATCCACCTCCCCTAAGCTTATCAATGGCTTCAATGGTTTCGGGGAGCGTTTGGAACGAAAATATGATACCGCCGCACTTACCCGCCTGGTGCGATCTGGTGTAACGTTGCACCATGCAGGGGACTCCGGAAATTGAACCGGGGGATTCCTCGCTCTGCATCTCATAAACACCCCCCTCATCTTTCACCTGACGGTGTTGTGCTTTTTCCCAATCCGCTGTGTAAATGGAAGTCAGCTCGGGTGGGTACTCTTTGCCATAGGTCGTATACCCCTCGCCATACTCACCGAATGAAAGATGAAATCGATTTTGCGCGCCAACCTCCTCTGGATCGACCGAGACTTTAATGGGAAATCCGCCAAACGAGCCCAACTCACGGAGAAAAAAACTTTCCTTCTTTAATATCTTTTCGAGTTCATAAAGCGTCTCACGTACCAAGTAGTACCTGTCGTGATCTTGGGGATATTGAGCCATGAGCTCAGCGGATTTTTGAGCCAATTCCACAACCCTAGAATTCCTATTTTCTATACCCCACTTAAGCGCAGTTGTTATTCGCTTAAAAACATCGGTATGTTGCCAACTTGATAAATTCTCCCCTTTCTTTAGCTCCGTTTCTACCGTCCCTGTTACGACAGCGTCTCCCTCCTCTCTTGCTGGTTTTGAGGGGTCGAATTGTTCTATTAATCTAGGCATATTCCTGCTCATTGTGTGTACTCGGCACACTCACGAACTTTGCAGTGGTTCTGTGTCCTCGGAGGGATTCGGACTCCCAATAACTGCTTCGAAGGCAACCGTGATATCCATTTCACCAAAGGGGCATGCGGCGGGTAGGCAGATGCTCTATCCAATTGTCCGCCCGAGGCGGATCCACCTTCGGCGGAAGCTATAGACGCCCATTGGGCAATCCTTTTCTAGTGTACCGATCCGCTACAAAAAGCGAAAGCCGGCGATTTATGCAGTCCCCCCTCTCATCTATTTGCAATCTGTCTCACTTTGTATCCGGCCGGAGATAAAGTGAGCACATGCACTTTAGAGAGTATACTGAATTACATGGAGTCGCGGCGGCTCGTGTGCCAAACGGTCGGCGAACGGACGGTCCGACTAGGGCTTTCCGGCGTCGCGGTGCTTTCGGTGTTTGTCGGGACGATTACCGAAAGGTTCCTCGTACTTCCGGAGTACGGCGAGTCTATCGGGCGTGTGTATGACCGTGTGACGTCCCGAAAACGAGTTACCGTTTCGGACATGCTCGAAGAGCTTGAGGAGCTTACCGGTTTTCGCATCCGAATGATCATGCACCGACTGGAACGAAAGGGGTTACTCCGGCGAGTCGGTAAAAGGGGGTACAAGGCAACGAGGGACGGCGTTGCGTTTGTGCGAAGCATCGAGCGGCAGTCAACGGAACGACAGCTATGGGATGGCAAGTGGCGCCTCGTCGCATTCGATATCCCTGAATCGAGAAGCGAGATGCGGCACTGGCTTCGGTACGCTCTCCGCGAAGCCGGGTATCGGAAGCTACAGCAGAGCATGTATGTGGGGAAGCTGCCGCTTCCGGGAACGTTGTACCGCGAAATTGATCACCGTAGCCTCACGCCGAATGTCCGTCTCCTCACTATTGGTGAAATTGACGAGGACATCGAGACACTAATCGGCCCGTTCCCGGTATGATGGCGGTAGAAGCGCATTTGTATCACTTTGTACCCGGCCGGGTACAAAGTGATACAAATAAACACGACGTATGTGTGCCTGTGTCGGTGCGCGATCGTGCAAAAACAAAAGCCCGCCGGGGAGGCGGGCAATGGACTAGGACTATGCAAAGACGAGGGCAAGCGAAATCTGCGTCGGGTTCATATACTCCCCCCTGTGGTCCTGAAGGAACTCAACGAATGATTTTAGCCGCGCATGGAGCTTCTCGTCATCCTCGGCTTCATCGAGAAACGACCGGAGAATATTCACCATCTCCTCTTGTGTCGCGACGCTTCGATCATTCTCCGATGAATTCTTCAGCCGCTCAATCTCGTCGTTCTTTTCTTTAAGGGCATACTCGAAATTACGCCTGACCTCCTCGTAGGTTGCGACGAACTCATTCTGCATCTCGCTCGTGAGGTTCCGAAGCTCATTTGCGGCGCGGGCTGCGTTCTCTGCCGCCATTACCCACCTACTAATCTTTTCTTGAGCATTTTCGCTTACTGCCATAATACTCTCCTCTTCTTTGATAAGTTAATTCTATATTCCTTATACTACCATGTGTTTTCTATGTCAATCGTTTTTCAGTTTCATGACGCTACACTGGGACAATTATAGTTTAGCGCGGGCTGGTCGAAAATTCATATCTCGGTGTAGTATGAGCAGGTGAAGCAGACGATACCCCAGCCGGTTCTTGATGTGGCCGCGGCCCTTACCGCCGGCGGGTTTGAGGCGTACCTCGTGGGCGGGTGTGTGCGGGACCTCCTGCGCGGAGCCGTTCATGGTGAGCGTGTCGAACCAAAGGACTGGGACATCGCGACGAACGCGCGACCGGAGGAGATTCAGAAGGCGTGCCCCGATTCGGTCTATGAGAACGAGTTCGGAACCGTGGGAGTGAAGATACGGACCAACGACCTACAACCGACAACCGACAACAAAGATTCAGCAACCAAAAGCGGAAAACTGGCAAACGACAAACAAGCAACGACTGATGTGATTGAAGTTACGACATACAGAGTGGACGGCACGTACCACGACCACCGGCACCCCGAGGAGGTGCAGTTTGCCGCCCGCATCGAGGACGACCTTGCCCGCCGGGATTTCACCGTGAATGCGATGGCGGTTAGGATAACAAACAACAAATGGTTCATCCCGAGCAGTGGCGAGGGGCAACAAACAACAAACGACATCACCGACCCATTCGATGGTCACGTGGACCTCAAGGCAAAGGTGATCCGCGCGGTCGGCAACCCTACACTCCGGTTCCGCGAAGACGCCCTGCGCCTCCTTCGGGCGGTCCGGTTCGCGGCGGAGCTCGGATTCTCGATTGAGGACGCGACGGGGCAGGCGATTCAGGCGGAAAGCCGCCTGCTCGAGGAGATTGCACCGGAACGCGTCCGGGACGAGCTTGTAAAGCTCATCATGGCGCCGCGGGCTGCATCCGGCATCCGGATGCTCGAGGGGTACAGACTTCTCGCGTATATCATCCCAGAGCTTCGGGAGGGGATTGACTGCGGACAGAACAAGCACCATATCTACACCGTTTTCGACCACAACGTCCGGGCGCTCGACTATGCGGCGGGGAAGGGATATCCACTCCACATTCGGCTTGGGGCGCTCCTCCACGACGTGGGGAAACCGCGGACGAAGCGGGGGGACGGACCCGATAGCACCTTCTATAACCATGAGGTGGTGGGTGGCCGGATGACGCGGGTCATCATGGAACGCCTGAAGTTTTCGACCGAGGTTGCGGATGCGGTGACCCACCTCGTGCGCCAGCACCTCTTCTACTATAACGTCGGGGAGGTGTCAGCCGCGGGCGTGCGCCGGTTCATCGCGCGGGTTGGCATCGAGATGGTGGATGACATTCTAAAGGTGCGCGAAGCGGACCGTATCGGCTCCGGCGTACCGAAGGCCTTCCCCTATAAGCTGCGGCACCTCCAGTTCATGATTGATAAGGTGCGCCACGACCCGGTGCACCCGAAGATGCTCGCGCTCCGGGGCGACGAGCTGATGCGGCTCGTGGGCGCACCGCCAGGCCCGGTGGTGGGGCAGATTCTTCGGATTTTACTCGATGAGGTGCTCGAGGAACCGTCGAGGAACTCAAAGGAGTATCTGGAGCGGCGCGCCCGAGTGCTTCACGCGCTGCCGCCCGCGGATCTCGCGCCGCTCGACCGCGCCGCCAGGAGCCACGTCGAGGAGCTTGAGGCGGATGCGGAGGAGGTATTGAAACGCCGCCATCACGTTTCCTAGTGGCGGAGAGAGAGTTGCAGAGAAATGAGAGAGCAGGTAGGGTAGATGAGCAGTTTGTACGGGGCGGAGTACCCGCCCGAACGTACCCCGTCAGAATAATTCTGTCGGGCTAACGCTCGGTACGGGCGGGTGCCGGTAGTACGCACGCCCTGCCCCGTTAGAAACGAACCGGGCTGTAGTGTAACGGTAGCACGAGTCCTTCGGGAGGATTTAGTCCGGGTTCGAATCCCGGCAGCCCGACAGCAAGGTTTCTAACAGGGTGAAGGTGCGTGTAGACCGGGCCTGCCCTGTTAGATGCGCGGAGCGCTATCTAACAGGGTGAAATTCCCGGCGCCCCGACAGAATAACGAACCACCTCCTTGATGAGGTGGTTCGTTATTCTATTTAGGGTTGTTGGCGGGAATCGAACAGGGGAGGAGTCATCCCAAAAAAGAAGCCGCACACTATTCATGTGCGGCATCGGCATCCCTCCTCCGTTTTGCTCGGTAGATTGCTTTGGCGACAAGAACAAGGCCAAATCCTGCGACAGCTGCCCCGCCACCCAGCAGATATTTCTTCAGGTGTCGAAATTGAAGAGTCGGTGATTTAATAATCTCGTACCTCATTTCCTCTTCGACTATGTCATGGATTCTGCCCGCTCGGTGATGAACCGCGTTCGTGTGTTCATCAGACCATCCGGAAATAGCTTCCAGTAGTTTTATGACGACCTCCTCGAAGGTCTTCCCTCCAACAAATAAGTTGAACGCGACCCGGGTGGACTTCTCATCGCGAGCGGTCTTGATGTAGAGGAGCACGCGCCGAACTATTTCCTGCATCACCTCGACCTTCTCGCGGTCGGATAGTCCATTGAACGAATCAGTGACCACCCGCTTCAGCTCCTCCACTGGCAGTTTCCGGAGCCCTTCAATATTGAGCCCTCCATTCATATGACCTCCAGTTTGAAATTATGACTCCTGTAAGTATACCCCACCTTCCATTTTTCGAAGGTAGAGGGGTATACTACAACTGCTCGGGCCTATGGGCCCATAGTAAAACGGTATTACGCGGCACCCGTCCCGTTAGATACATTCCCATACTGGGCCTGTAGTACAGTGGTAGTACGCCGCATTCGCATTGCGGAGGCGGGAGTCCGATTCTCCCCAGGTCCACCACCAGCGCATGAAGCCGCCCTTTTGGGCGGCTTCTTGTGGGGCTAGGAGCGAGCCGACTACCCGCTCCCTGTAGCTGGCACAGCGTACCCCCATGGTGCGCTGTTTTCTATTACCTATTTTTAACCTTTCTACTTATGCTTTTTAACCAGCAAGCAAAACTTTCGGATAAAGGTTTTTAAGATTCCCCGAGGTTTCCCCTCTGGTAGCTTGCCGCCTTTTGGGGCGGTTTCGCGGCTGTGCATACGTTTTTGCATCCTCGGGCACGGTATGGTATAGTGAAGCACAATCGGAAAGGTCGGCTATCAACTACTATCCTAACCACATTGGTATGGTCATTCAAGATTGGACGTCAGTCGTGGTGAACTCGCTACAGCAGCTGTGGGTATCGAGCATCGCCGTTTTAGGGAACATCGTCGGCGCGCTCATCATCCTCGTCATCGGTCTCATCGTCGCGACGGGGCTTGCCGCGCTCGTGGAGCGCGTGGTGAACGTGGTGAAGCTTGACAAGGCGCTCGTCTCGCTCGGCCTCAAGGAGTATTTTGAGCGGGCCGGCATACAGATCAACAGCGGGAAGTTTTTCGGGCGGGTCGTGTACTGGTTCCTCGTGGTGGTCTTCCTCCTCGCGGCAACCGACATTTTGGGCTTTTACTCGCTCTCAAACTTCCTCCGGGAGGCGCTACTCTACATCCCGAACGTGATCGTAGCGGTGCTTATCATGCTCGCGACGCTCGTAATCGGAAACTTCCTCCGCAACCTCGTGAAGGCGTCGGTGAAGAGCGCGCAGCTCCACTCATCGAACCTCATGGCGGCGATTACCTGGTGGGCCGTGGTACTCTTCGGGTTCCTGACTGCGCTCTCACAGCTCGGTGTGGCAGTCGCCATCATTCAGGCGCTCGTGACCGGTTTCGTTGCCATGCTCGCCATCGCGGGCGGCATTGCATTCGGACTCGGCGGCAAGGAGTACGCAACACACCTCATCGGAAAGTTCCGCGACCACGTCGAGACTCGGTAAGATTCTCCGGCTCGTGGTTTTTTACCAGACGCCCCGACCAAATGTCGGGGCGCTCTGCGTGTTCGCGTGGTCGGGACGAGCCCCAGAAGCGAAACCTCGGGGATTCGGTCCAGAGGTTTCGCCTCGGGGAGAGTTCTTGCGCTCCGGTATACCGCGTGGTACCCTCACGGTACTATGATTGCCGTTATTGAGACGGGGGGAAAACAGTATGTGGTGGAACCAGGGACGAAGCTCACGGTGGAGCGGCTCGCCGTCGTTCCGGGCGATATGGCTTTCGAGAAGGTGTTGCTCGTTGCTGATGGCGCCACGGTGGAAATCGGCGCGCCGTACCTCGCGAACCGGACCGTTGCCGCCCATGTGGTAGGCGACGTGCGCGGGAAGCGAAAAATCATTTTTCGCTTCCACTCGAAGACGCGGTACCGGAAGTACAAGACGCACCGACAGCCGTACACCGAGGTGGCGATAGTTGGCTAGTTTGTCAGTTTGCTAGTTGACTAGTTTTGGAACTTTAACCTAGCCGACTCAAGCGTAGCGTACCTAATCAACTAGCAAACCAGTAAACTAACCACGCCGCTCCAGTGCAGCGCATAACGTTTCCTCGTCTGCAAACTCTATTTCACCTCCCGTGGGGATGCCGCGCCCCAGACGGGTGATTTTTTTCGCGAGCCCCTGGAATTCTTCCCGGATGAGCCCAGCCAAGAGGTCACCGAATGAGTGGAGGCCGACCGCGATGATGACCTCGTCAATTTTACCGCCCGCGTCCCTCCGGATTCGGTCGGCGAGATACGTGAGCCGCCGCCGGTGTTCGGGCTCCAACACGCCCCGTTCGGGGAGCTCGCCCATCACGAGGTACCGACCATGGTACCTTCCGGTCCGTTCAAGTGCCATACGGTCCGTGTCTCGCTCAACGATTGCGACCACTCGAGGAGTGCGTGTCGGGTCACTGCAGACCGCGCACGTCGTTTCAGACCGTGGTTTCAGCGTGAAGCACTGCGGGCATAGGTCGAGGGTCGCGAGCCCCTGGAGCGCCGCGGCGAGTTCGACGATAGTCTGCTCGCCCTGCGTTGCAACATAGAATGCGAGCCGGGTCGCGAGCCGGGGACCGATCGCGGGAAGGCGCGCGAACCGCGCGATGAACGCTTTGATGGGTTCGGGGGTCATGGTTAGTTTGTTAGTTTGCTAGTTGATTAGTTACGCTACGCTTTAGTTTGCTAGGGCGAAGTTCCCAAACTAGTCAACTAGTAAACTAGCAAACTAACTTTTGTTTCTACAGTTCCATTTCCGGCTCCTCGTTTGTCGGCTCCGCGCCGGCTGTCTCATGGATTGTGTCGATACTCCGGAAGCTCACCCGTTCAGGATCGAATTTCAACGTCACGGTGCCCAGAGGACCGTTGCGGTGCTTCGCGATGATGATTTCTACGGTGTTCTGGTCCTCGGGTGAGATGTCGAGCCGGTCGCGGTCCTTGCGGTACAGGAACATGACGATATCGGCATCCTGCTCCAGGGATCCACTTTCACGAAGGTCGGAGAGCCGTGGTACCTTCACATCACGCTTGTCTACGTCGCGCGAGAGCTGGGAAATAGCGATGACCGGCACCTTCAATTCCCGTGCGAGCGCCTTTAAGCCGTGCGAGATCTCCGTGACCTGAGTCACCATGTTGTCGCTCGTGCCACGCGGCTGAATGAGCTGCAGGTAATCCACGATGACGAGCTCCAGGCCGTGTTCGAGCTGGAGCCGCCGCGCCATGGACCGGATGGTCAGGATGTTCGGCGTCGCCGAGTCGTCGATGAAGATAGGGATTTTTGCGAGTTCGTCGAGCGCCTGCTGGACGAGCGAGAATTCCATCTCGTCGTTCAGCCGGCCCGTGCGAAGCCGCCAGAGCGGCACCTGCGCCTGCGCCGCAATGAGCCGGTCGATTACCTGGTCCCGGGACATTTCGAGCGAGAATATTCCGACCGCATGGCCCGCGAGCGCCGTTTGGCGGGCGATATCCAAGGCAAACGAGGTTTTTCCGAACGAGGGGCGGGCGCCGATGAGGATAAGGTCCGACTGCTGGAGGCCCGAGAGGATTTCGTCGATTTTCGGGAACTTCGTGGGGATGCCGCGAAGCGCGCCTCGCTCGCCGCGGTGGAGCTTTTCGAGCCGCTCGTAGGCGGCCGGAAGCTCGTCCTTGATGTGCGTGAACTTCTGGGGCCGCGAGCGCTGGGAGATTGAGAAGATGCGCTGCTCGACGTTGTCCAAGAGGTCCTCGAAATTGCCGGGGTCGAGGGCCGACTCGTTCACTGACGCCGCCGCGCCGATGAGGTCCCGGCGGACGCGTTTTTCCCGCACGATCTCTGCATACCGCTCCACATGCGCCGAGGTCGGTACCCCTTGCACGAGGTCGGAGAGGTAGTCGGTCCCGCCGACCTCCGTGAGCCGCTTCATGTTCTTGAGCGCGTGGGAGACGGTGAGGATGTCGATCGGTTCGCCGCGCTCGAAAAGCGTGAGGATGGCGTCGCAAATCGCCTGGTGGGCCGGATGGTAGAAATCTCCGGGTGCGATGAGGTCCGCCACCTTCGTGATGGCGAGCTTGTCCAAAAGGAGGGCGCCCAGGACGGAGCGCTCGGCTTCGAGGTCCTGCGGCGGGAGCTTGAGGGTTGGGGTCTTTGGGGACATGGCAATAGCTGAAATTCTAAACCCTAAGCACGAAATCCTAAACAAATCCTAAGCACGAAATCCGAAATGGAACCCGCATGCATTTAGAATTTCGAATTTCG
>JAUSKB010000021.1 GCA_030647415.1 bacterium
AAACAGACGACCTCCCCTCCAAAAAAATCTCCCTCCAAAAAATCTTCGGCTCGAACCTCACCTTAAAAAAACGCGGAGCGTTCGGAATTGCCCAAAACCATTGGCTTTCTTTGGCTACCGCCAAAGAAAAAATTTCTAAAACTGACCTTAGTTTAATTCTGGTGCGGGTAACGGGAATCGAACCCGTGTCTCGACATTGGCAATGTCGTGTTCTACCACTAAACCATACCCGCCTTCGCTAAAGCTTCGGCGGGCAGGCCCGCAAAAGCTCAATACATAGCGTTTTAAATCTTAGCTGGTTTTTTTCTTTTAGCAACTTCTCCATCCATTTTTCGTCTTTTACCCTGTTAGAAGTTTACATACACCCATAGCGTATAGATACGATGTTTTCCTGGAACAGTAATGTGTTCATGGATAACAGTGTGCGGGTAAACTTCTAACAGGGTGAATCCTTTTTCCTATGGTGCGGGCGGCGGACCGGAAGGACCGCGAACAGACGGTGCGCTCGTCGGCCCCCGAAATGTGGATGTTGTGGTATCCGGATGCCCGTCGATAATCCCCGGCCGCACATGAAGCACCGCCATCACCACGAACACGATAACGCCGAGAATGGCGACAAGCGCGAGAACGGCCAAAGATTGCTTGAGCTGTTCGGGAATGTGCATGCACTCCTATGATACCAGACGAGCTGCCGGCGACAAAAACATGGGGATTATTAATGACCTCGTAGGTCATTAATAACTTGCACAAGCACCAAGAGGTGCCCGTGATGGTACTGGTGCAGTATTCTAAAGATAGTCCGGACGTACTTCGTTCCTCAGCACCTCCGGCATTTCGCTCCGACCGCGGTCGCGGACGAGGAAGTCCCCCGCCTGCGTGGCCGTAGCCACTTTGGCGAGGCGAAGGCCCGCGAAAATCCGGAAACGCGGCGGCTTGTACTAAGCTTGTCGAAGGTTGGCGGTAAATTCTCTTGAAAAATTTAGAGCCCCTGATTTTTAGATTGGCGAGCGCGCTGGATTAATTCATCTCGCATCTGTTCGGCGACTTCTCTAGATAATGCGGGTAGTCTACCTTCCGAACCTACTGTTCCGCTCATTCCAGCCGTTTGGATGTTGATGTCAGAAAGTCCGAGAAGGCGAGCTAAGATACCACGATAAATATCCACGTTCTGAATACGGTCGTAAGGAATAGTTACATACTTTTTGTAGATGACACCTAACTCTTTGCGAAAACCTGCGTCGGTGAGTTCGTAGCGGTAGAAGTGATAGGTGAGCTTAGCCCAGACAAAACATAGAACAAGAAGGGCAGGAATGATAATCCATAACCAATCCAGAAAGCCAAAAGAAAATTCTACGCGCAATGCCCCCAAACCAACAAGGCTCAAAAATATCATTGAAATGGACCAGCGCAAAACAAAACTGATAGAGAATAGCCAGACTGCTTTTGGATCAAGTTGTTTCATAGTTATGTGGTTAAAATTAACATTTAATGAAAAAAGACCGACCAACCTTTCAAAATTATTATAGCATATGATTAAAAATTTTCTTTTCTTCTTTCTCCTAAAACATGGTTCCCTCCTCCGCTAAAGCTTCGGATGGGCGCAGCGAGCCGACCCTTCGACAAGCTCAGGACAAGTTGTTTTTCTCCGGGTTCTTCTTGTGGTGAGTTTATCGAACCATTGCGGTTTTGAGCGGTGCGACTCAAATTAATAATATCACAATTCCTCTACTGGGTGCCCTCAAGAGGAAACTGCTTCACCTCTCGCCCGCCCGTCGGCGGACTCGGGTTAGCCACCGCCTTCCGCCTTCGCATCTCCGCTATCGCTACGAGCTACGGCGGACACGCGCGTCTGATAGGCGGAGTTTACCCGCCATAGTGCAATGAAGGCGGGGCGTTCGATTCCGAACGCGAGCCGAGCAGTCGGCTCGCTCCTCGACGACACAAAATCACAACCGCCCCACAAGGAGGCGGTTGTGATTTTGTGCCCTCGAGAGGAATCGAACCTCTATTACGAGATCCGCAATCTCGCGTCCTATCCGTTGAACGACGAGGGCAATCTTGCCTTTCAGTAGTAGGCCTGCCTGCCGACAGGCAGGCACAGTGTACCAACCGGACCTGACCAACGCAACCGCAGGGAGCGCTTAAAATCCAAGCAGGTCCGAGAAGAGCTCGATAAACGACTCGTGGTATTCCGCCTCGGGTAGGCGCCCCGCGAGGAAATTTCGGACGTTCGCACCAAGCTTGGCGTCTACCGGCAGGTGCAGGTGCGAACCAACCACCGACTGACGATGTAATAGAATTTCGTCCAGCCGGTCCCGGCGCGACCGGTAGGCGAATTGGGTGAACTCGGTGTACGCATACCGCGAGGGCCCCACACGGACACCGTCGGCGTCCACGCCGAATTCGAGCGGGCTGGGGCGAGTGCGGTTCAGGACCGCGACAAGAATCGTCGCGAACACAATGAAAAGGGCAAAGAATGGGTTCCGCTGCCAAATCGAGATGCCAACCAAGACGAGCGCGATTGCGGCGAGCGTCGCGTACCACACGGGCGTACGTTCAAACCGGGCGAACGGCGCCGCACGCCAGGAAATCTCTTTCGGCTCTGTGTACGAGACCGATTCGTCAAATGTTGCCATAGGATATCTTCACATAAGTATACCCCGTTAGAGTTTTACACGCACGCTATTACCGCCCAAATATCGGTTGTTGGCACATACCACTGTATTCAATAATCCAACGTATCGTAAAACTCTAACGGGGTATACAGTAGTCCGTTCAATTCGCCTCTTCGCGTTGCTCGTAGCCCCAGGGAGAATCGAACTCCCATTGCCGCCGTGAAAGGGCGACGTCCTGACCATTAGACGATGGGGCCAGTTTTCACATCAATATAACGTACTGAGGACGACAATGGCGGTTTCGTATCTTGTCCGCCGGAGGCGGATCCGCCTTTGGCGGAAAAAGCCTGTGTCCTGACCATAGATTCACCCCGTACCGATTCGCTGGCAAGCGAATCTGGTGCAGGGCGACAGGGCCAGCAACTCCCATTACACCGCACCTGCCGACAATTCGCAACTTACTCTCCAAACTTCCCTAGACCGAGCGGGTTGTATCCCTTCTCTACCTCCTCCCCGTCCGTGTACCCGTCCCCGTCCGTGTCGGGATTCGCCGGATCGGTGCCGTACAAAATTTCCTGGCTGTCAGTGAGACCGTCGCTATCGGCATCGCCGGTTCCCCCGACCGGAGACGTCGAGGACGACTCCAAGCCTCCCAGCATGCCAGAAAATCCGGACATAAGTTCGGCTATGGACCTAGCCTGTTCGGGAATCGCAACCTGGACCGGTTTGTTGAATGCCGGAAAGGCGACACGAAACATGATTGGTGTGGTACCGGTAGCGATTGGAGGCGTCTCCACCAGCACCTGCCGCGGGAGAAAGTCGTCGGTTCCGATCCACACCTCAATACGCGTTTCCCCGACTGCCGAAAATGGAGACGAGCTTGCTAGAAAGGCGGTCTGCATGTCCGAAGAAAGCGGCATCTGAACCGACTGCATGAGGTCGCCGACGAGCTTTCCGAGGGCCACCGGGTCGATTGCGATGCGATAGTGGTACGACTTGACACCGTTGATGGATTCACGGGGAAGTTCGGCCGCGACTGAGAAGATTTTGGATTGTATGAGCCGGTCCCGAATCGAGGCGAGCGTCGGACGCGACGAACTGCCTGCACCCGCTATCCCGGCAACCTCGGACGCCACGCCCGGTGGGAGAAGCGACGCAAGCGGCATAACATCTTTCGTCGACCAGGAAATCCACTGCCCCACGACGGACGTGAGTATTTCCGGCCCACGGACCAGCTGCGCGTACACCGTACTTGAAACGACGCGAAACTCAAGCGCGAGTGGAAAGTCGGGGTCGGCGAGCTCGATGGACGAGAAGCCATTGCGCGGCAATCCGGCAGTCTTCGCGCCGCCGGAAAATTTCACCGTCTTCGTTTGTAAACCCGTGGACGTCGAATTTCCAGCGAATACGGATGGGACGGCAGGGAAATTCATCTCTCCTTCGTAGCTCACGGAGGTTACGTTCGCGACTGCAGCAAGGGAGCGCGCGAGGACCGTCTGCGGATCGGGGTTCGCCACAAACCGGACATAGGCGTACGCGCCGCCCCCGAGTAGGAGCACCGCGAGCGTAACTCCAAGCACCATCGCAACATGCCGTTTCCCCTTTCCCGGTGCTCCTCCGACCATCGATAATGGTGGGGGTGGCACCACGGGGGGAGGGGGCGAAAACTGGGAGGGGGTGGACGGAGAACGAGATGGGACCGAGGGGGGTATTACCGGCGGGCGCGGAACTGGAATTGGAGTGATGCTAGGCGGAACATTCGCATTGGAGACGGGGTGTTGTGGCGGGGGCGAGAATGGCGCGGGAGTTGGTTGCAGCACCTGCGGCGGAGCCGCCGGTCGAGGAGCGCTTGACATGGGTGGCGGCAGGACGGGGTAAGACCCTGGATTCGGGGTGCTTAATGGAGGCTTCTGCGCCGTCGTGGCCGTGAGCGTCGCTGTTGAGATATTTCTCGCCGCCACGGTGGGAATGCCCGCCTGCCGGACGGGCAGGGAATCCAGGAGCTCCGTCACATCCGCCTCGGAGAATCCCTGCGCGATGAGTGACCTGCGCACGGTCTCGCGGGCAAGACCCTGCTCGAGCTGCACCCCTACAAGCTCGCGGAGCGATTGGTCAACCATATTTTATAGTATAACAAACTTTGTCACATCAGCGATGCAATTATCTATGCACAGCGATACTCTGCTGGTGGTATATTTTAAAATCCTAAATTCTAATTTCTAAATTCTAAACAATACCAAAATCCTAAATTCTAAACGATTCGTTTTGAACATTCGAATTTAGAATTTGTTTAGAGTTTAGTGCTTCGTGCTTAGAGTTTTATTTCAGGTACTGCTCGATATTTTGTTTGTGTTCCTCAAAGGTGACCGCACAATGAATTTCGCGGTTCGCATCGTGGAGGTAGAAGAGGCACCGGGTGGTCGCGGGGTAAAGCACGGCGCGGATGGCTGCAATGCCCGAATTCGCGATGGGTCGCGGCGGTAGGCCGGCGTACCGGTAGGTGTTATAGGGCGAATCGATATCACGGTCGCCGGGCGCAAGCGGTGCCCACCACCCATTCCCGACATTACCACGAGCATACTGCACCGTTGCGTCAACCTGTAACCGCATACCAACGAGGAGCCGATTCCAAAGGATGCCCGCGATGAGCGGCATGTCGTCGTGCGACGCAGCCTCACGCTGAACGATGGAGGCGACTTTCAGGAGCGTCGGCCACCGGACGTTCTGCGTTCGTGCCTCCGCGGCAAGTGGGGCGAACTGTTCCTCAAACCGCCGGCGAAGCCGGTTCGCGACATCGGTCGGAGGTTCGGTAAGCGCAATGAGGTAGGTGTCCGGAAAATAGACGCCTTCGGCATAGTCCGCAGATGGCGCCGTATCGGTCGAAATCCAATACCGCTTCGTCGCGGCGCTCCACTCGAGTGTAGTCGCGAGAATCTCTGCAATCTCCTCCTTGCGGAGCCCTTCGGGAATGACCACCCACCGCATGTACGGTCCGGCTCGGAGCGCCTTCGCGATTGCCCACGCGCTCATTGATTTCGAGACCTCGTACCCGCCGGGTGCCACCAACTCCACCCGTTCGAGGGACAGCGCAAGCTGTATCGCCCATGCCTGCTTAACGAGGCCGGCGTCTGTAAGTTTGACGGGAACGTCCGTGGCCGCCATGCCGAGCGGCACGATGAACCGCTCGGGCGCGGCGCCTCGCTCGGGCGCGCCGAATGCCCACTGGTACCCTGCCACACCCGCGCCAGCGAGTATAAGAAGCAAAAACACCGCGACGGCGAGTTTCCGGGGAATGACATGCATATCGTTCATAGGGACGCGACTGGGGCAGGCCGCGACCGGCGGACCGTGCGGTATCGCCCGAAAAGCTTCCGAAGCTCCTCGAGTACCAGCACCGAACTTGCCACACCGACGATGAGGAGCCAGTCGGTCGCCGTGAGCGGGACGGTCATGAGATAGCGCTGCATGAACGGGTGGTAGATCGCGAATAACTGCAGGGTAACGACGATGCCAGTCGTGGCGACGAGCGCCATGTTGCGGCGCACCCGTGGAGAAAACACCGACTCGTCGTTCGACCTGCAATTCCATGCGTTGAACCACTGGAATACGGCGAGTGTGGTGAGCGACATAGTGAGTGCCTTACCGAACGGCCCGTCGAGATAGTAGGTAAAAACAAGAAGTGTGCCAAGCGCGATCACGAGGCCCATGAAGAGCATTCGGCGGGCGGCCGCGGCATCAAGCAGATACTTTGCCGGACGCGCGAACCTGCGCGTGAGCAATCCCTCCTCCTTCGGCTCAAGCGCCAGCGCCGCAACCAGAAACCCGTCGGTCACAAAGTTGAGCCAGATGATCTGTGCCGGCAATACAGGAAGCGGTAATCCAAGAAAGAGCGCTCCGGATATCGATAATACCTCTCCAATGCTGGTCGAAAACAGATACAGCACCACCTTTGAAATGGTACGGTAGATACTCCGTCCCTCCTCCACCGCTGCGATGATGCTTCCGAAGTTATCGTCGAGAAGCATCAGGTCGGACGCTTCCTTCGCGACCTCGGTGCCAATTTTCCCCATCGCAACACCAAGGTCGGCTGCGGCGAGCGAGGGCGCATCATTCACGCCGTCGCCGGTCATCGCGACCACATCGCCTCGCTTGCGGAACAGTTCGATGATACGCAATTTATGCTCGGGCGTCACCCGCGCGAAAATGTTGCATACGGCGAACCGGCTGAGTAATTCGTCATCAGATAGCCGCTCAATATCGTCACCGGTGATGACATCCCCACCGCGCTGTATGCCTGCCTCGGCGGCGATGGCCCGCGCGGTGATGGTGTGATCACCGGTGATCATCACGACACGAATGCCGGCCGCGCGAGCCGCCCGAACCGCCTCGTGCACCTCCTCCCGCAATGGGTCTTTCATGCCAAAAAACCCGCAGAACGTGAGTGGCGGGAGTGTGCCGTCCGACAGAATCACCGATGGCGCGTCATCATTTACGGCGAACGCCAGCACGCGAAGCCCGCGGCCAGAAAGTCTGGCAAATGTCGCCTCAAGGTGCTCACGGTCGATCTCGGTGAGAGTTCGCGACCCATCAATGCCCCACAGCATCGAGGAGCGGGCAAGTACCTGTTCCGGCGCCCCGACCGCAGAAAGGAAATTCTTCTTGTTAAATGTGTGGATGGTGACGTGGTACTTCGTGACGTAACTGAAGGGCAGGTCGAACAGCTTTGGGGATTCCAGTTCGTCACCCATGAAACCTATCTTGCGGCTGAACACCTCGAGTGCCGCCTCGGTGGGGTCACCAGAAACCTTCCATACCTTCGTGTCCTCCCGGTAGAACGCGTGTGCGTTCGCGCAGAATGACGCAATACGGCCTGCGACCACCAGTTCCGGATGGTTCAGTGGTTCGATGGGCGCGCCGTGTAGCAACAGCTCCCCAGTCGGCTCATACCCGCTACCCTGAACAGTGAACTGCTTCCCGTTCATAATAACCGCCGCGAGGAGCATCTCGTTCTTCGTAAGCGTGCCAGTCTTGTCCACAGCAATGACCGATGCCTGGCCGAGCGCTTCCACGGCCTGCAACTTCTTCACAAGCACATGGCGCTTTGTCATACGCCAGACGCCGGAGGCGAGGACGAGCGTGAGCACAACCGGTAGCCCTTCGGGGATGATGGAGACGGCGAGCGAAACAACCGTGGCGAACATCTCCCGTAGGGGTTTCCCCATAGAGATTCCAGCGACAAAGAGCGATGTGGTAATTGTGAGCGCGGCGATAATGATTACTCGCGACAGGAAGCGGATGTTCTGCTTCAGTGGCATCTCGGTGTCGATTGCGGCAATGGTCTTCGATATTCTCCCGATTTCCGTGTCGATACCGGTCGCAACAATGATTGCCGTACCGTTTCCCGCGACGACGGTGGTGCCCTTGAACACCATATTCTTCCGTTCGACAACCGGCAGGTCGCCGTCCGGAAGGTCGGCTGCAGTCTTCGCGACGCCAGTTGATTCACCGGTTAAGCTCGCCTCATCAGTGCGGAGCGCGTTCGCGGCGATGAGCCGGGCGTCCGCGGGCACCCTGTCGCCTTCCTGGACCGTCACGATGTCGCCTGCAACGATCTCCGTGTCGGGTATGACTATAAGCGACCCGTCCCGACGAACTGCAGCGGAGGTCTCCACGAACCTCTTGAGAGCGGCAAGTGTGTGTTGCGCCTTGCCCTCCTGGACTGTACCGACGATCGCATTGAATAGGAGTACGAGACCGATAACCACTGCATCTGTCGTCTCGCCCATGAGCGACACGACGACGGCCGCCGCGAGGAGGATATAGATGAGCGGGCTCAAAAACTGCCGGAGGAATATAGCGGGGAGGCCCGGCACCGTGGGTTCCGGGAGCGCGTTCGGGCCGCGCAGGGAAAGCCGCCGTGCGGCCTCGGCGGCAGTAAGACCCCGCTCGTCGGTATCAAGCTGTTGGAACAACTCTGCAACACTCATCGTGTACCATCGTGCTTCCATGTGATTTCTATTCTACCAGAAAAATTCGATGACCCGTGCACATCTGGAGCGGTGAGGAACACGGTACTGGCACGCGCTCACAGTATCCGAAGTAGACCAGCTAGTACACCAAAGAACGAGGTTTGTTACAAACGCGGGGGTTCAGTGGCTCAACCTATATCCAAGGTAGATGCCGAGGAGTCCCCCGATCCCCGAAAACGCTATTGATGAGAGTGAGAAGGTATCCCCGCCCCACAGGAGCGGGACAAACCCGCCGACGAGCGAACCGAGTATCATGCCAATCCACGTGAGTGACCGGGAGCCCATTCGGTTATCATAACGCCAGAAAACCATCCAGCAAAGAGATAGTTTTCTAACGTTGCGTCACCGCCTCTGGCGGGACGCGAGATTTTCTAAGCTCGTAAACTCGCTAACAAAATCTACGCGGTGCCTTTTGGTTAAAATCCGAACTTTTTTATCGCAAACTCATACTATGTTTTCTCAGTTCGACTTTGACCCCTTGATAATCCGGAAACATGCCGGCGACCAGTTTCCAAAATCTTTTCGAGTGGTTGAATTCTTTAAGGTGGCAGAGTTCGTGAACAATAATGTAGTCCTGAGCCTTTTCGGGTAAAAACATAATCTTGTAATTGAAATTAAGGTTCGCCTTTCGCGAACAACTGCCCCAGCACGTCTTCTGGTTCTTAATACTGATTTTGTTGTATCGGTGTCCGTGCTCGTTGGCAAAATGTTTGACCTTCCCTTGAACGAGCGCGAGGGCATTCTCTTTGTATTTGAGATAATCCTCGTAGCTGTATCGCGCAACCGGCTTGCCTTCAAACTGTTTGAAAAATGCCAGCTTCGAAAATAGCCACTCGGTTTTCTCCCGAATAAATCGCTCGGCAACGGTTTCCCGAAGATCGTGCGGCGTTGTTACCACAATGGATCCATCGCAATACACCGCAAGACGCATGCGGCGCGCCCGTTTGCTTTTGCGGAGCGTGTAGGCGACTTTCTTATTTTGCAATGTAATCTGTTTTTTCATGTCAGAATTTCTTGATTACGATATCAATGAGACGATTCAGATATTTATGGAAGTCGTTGACCTTTATCCTGTCCTTGTATTCTTTAAGCACCAATTCCTGAATAATGCGCTTGGCTTCCTTCAAAAACTCGTCCCGCTTGGAAGATTCTTGCCAGCCCTCATCAAGCGCCTCCTCGAGTCGGCCAGCCATCTCCTTTATAAATTCACGGACTGCCTCTTTATCGCTATTAATGACAAATTCCTCCGAGATAACGAATAGGCCGTATTCCTTAAGCGTATAGCCAAGCTCCTTGGCTTCGTCTCCCTTCTTGCGGATATCCTCAAGAAGTGTCTGATACCGCTTGATGCGTTCGGAAAGATCGATCTGATTCTGCTCGAATTCCTTCCGTATTGCGACGAGTCGCTCGCTGAATTTCTTGTATGCCGGGTTGGTATCGACGTTGATTGAGATTTCCTGCTTGAGCATCTTCTCAAGATTGAGAGCTTTTTCTTCATCGTCCATCTTGTTTAGCCGTTCCATGACATAGAGATCGTTCACGTTGAGCTCGCGGAAATTCTTCGTGATGCCTTCGTAGTCGACTTTCTGTTGGATGAGCTGTTTCACTTTCTCGCCGTATTTCGCAAGAAGTTCCGCGTCGGATTCCTTCATTCCATATTCTTTCTCGAAAGCGATGAATACGCTCGTGAGCCATTCGAAAATACGCACATGATTTTTCAAGAATGGATCTGGCGACAGGATTTCAAAAAGCAGCTTAAGCCGGCCGTATTTCTGTTGGAGGAATTTCTGCTTCTCGATATTGTCCGCGAATATTTTCAAACAGCGCCTGAGGTTTTCGATAGATGGATTTTCCGTGTTGATACCAACAAAAAGCGTTTTGAGCTCATCGAGAACCTCGACGAATTCCTCTTTCAGTTTGTCGATATTTATCATCGCGGAATCGACAATGCTCTCGTCGAAATTCAGCGCCCTGTGGAGACTCTTGGTGATGCCATAATAGTCGATAACCTTACCCGCGCCCTTGTTTGGATAAATGCGGTTAGTGCGCGCGATAGCTTGCAAGAGGTTATGATCCCAAAGCGGCTTATCGAGATACATCATTTGCTCTACCGGTGCATCAAAACCAGTTAAAAGCATGTCGCAGACAAGCAAAAACTTCAGCGGACTCGCCGGATCCTTGAATTCATCGATAAGCTTCTCACGTTTCGCCTTTGTAGTATTGTATTTCCGCAATTCCTCCGGATCGATATTAGCGTCACCGGGAGAATATATCACTTCTGACCAATTTTTCGGGATTAACTCATCGAGTAGCTTCTTGTATTTCGCCGTCGCTTCACGGTCATAGCAAACAATCTGCGCCTTGAATCCTGCTGGTTCGACGTAGAGCTTAAAATGTTCAACAATGTCCCGAGCGATAGCCTGCATGCGTTTATCGAGCTTTACAATCGCTTCTTTCTTTCCGTATTTCTTTGCGATTATGTCTTTGTCTTTTTCGGTAAGATCGGCGGTAAGTTCGTCGAATTGTTTGTCGAGCTGTTCCTCGTCGATAAAGAACTTTGAAAGCCGTGCCTCGTAGGTAACCGGCAGCGTGGCGCCGTCATCAACGGACTGCTGAATGGAATAGTAATCAAGATAACGTTCGCCTTCCTCCCCGAAATTCCGGTGCGTATTGAGCGTCACCCGATCGATCGGCGTGCCGGTGAATCCGAAGAAGAAAGCGTTGGTCATGGCACTCCGCAAATTGATCGCCGAAATACCTTCGTTGTCGCGGTGCGCTTCGTCCGAGAGCACAATGATATTTTCGTCAAGATTCTTCACTTCGTCGCCGAGTTCGGAGAACTTTTGGATCGTAGAAATAAAGATGCCGCGCTCCGGCGATTGGATCTTGCGCTCAAGATCGCGCCGCGACTCCACTCGGATAACATTCTGTCCACCACAGTTGACGAATGTGTTATAAAGCTGATCATCAAGATCAACCCGGTCCACTAAGACGAAAACCTTCGGGTTTTTAAGTTTCTTATCGAAGCGGAGTTTCCATGCAGTAAAGAACATCGTAAATGACTTGCCGGACCCCTGCGTGTGCCAGATCAAACCCCGCTTCGTTTTGCCTTGCCGTACTCGTTCCACAATTTTATTTGTTCCCCGGTACTGCATGTAACGCGTGATTTTCTTCATGGCGCCCTCTTTCTCGGTTTCAAAAAGAATAAAATTCCCAACAATATCGAGCAGGCGGTCATGCGAAAGAAGCGCGGCCAAAGTTACCTCCAGCCCTTCTCCGTATTTCTTTTCCAATTCTTCCTCGCGCCACTCGAGAAAATACTGCGTTTGGGCGTACGTCGCTCCATATACGGTCTTTAAACCATCGGAGGCGATATTGAAACAGTTCGACCAAAACAACTTGAATGCGTTCCGCTCGTATCGTTTAATCTGTCCGACGGCATTGGAATAATCGATGCTGCTTGCGGCGGTCGGACTTTTCGCTTCGATATCAACGATTGGCAACCCATTCAAAAACACCATCACATCAGGCCGAATATTTTCGGAGTTACCCTCGAAATAAAACTGATTGGTTACGACGAAGTGGTTGTTTTCAGGATGGTTGAAGTCAACGATAAAATAATCGCGCATCTTTCCGGTTTCTGGATCCTTCAAGTTGACGCCGTTTCGGAGGACATTTAAAAATGCCTCATTCGAATCAAGCTTTTTTACTTCGCGGACAACCGCTTGCGCTTCAGTATCATCAACGATCCCGTTTATTTTCTTTACTGCCGCAGTAAGTAGTGGTGTGATAATATATTCGTTCTCAAATTCTCGCAGTTTCGCAAACTCCTGCGGTTTTATGTATTCATAACCAAGCTCCTCTTTGAGGAACTTGATAATGTGATTTTCTATTGTATATTGTTCGTTGAATTTCATATGGTTCGTTTTTCGCCGCTCAGTAAATCACGCACAAGACCTTTCTTTAGGAGAGTTAGTCCAACCTTTAGCTTCTGGTTGATTGAAATTTTTTCATCAATAACAGAAAGAATTTCAGCAATTTTTTCCTGCTCACTTTTAGGAGGAACTCCAAAGCTTAAACCTAATAAACTCGACTTGTTTAATATACTCATTGTCCCGCCATGACTATGTTGTGTTAACTGTTTTCGGATTAAGTCAGAATCAAGTAAGTAGGCAACAAACAACGAGGATGTTTTGTTCTTGTCTGGTGTGATCTTCAGAAGGCGTGGGTTTATAATTCCGGGTTTGAATTTTTCCGGAACGATGAGAATCTTTCCTATGGTCCCAACCAAGCTAATAAGCACATCTCCTGCTTTTATCTTAAATGCCTTAAGTTCTTGGTACTTTTCTTCGTCAATGTAGTAATCACCAACTGAAGCATCCCCAGAGATAACTTGCTCTTGTCCATAAATTTTATATCCGTTTGCAACATAGAAGCTTTTTTTTAGACTTGATCCAAAAGGACCGGGCTTTATTGCATTTTTATCAGAAGAATCAGCTAGGTCTGTAAAGCTTCCCACTTCCCAGCCCTCAGGAATGTTGCCGAGTTTGGTTTTTTTGAATTTAGTATGCCCGATGCCACGAGTAAAGAGCTTCTCCATTAACCCTCTTTTAAGTTTCTCTGTGGTGTCGATAATATCGACGGTCTTTTGGATTTCCGTATCCATAGTTACCAAAATCTCCGCAATCTTTTTTTGTTCGGCTAGTGGAGGAACGGGTACCTCCATATCTTGATATTGAGATATGTAGAATCGCTTATGACTTCCCGTTGGGAAGTTGATGGATTTCATCTTTTCAAAAACGAACCTCAAGTCAACATTTGAGCTTTTGTTTTTTAAAATCTTGATGGCCGATGATTTTACTTTGAATGGAAAATCGACATATTTGCAGTCCGTAGTAAAATCATCAAAAATTATTGCCGGGATATCTTTATATATCCCAAAGTCCTCGTTCGTGTAGCCCAAAATGAAAGATTTATTTGCCGTAAGCACCGGCGTTTTTTCAGTATCAGCATAGCTTGTACTTTTGACAATATAGTTATCGGGGCGCTCGTAATCGAGCAGATCTTTAATTTGTTTTTGCTCCCAGCCCTTGGGAATGTTCTGTTTTTTGACGGCTGTTTTCATTGCTTTGTTTTTATTTCCTCAACCTCAAGGTCGCCAGCGCCTATAGAATCAGCGAACTCTGAAACTTTTTTACCAATGGTATTGATGAGATAAATCCTTTTCTTTGCTCGGGTAATCGCAACAAGCATCTGATACACCTCGCTATCAGTAACTGCTTTCTTTGTTGGGAATCTACCTTGATCAAATCCAACAAGGAAAACTACATCAGCACCAAGTCCTTTGGAATTTAGAATGTTGCACACAGTAATATCGAGATTGCAAAGAGGGCGTGCCAGGTAAAGATTACTGCGTTTAAGCTGTTGGAACAGGAGGCTTTTCCTAACCTCTTTATCAGAAACTGTTCCACTTTCAATATCGGTCTCTAGGTCACTAATCGCTTGATCTTTGATCTCTTGTAGTTTTTTCGGGGTGCCGTTCATAGCGGCACTTAAAGTTTTTGAATTACTAATGTGTTTCTTTTTTACGCTCTCCTCTGTAGGATTACCCAATATTCTCCATCCCAGTGTGGATGATTCGTCTTTCGCGATAAGCTTATAAGCATTCGTAACCTCGTTGCGAATATTCAATATTTCACCGTCACCTCTATAGCCAACATTTTTAAAGCCGTAATTTTTTAATTGTGAAGCAACGGTTTTTAAAAGTGCTTCACAGCTCCGTCCTTCACCAATTACAAGCACTTCTTTGATTTTTTGGTTCTCAACAATTTCCTCGAGCTCACTGCGTATCTTGTAAGCAATCATTCCCACTGGGCAATCTTTTATGAGATGGATTTTGGGATTCGCCGTTGAGTCATCACTCTTGTCGGGCACATAGCAAATATAATCCTTTTGGATTCTTTTTTTCGCAGGATCATTTAGATTAAATTTAGAAACGAGGCCGTGGGAATACTTGATGATTACTTCCGTGCAGCGAGAACAGAAACGAAGTGTGTGACTTT
This sequence comes from bacterium, assembly GCA_030647415.1. GTDB lineage: Bacteria > Patescibacteriota > Minisyncoccia > UBA6257 > GWB1-50-10 > JAUSKB01. The sequence continues at coordinate 14,707 of JAUSKB010000021.1, forward strand.
CAAAATGCTTATTGCTCGGATCATACTTCTCTCTAATGAAAGAAGGAGATGATCCCTTGAAACCATATAGGGCTTGATCGTCGTCTCCGACGATAACGATCTCGTTCTTTTGTGCCAACAAATCAACAAGCTCTGACTCTACTGCATTAAAATCTTGATACTCATCAACCAAAATGAGATCATAAACGGGAATTTTATTCGGATCCTCTTTGCATATTTTAGCTGCGTAGTGAACTACATCGGCATCACCTACTGCTTGGTAATGCTTTGTCTTGCGTTCATAATTTTCGTCCCCAATTTCAAATTTTGTCACCCCTTCAGTTTTTAGATCTTTCTCTATCAATTCATATATCCTTGGGTAATAATTCCAACCCCTGCATTGACTAAGCACAAAACTTCTTGCAAAGCCATGCATGGTCATGGTTTCTGCAAGGCCGCACAAATCATCAGCTAAGGTATCTCCTAGCTTTCCGATAAAGGTAATAGCCAGAAAATTAGCCTTCCCCTCAGCTCGTTTCTTTTTGATAAGCTCGCTAAATAAATAGCTTTTGCCGGTGCCGGGGCCAGCAACGATGACCTTCCTCGGGTGCACCGAGTTTTTAATCGTATTTACCTCATTATTTCTTTCTGTTTTATGATCAATCATTACCATATCCAAGGTCTTTTAAATAACCGACGACTTTTTTGTCTATCTCTCCGCGCTCTTTCTCCAATGCGATAAGTTCCTTATGTACTGAGGAGACATCAATATCTTCTTCTTTATCACTGTTCTCTATATAACGGCGCACATTGAGGTTGTATTCGTTCTCCTTAATTTCTTTGAGGTCAACGACTCGGGCATAACCTTCAACATCTTTGTAGTTGTCGTAGGCCTTTACGATTTTTTGTATATCTTGAACACGGAGTGAATTCTGATTCTTGTCTTCAGAAAAATCTTTCTCGGCATCAATGATAAACACTCTATTTTTGTGGCCCTCTGGCTTGTTCTTGTTGAAAATGAGAATCGCTGCCGGAATACCCGTACCATAGAAAAGTTTGGACGGAAGGGCGATAACTGCCTCAATTAGATCGTGCTTGAGAATTTGCTCTCGGATGCGTCCCTCTGCGCCACCCCGGAAAAGAACGCCGTGCGGTAGAACAATGCCCGCTCGGCCGTTCGAATTCATTGATTTGATGATATGGAGCACAAAAGCATAGTCGGCATTACTCTTTGGTGGCAATTCGTACCCTTCCAATCGGCCATATCTTTCTTTAAACATTTCGCTCTCCCAATCGCTGATTGAGTAGGGTGGGTTTGCCACGCAGATATCGAATGTTTTTAGCGTTCCATTCGGATTCAAAAATTGAGGGTTTGCCAGTGTGTCGCCGCGTTGAATATCGGCGGCATCAAGACCGTGGAGAAACATGTTGATTTTTGCAATCGCAAATGTGCCGATATTTATTTCCTGCCCATAGAGGTAAAGTGTACGGGCAACTTTTTCACCCTCTTTTTCTTTCAAATGATGATACGCCTCGAGTAGGAAACCGCCCGATCCAACGGTGGGATCATATATGTGATCTTTCTTGTGCGGATTTAATATTTGAATAATGACGCGCTCAACTTCGCGTGGCGTGTAAAACTCACCGCCTTTTTTCCCTGCGTCGGCCGCGAACTGCTTGATGAGATATTCGTATGCATCTCCGAGGAGATCGGAGTTTATGTAGGTATCGCCAAAATTATACTGCGAGAAATGATTTATTAAACGCTGAGTAGTTTCGTTTGGAAATTTATCTTTATGCGCGAAATCAAGATCATCAAAAATCTTGTCGAGCTTCGGACTATTCGTATTTGTGAGCTTGTCAAAAATCCCGTTAAGCTTGGGGCCGATGTTTTCCGCCTGCTCCTCAATAGCAGACCACCGACAATCCTGTGGAACTTGAAAGCGATGATTGTAATCGGCTCGTGCGATAGTCTCATCTTTGTATTCTTCCATGACACGCTTATATTCCTCGTCCCATACATCGCTGATACGCTTGTAGAAAAGAAGTCCGAATATATATTTTTTGTAGTCCGAGCTATCGATCTTGCCGCGGAGAATATCAGCACTCTTCCAGAGGAACTGTTCGAGCTGCGGCAGGGTGAGTTTGCTGCCCATCTTGTCCACGATGGCCTGAATATCTTGAGGGCGATATTTGCGGTCACCGCGCTTACCGGCCCGCAGGGGCACTAAAATGCCTTCCTTTCCCCAGTTTCGGAGGGTATCGGGGTGAATATTGAAAATCTCCGCTACCTGGCTGATAGAGAGCAATTCCGGCTTTCCCTTAAGTTTTGCCTGTATGTCTTTACGCATATTGTTATTCCCATTATAATCGATCTGTTTTTTAAAGTCAATACCTTCATAGGTTATCATAGGTTATATAGCATTCTACAGGAGAAATAACAGCCTTTTTGAGTCCTTTGTTATCAATTTTGTGCGCTCTGGACTCCTTCGGGGCTTCGCGTCATCTCTTGTGTCATGAGTACCCAACCAAAGGGGGCGCAGATCGGGACCCCCGCAACAAGCCCGATCCAGATAAAGGTCCGGTACTGCTTGTATGCAAGGAAATCAACGGAGTCCGAGGAACAGCAGGTGCTTTCCATAGATAGCCAAATCAAGGAGATGGCGAAGACCGCGGAACGGGACGAGCTCGAAATCGCGGAGATTCGGAAGGAGAGCCACTCGGCAAAAGCGACCGGCCAGAGAGCCGTCTTCAATGAGATTATAGTCGACATACGACTTGGCAAATTCAACGGTCTTTTGACCTGGGCGCCGGACAGGCTCGCGAGGAACGCGGGCGACCTCGGGGCGCTTGTGGACCTCATGGACCAGAAGGTCCTCCTTGAGATACGGACGTATGGCCAGCGGTTTACCGATTCTCCGAATGAGAAGTTCCTTCTCATGATCTTGGGCTCCCAAGCAAAGCTCGAGAACGACAACCGAGGCGTGAACGTGAAACGAGGATTGCGGACAAGGTGCGAAATGGGACTCAGGCCCGGAGTCGCGCCGGTGGGCTATAACAATGAAAAGCGCATGGACCGAAAATGCCATGCGGTCGTGGACACAATGCGAGCGCCTGTCATCAAGCAGATGTTCGAGAAGGTCGCGAACGAGAAATGGAGCGGCAGACGCATACACCAATGGCTGAAGTTCGAGCTCAACTTCAAGAGCCGGGGCAATAAGAACATGACCTTGAGCAGCGTCTACGTGGTGTTGCAAAATCCATTTTACCACGGCGTTTTCGAATATCCGGAGAAGAGCGGAAACTGGTACGAGGGCAAGCATCAGCCGCTCATCACCAAGGAATTGTTCGACAAGGCGCAGGAGCAACTCAAGCGCGACCGCATCGTGCGCTCCGATATCAAGGAATTCGCCTTCACCAAGCTCATGGCGTGCGGCCTATGCGGATCCGGTATCTCTGCTGACGAGAAGTTTAAGAAGCTCAAGGACGGCACCTCGAACCGGTACGTCTACTACGGCTGCACACGCGCGCGTGACAAGGACTGCAAGAACGGCTACGTGCGCGAAGAGGAACTGGTCAGCCAGACAGTAAAAATTATGGACCAGATAGACCTTAACCAAATCAGCATGCGGGAAAAGTTCGAGGCGGAAGTAGAGCGCATGCGGAAATTCCAACGCGCATTTGCCGGTACGGCAGCTGATACAAAGCCGCAAAAAGAAATCGACCTGCGCGACTACGCGAAGTACCTGCTCAAGGAAGGCAGTGTGACGGAGAAGCGCGAGTTATTGCTATGCATCAAAAGCAAGTTAGTGCTCACGAAAGGGGTGGTGACGCTGGCACATTAATCCTAGGATGTTTTCGTAAGTTTTCTGATTTCTCGTAGAGTGGAAATAGCTTGGCGAATTCTTTGAACGTTTGGCTGATACGTCTTCGGAGTATGGTGGGAGTCATTAGCATTTACAAAGACGGCATACAACCGGTCCACCTCATCCGTGGCCACCCCCGCCTCAAGAAGGATGCTCCGTACATCTTTTTTGTTCATGTTGTGCGGGCTTGTCTGGCGCCCAAGCTTATCCATAGCAACCGCAGAGGCTAGTTGGTACGCGGCGAGTCGTATCTCCTCCTCCGCTTGTTGTAGGCGAACAGAAGTAGCGGTTACAGCGCTGACGATTGACTCAGCCTCGCGCAGACGGTCATCAAGTGACGACCACTCCAGTGCCCGAACATTCGGCCCACTTTGGGCATAGCCTGTTATTTCATAGCGAACACCGTTTAGCGACCTACAACCATCGCAAACTTGTTTTGCCCACGTCCCTTTGTGAGTCAGTATAATAACCTGCCTGCCTTCGATTTCGATTAGGCTCCGGATAACGTTTATAAACTGGGTTTCGTGCTCGTCATCCCAAGATTGAATGGGGTCGTCAATTATGAGAAACACCCAAGGCCCCGCCCTGCGGAGTGCGCTGGCGATACTTACGCACAAGCCCAGTGCGTTGAGCTTCGATTCGCTCAACGAGGAAACCGCGCTCGCGAGTTCGACCCCATACGACTCAGCTTTCACGGAAAGGCGGCGGCTCTTGAAATCGCCGTCCTTGGTGCGTTCCATGGCAAAACCTGAGAAATGCACATCAGGATCACCGGTCGTCTTAATCATGGAGTACCACTTCATCACCGAAGCGGTCAGGTCAGTATTCATCGCATTATCCATAACCTCAGCCAGCGTCTGCTCCGAATATTTTTTTAAGTCCCTTAGACTGTCGAGGCCGTCACGTAAATGCAATGCCTTCTTCACGACGGCCCTCTTCTCGAAAAGCTCGACAGCGAGCGAAACCTCAGTTGTTCCGGCAAGCATGTCGACTGCTTGACGCAAAAGATTGGCTGGGCCAGTGAGAACTGGTTCAAGCTCTTTGATTTTTATTGCTATATCATCTGCGACCGTAAGATAACTCTGTAGTGCGCTGGCTAAAGTTTCCGCGTCTGAAAGGTTTGGGGTACCGCTTTGTAGAGAAGTCTGACATTTTACCAGAGCGGTTTCAGCTTTATTCACCTCTTCAAACAATCGGGCGCAAAGAGAATTCGCAGTGGTAGCGGATGTGCGAATAATCACAACGCTGGCCGTTTCTGAACCACCCAGAAGTTCAGTTATTTTTGTCTCATTCTCTGGATCTGCTGAAGACACCAAGCCAACAAGAGGTTTTTGCGTTAGCTCAGTGTGTTGCTTAAGAGCCCCTTTTATTTCCTCCAGTGCGTGGTTTACACGCGAACAAACTTGTTCCCGGTCACCGTCTTTCTTTACCTCCGCACTGACCGTCGTATGACGGCTATGGATGGCTCTGCCGAGATCGTCATTAACTGACTGCAAACAGAGAGGACATGTGCTGGGCTCCTCATTCAGTAGTTGCGTACCGAGTTCGAGTAGCTGCGCCTCTTTTTGTAATTTTGCCGCAACACCCTGTACACAGAGACGCGCGTAGTCTTCGAGGAATTTTATGTCGACGGTCGCTGAAAGGGTTCGTTGCGCCGATATCAGACGACTTTCTTCCTCCGAAGTGAGAACACCAATAACTACACTCCCGGCATAAACTTTTCCCGCCGCTGCTATGCGAGCCGCAGTAAGAAGCTTGAAATGGTCGCCGATTTTTCCGATACCTAGAAACTTTTCTGACCAGCTACTGATTACTTCATACGCCGCGTCCACCCCTGCCGAACCTTTTTTGAAATCCGCGCTAGCGGTTTTTAATTCCGGAACCGCAACCATCTTCGTCTCTAAAGAAGCAAGGTTGTTCAATAGACGTTGGCTGTCTTCGGGGAGGTTGACGGTCGGTTTTGTACATAGGCTAAGAATTGCACGGAACGCATCGTCCACCTCGTTCATGCCTAACAACTGAGCAAATCCTTGGAATCTCTCAGATGGAGGAACTAGCAACAGGTACTTGAGAGCGTGCTGAAGCACAAATGGCCTGGCAGATATTAGCGACTCCTGATGAAACGGCCATTCTTTGATCCCTACGCCGTCGACAAGGCGCCTTACCGTTCCGTCTTGGTCGAGCTCTATGCGCAACAAAATATTATTTTGTCCTGGCACCGAAAAGTTTGCTTCTATGTACGCGGCCTGATTAGTTGGATAGTGGCGATTACGGTATGAGTCTTTGTATTCATCCTTGAAGTCGGCCTTATCGACTTTGGAAGTGGTGCCATAAAGAAGGAACTCAAACGCTTCCGAAATACTCGTCTTGCCGTAGCTGTTTGCAGCAGAAATGACAGTTAGTCGCTCATCAAAATCAACCACGCGCTCTTCGTTGAATCCTCGAAAACCAGCAACTTTAAGCTGTTTAATCTGCATTGGTTATTTCAGCGAAAATATCCCGGAGCTCGGACTCCATGGCGCTTGCTGGGTCGCCTTGGCGACAAGCTTTCAATAGGCGCAGATGAATAGGATCTGTGGTTTTCCGCTCTACGGCATTTAGAAATTGCTCCAAGGCAGGCCCAACTACGGATTCAGGAGTTGGGTTAACGGGGAGGTTGTCTTCTTTGGGCACATCCGACATATCATCATATTGCTCCTCGATAGTACTATTAGCAAAACCGCCCCCGATGGGGGGGGGTCGCGTAACACCGTCTCACGTTCCTGCGGAGGCGGAAGGATTGAACGCGCTCAGTCGCCTAAGGCGACTTCGCTTCTACAACCCCTCGGTTTTAGTGTTTCCGCCACGGGAAACTCCCGTTTCCCGACCCCTTCCCGTTCGAATCCTCGCGCCCGGATACGAATTGAGCATACCATAGTAAGGTATGCTCAATTCGTATTTGCGGAGGCGGAAGGATTCGAACCTTCGGACCGGTTTCCCGGTCGACATCTTAGCAGGATGCCGCTTTAAGCCACTCAGCCACGCCTCCAATAGCGGAAATGCCTTGTTTTTATAGCATTTTACTGGTACGGTTACCAGTGCACGAAAATATGCTCCCCCGCCCGCCCATCGTAGTCATCATGGGGCACGTCGACCATGGCAAGACGACGCTCCTCGATACCATCCGAAAAACCAGCGTCGCCGCGCGCGAAGCGGGCGGCATCACGCAAGCAATCGGGGCCTACGAAATTGAGGTTCATCCGAAGAACGAACCGAAATCCCGAGCGAGTGGAACGGAGCGAGGGATCCCTCGGCAGACGCCTCGGGATGATTTTGCGAACAATGTTCGCAAAATCACCTTCATTGACACCCCCGGCCATGAGGCCTTTTCCGCCATGCGCGTGCACGGCGCGAAGTGCGCGGACCTGGCCATCCTCGTCGTTGCCGCAGATGACGGAGTAAAGCCACAGACGAAGGATGCGCTCGCCGCCATCCAGGCGGAAAAGCTCCCCTTCATCGTCGCGGTGAATAAGATGGATAAACCGGGCGCGGACGTGGAGAAGGTGAAGCAGGAGCTCGCGCAGGCCGGCGTCTTCCTCGAGGGGTACGGCGGGAACGTCTCCTGGCACGCCATTTCCGCGAAGACCGGCGAGGGGGTTTCCGATTTGCTTGACCTTATCCTGCTCGCCAGTGATATCGAGGCGACAACCTATGACCCGGACGCCCCGGCTTCGGGCATTGTCCTCACCACGAAGTTCGATAAGCGGCGCGGTACGGTGGCGGGCGTGGTCCTCACAAACGGGACGCTTCGCCGCGGCGACTGCATCACAACCGAAACCGCGTTCGGCAAGGTGAAGATACTCGAGGATTTCCGCGGGAAACCCGCGACAGCGCTCGTACCGTCCGCACCCGCCCTCGTCGTGGGATTCGAGAAAATTCCGCATGTCGGCGAGGTGTTCACTGCCGGACCCGGCGTGACCGGACCAAAGCCGGTCGAACGGGCGTTCCCAACAAGACAGAAGGAGGCAGAGAAGCCGGCGGACCGCATCGCGGTCGTCCTCAAAGCAGACGAGGGTGGATCGCTCGAGGCGCTCCATGGCGTCATTATAAAGCTCGCCAAAACCCATCCGTTCCACATAATTCACCAGAGCGTGGGCGACATCTACGAAACGGACGTGAAGACGGCGGAGAGCATGGGCGCCTTCCTCGTCGGGTTCCGGACGGGCGTGGACCGCGCCGCCCAAAACCTCGCGCAAGCGAAAAAGCTCGCCATTTTGACCTCCCCCGTCATCTACGAACTTGAGCGGGCGCTTACGGAATATGCGCAGAAACGCATCGCAAAGGAGGTGCGCGCACTCGAAGTACTCGCCATCTTCGGCGCGGCGAAAGGCAAACAGCGCGTCGTGGGCGGCCGAGTGACGCTCGGTCCGGTCCGCACGAACGAACACTTCGAGGTCTGGCGGGAGACAAAACTCCTCTGCACCGGACTCATCCTGAACCTCCAGTCCGGACGACAAGATGCCACCGAGGTCGCAACAGGTACGGAAGCCGGTCTTCTTGTGGAAACCGAGGAATCGATCCGGATCGGCGACCGGCTGGTATTTCCCGACGCATAGACACGATTTATCCCGTTAGAGTTTTACCTATTTTCGAATTTTTATGGGAAGGAACATACAGTCGAAACAGCATTTTGGTACGCACCGATGCGTGCGCGTAAAACTCTAACGGGATGCGCTCATTCCGCCCACAAAAAATCGCGAGCGTCATCGAGCACGAGCTCGGGAGGCTCCTCGCGCGTGACTTCTACGTGCCGGGCTCGCTTGTCACCGTACTCGGCGTGGACGTCTCGGCGGACCGGTTGCATGCGACCGTGAAGGTCGGTATCATCCCCTATGAGAAGGGACCGGCGGTGTTTAAGGCGTTGGGGAAGGTCCGCGGCTCGTACGAACACCAGCTACTGCACACCATGAGTATCCGCCCCTTCCCCCACCTCACGTTCGCGATTGCAGAACCTGAAAAATTGGAATAGCTCGGCGGCATGGCGAAGTGGTTAACGCGTCGGTCTGTCCCGCACAAAAATCTGGCCACGTGGCGAAGTAGTCCAACGCGACGGTCTGCAAAACCGTTATTCGCGGGTGCGAATCCCGCCGTGGCCTCCTAGCCAGATTTTTGTGTGGGATTGCGATTTGTAGTTTCGCTCCGCTCAAACAAATCGGGAACAAAACCGATATGCGCCGGTTCCCTGCCCGCCGTACTTCGTACGCAAAGGCAGGCGGGGACTCCGGCTGCCGCCTCAAAATTCCTCACTTCCGAAAAACGAATGCGCGGTATACAGTGGAAATACGCCCGGGTGCTGTAATTGGTAGCCAGAGGGGACTTAAAATCCCCTGGTCGCAAGGCCGTGTGGGTTCGACTCCCACCCCGGGCACAAACACGAAGTGGTTGCGACCGGAGCGTCGTGCCTGCGCACGACGCGGGTGGGAGGCGAAGGGCGGAGCGATGCGCGAAGGAGCTCCGAGCACCTGAACGGAACCGAAGCGAGAGTGGCAGGCAGAGTAGTAGTCACCGCCGAATCCTGTAGGGGCTTACATCATTGATGCGGCCATTTTTTTACAGCAAGCGGTGACGGGGCGAGTCGGTTTTCCCGCTCTCCGCCAAAGGCTGACCCTCACCTTCGAACGGGCAGGCACTTTTGGCGGAAAAGGAATTCGCGCAAAGTATATAATTATGGCGTCAGAAGAGGTTGGCATACTTATTATACGTGCGGCTCTATTTCAGCTATAACAAATTATATGAAAAAGCGTATGTCAAAAAACATTAAAAAAATAACAACGCGACCTAAAAAATCAGCCACGACAAACGTGCGGCTAGGGAAAAAAATACGGAGGGGGGCAAAGGAGCTGGTTCATCCGTCTGTTTTAGTCAGACCAGAGCAGAATCCAATAATTTCACCAAGGTCGGAGAACGGTTGGGAAGCTTGGCAAACTTTTAACCCTGGTGTTATTTTACTTGACGGCAAAATTCATTTTCTTTATCGCGCCATCGGCAAAGACGGCGTGTCGCGTCTAGGATATGCGGTTTCACACGACGGCTTTACTATTGATGAGCGGCTTGCGTACCCGGTTTATGAACACAAAACGGGAGGGCGAACATTCGGTATTTATTCCTTTTTTTCCGGCGGAAGCTGGGGCGGTTCTGAAGACCCCCGCCTTGTTCGTGTAGATGGGGAAGATGTTTTGTACATGGCTTATACCGCCTGCGACAACGGACTGCGCGTTGGCTTGACCTCCATAAAAGTTGATGACTTTATAAATAAAAAATGGAAATGGACGCCGCCGGTCTTGATTTCACCACCAGGCGAGGTTCATAAAAACTGGCTGATTTTTCCGGAGAAAATAAACGGTAAATATGCCATTCTCCACAGCATCAAGCCGAATATCCAAATAGAATATGTCGATGGTTTAGAATTTGCCGATAATGATTATATAAATAGTTTCCATGGCGGCGAACCGCGAAAAGGCTGTTGGGATAAATGGCTTCGGGGGGCCGGCGCGCCGCCCCTTAAAACTCGCGATGGCTGGCTTTTGTTTTATCACGCGATGGACAATGACTGGAGCAAATATAAAGTTGGGGCCATGCTTCTCGATCTTACCGATCCAACTAAAATATTGCGCCGCTCGAAAGAACCAGTTCTGGAGCCAAAAGAATCTTATGAGAATAGCGGATACAAACCAGGCGTTGTGTATGTTTCTGGGGCGGTCGTCAAGGATGGCAATCTCATGGTTTATTATGGCGGGGCGGATAACTATGTTTGTGTTGCGTATGCCAACCTCGACGAATTTTTAGAAGCGCTAAAAAAAGAGGTTAAGCCAAAACTCAAATTAAAAACTTTACAGGAAAGGTAATATGTTGATTGAACGATCGAGCAACAACCCAATACTAAAACCAAAGAGGATTCATCCTTGGGAAGCCGAGGCGGTTTTTAATGGTTGCCCGATAAAAAAAGGGGGGGATACGTATCTTATTTACCGAGCCCTTTCCCTGCCCCACTACCACATGACGGCCGGCACAAAACTTATGATTTCTGATATCGGCATTGCTGAAAGTAAAAACGGCGTTGATTTTCACAACCGAAAGCGTTTTATTACGCCGGAATACTCTTGGGAAAGATTCGGTTGCGAAGATCCCCGGGTGACAAAACTAAACAATAAATATTACATTTTTTATACCGCCCTTTCCGAATATCCCTTTCGGGCTGAGGGCATTAAGATAGGGGTGGCAATAAGTAGGGACTTAAAAACCGTGGAGGAGAAGCATTTAGTTACACCTTTTAATGCCAAAGGCATGGCGCTCTTTCCGGAAAAAATAAATGGAAAGATTTGGGTCGTGCTCTCTGTTCATACGGACAAACCGCCAACGAAAATTTGCCTAGCCTCTTTTGATAAAGAAGAAGACATTTGGTCAGAAAAATACTGGAATGCCTGGTATAAAGATTTTTCCGCCGAAGGCGGAGAAAAATATTCTTTATCCATTCAACGCAGACCAGAGGACCTTATCGAAGTCGGCGCGCCGCCAATTAAAACTGGGGAGGGCTGGCTTCTGATTTATTCATATATCAGGAATTATTTTTCCCCTCAACGGCTTTTTGGCATAGAAGCAGTTCTTCTCGATCTTAAAAATCCTCGTAAAGTTATCGCGAGGACTAAAGCGCCGCTTTTAACGCCGGAGGAGTATTACGAAAGGATTGGTTTAGTGCCGAATGTCGTTTTTCCTTCGGGTGCTCTTTCTGAAAAAAACTTAATTCGCCTTTATTACGGCGCCGCTGATACCACGTGTTGTTTAGCCACTATTGATACGAAGGCCTTACTTAAAAAACTTTTAAAGAGCGGGGGGGTGGTTACATTCGTGCGGGCCAAAGAAAATCCAATAATTATTTCAATCCCGAAACATCCCTGGGAATCGAAGGCCACATTTAATCCCGGAGCAATTTATCTTGAGGGGAAGGTTCGTCTGATTTATCGGGCGATGTCGGAAGACAACACCTCCGTTTTTGGCTACGCCACGAGTAGCGACGGTACCCATATAGACTATCGCGCTCCCGAGCCGGTTTATACTCCGCGCGAAGCATTCGAACAGAAAATGATTCCCGGAGGCAATTCAGGCTGTGAAGACCCGCGGTTGACCAAAATCGGCAATAGAATATACATGTGCTATACGGCTTTTGACGGTAAAAATCCGCCGAGAGTCGCCCTGACCTCCATTACCGAAAAGGATTTCTTGAGACAGAAATGGAATTTTGCCAAACCGGTTCTTATTTCACCGCCTGATATAGATGAAAAAGACGCCTGTATTTTCCCGGAAAAAATCAATGGCCGATATTTTATTATCCACCGCAGCGGCAACGACATTGATTCGGCGTTTACTCCTACTTTGGATTTCGACGGCAAAACTTGGATCGAGGAGTACCGCTGGATTCCCCCCAGAGCCGGCATGTGGGACAGTAAGAAGGTCGGCATAGCTGCGCCGCCAATAAAAACTAACAAGGGGTGGGTTCTGTTCTATCACGGCGTATCTGAAGAAGATGGATTTTACCGAGTTGGCGCTATTTTACTTGACTTGAAAGACCCAACACAAATAATTGCTCGTTCTGACGAACCGATTTTTGAACCGGAAACTCCTTACGAAAAAGAGGGTCAGGTGCCGAACGTTATTTTCCCCTGCGGCGCGGTCCTTCTTGATGACAAATTTTTCCTTTACTACGGAGGAGCGGATAAGGTTGTTGGGGTAGCAACCATGAGGAGAGAGGAGTTGCTCAAAAACCTTGAATCGTGCAAATATTAAAAAATAAATAAGCAGACCTGGGCGGATTGTTGGTGATGCGGCGGTGCGAGGGCACTGGGGGGGCTTCCACCTCGCTCATAAAATACAAACCGCCCCGTTCTTGGGGGCGGCGTTTTGCTCATGCGGCTATACAACCACGTCGGACACTACCGATGCTTCCTCTATTCGAATGACAGGGAGGGTCCGAAAATACCGATCCTCATCTGGTGGTACACCGAAGCATCGCAGGAGCATATCCGTGCCGGTTTCCAGCCAGACGATCTGGCATCGGGAAAACTCGAGCGGCATTCCATCCCGCGTCACCATCCGCACGAATCGGCCATCCCGCTCGCTGAAACGGTAGGTAGAATGTTCCGTGACAACTGCGAGCGCCCGCACAGGAACGATGGTGTGTTCCGGCGAAACGCACGCCGGACACTCGCATAGGACTCCATAACATCGATGCTCTTCCAAACTTATTCCCTTGCAGCCGCTACACATGTACTCTACCCCGAACGGTCGCATCGGTTTCCCCTGTCGTTCCTCACGGCCCCGCACCGCGAAACAGAGGGCACAGAACCGGCCGATGGACGCACCGTTCGGTAAGAGCGACCCAATATGCTTGAACGACACACCTCGTACACCGCAATCCATGCAATACTCGTAGGGCCACCAGCTCGTACTGGTATCATCCATAATAACCTCCTTTATGATGAATTTGTTGCAGAAAACTTGAGTAACAGTACCCCCGCCGATGAATCTTGTAAAGAACTAACTTCGCCGTTGTGTCTCATGCATTGCCGCGCAGTGTTCGGTTGCTCTAGTTCGGTTTCCGCCGAAGGCGGATTCGCTCATCGAGCCTGAGGGCTTTTCAGAGCCTGGACGGCCTCTGGCAAAAAAACCTGGGGAAACTGCGTTACGCCAAAATGAACTTGACCTGCGGCCGTTCTTCCTATACGTTCCAAGCAACAGCACATTGAAAATAAATACTGTTTTTTAATTTAATCGGAGATTTGTATGCTTTCAAAAAAAGTTCGCCATATTCTCGCGACGTCGGACCTTCACCCGCACGAGCAACAGCATGCTCGGTGGCTCTATGAGACGATGAAAAGCATCGCGCTGCTCCATGCCCTGCCCAAGTACGGTGCGGGCATGCTCGTGGCGATCGTCCTCATCGTTCAGGGAGTTCCCGCCACCAGAACCGCCGCATTCGATACCTGCCTTCTGGCCCTCGGGATTTTCATTGCGGCGTGGGTCATCGGAGGGCTTGTGCTTGCCTGGTTGCGTAACAAAGAGGTCGCCAATCTGGAGCATATGCTCACCGAGCCGGCGAAACGGAAGCGAATCCCGAAAATCGTCGTCGCATTGCATCGCGCAGATCCGAAGACGGTTCTGTTGGTGCAAAAGATGGATTCAAAGCTCAAAAAACTGCTGCAAGGCGAGGTGAAACGATAAAAACCAAGGAGACCGCCGGGACCATAGTCCCGGCATTTTTGTTTTGTCCACCGAGGCGTACCCACACCGGTCTTGTATAATGGAAGGGATACGTAAAGGTCGTTCTAGTGACTTGAACCGACACACATCATGAATCTGCATAAAGTAACGTTTGTCCTCCTCGTCATCGGCGGCCTGAACTGGCTCCTCGTGGGGCTCGTCGGCTGGGACGTGGGACAGCTCTTCGGCGGTGTGGATGCCATTGTCTCCCGCATCATCTATGTCTTGGTCGGCCTCTCGGCTATCTACGAAGTCGCGACGCATATGAAAAACTGCAAGCAGTGCGAGAAGTCCGCGATGCCGGCTGGTATGCCCCCGAAGGTGATGTAAGTCGCGGGAACATTTCCCGCATGTAATGCACCAACCCCCGGTCGCCTCAGGCGACCGGGGGTTGGGGTTTTGCGGCGTACCGCATTTTCCCGCACATTGCCCCGCTTCCGGTCGCCTCAGGCGACCTTCTTCGGGGCACTCAATTTTGTATCTTCACTTCGTTCAGAAAAAATTGGTGCGGAGGGTGGAGGACTCGAACCTCCAAGTCCCTTTCGGGACCGCAGTTTTCAAGACTGCTGCCTTACCATTCGGCGCAACCCTCCTCGCCTTCCCAGTTTACCCTGTTAGAAACACTGGGACAATCTTGGTTCATCTCACAACATACCAGAAACTTATTTGTGAAAATACTACCAACGTTTCTAACGGGGCATACCCGACCGGCATTGCGGGAAGCAACCGGAAGGGAGTACACTAAACGAGATGAACAAAACCTCGCGACTCGCAAAGAAAAAGAATGCGAAGCGGAAAGGCAAGAAGGTGCGGCTCGCCCACCGCTAACCTAAAGCACCAACGCACCGATATCGGTGCGTTGGTGCTTTTGGTGGACCTATGGGGAGTCGAACCCCAACTTGATCCATGCCATGGATCCGTGATACCGCTTCACTATAGGCCCTCATACTATGTCCGAATGGGTACTCCGTCCTTACTGAACCCCGTCCCATACTCGCCGACATCGGTTTGCCGCGCGAGGTATCCCCACGGGTCAACGTACACGACGCCACGGTCGGTTGCAACCGTGAGATACTGGTGGAGATTCCAGTGGTAAAACGTCATGTGACCCGTGACCTCGCCGTCGGTAAATCGGCCGCTCTTCACGAGCATAGCCTTCAGCGTGAAGTTCAGCACATGGCACGCCTGGTTGCCTCCGCGCTGCTTTTCCCAAATCTCCGCGATGTCCTTCCGGAACAGTATCCACGGTTGCATGAATTGTTGCCTGCGGGTCACAATGTACCGCTCCCGAAGCACGTCGAGCGCCGCGCGCATGAAGCCGAGCTGGTCGGGGTGCGCCGCCGAAATGCGGTCGATGGTCGCCTGCATGTCCGCGGGAATCCGCTCCGGCACGCGCACCTTCCGCATGTGCGGCAAGACGAGCGGCGCGACCACAAACACGATAAAAGAATAGACGATAACAATCCAGAGAATTGTATCCAGCATGTTGTTTACAGCGAATTTATCGAAGTGTTTACACTAAATTCATCGAAATGTGCGCCCTGTAGGAATTGGACCTACGACCTTCTGCGTGTCATGCAGACGCTCTACCACTGAGCTAAGGGCGCTTTACTATTCACCGTTCCTCTCCCGGCATCGGTCCTGGATCTCGGACCCTTCGCTCAATCTCCACCCCAACCCCGCTGCATAACGTGAACTCGAACTGCCGCCGCCGACCCTTAGTGTCCGTAGTGACAACTGTGATCAAACTGGTGTTCTCGTCACTCACGATATCCGCTTGAAACCCTTCTTTTTGGAGCACCTTAACTGCCTTACGCGCATCTGCAATCGCCCGTCTGCGGGCTTCCTGCATATCCTCAAAGCTTGGGGCTTTCAACTCTTCTGACACGGCGATCCTACTATATCAGAGCAACCTAGGAAACGGCAACCACTGCTTAAGTTTACAGCGAGCCCAGCTTCCGCTATACATAGAAGCGTGCCCTCGTAGCTCAACGGATAGAGCTCCGCACTCCTAACGCGGTGATCGAGGTCCGATTCCTCGCGAGGGCACACGAATTTTGTCCGCGCAAGCGGTTACAAAATTCAGTGTCCCGCCGTTGGCGGGACCCGGAGAACCGTGGTTTCGCTCCGCTCAAACGGTTCTCGGGGAGGGGTGGCAGAGTGGTCGAATGCGCCGCATTCGAAATGCGGTATGCCGAAAGGCATCGTGAGTTCGAATCTCACCCCCTCCGCCAATACCAAAACCACGTATCACCGTGATACGTGGTTTTGGTATTGGCGGTGCGACGGCGGTACAATACTGGCATGACCCAGGACGAGGCGCTCGAAATCCTCAAAACCGGCGCGAGTGTATTCCTCACCGGGGAACCGGGTAGCGGGAAAACGTATGCGGTGAACCGGTTCGTCGCCTGGCTCCGGGACCACGGCGTGGCGCCTGCAGTGACGGCCTCGACGGGCATCGCGGCGACGCATATCGGTGGGTACACCATCCACTCCTGGAGCGGCATCGGCGTGAAGCAGGTCCTCACGAAGCAGGACCTGCGGCGCATCGCCGGGAACAGGCGCACGGCGGGGCGCATCCGGAACGCGTACACGCTCATCATCGACGAGATTTCGATGCTCTCCGCCCGGACGTTCGCAATGGTCGAGGAGGCGTGCCGGTTCGTGCGCGGTGGTACCACGCCGTTCGGCGGCCTGCAGGTGGTGGTCGTCGGCGACTTCTTCCAGCTACCGCCGGTCCAGACAAACGATGGGCGGGGGGGTGATGGTTCGGCACCACTCTTCTGCTTCGACTCGCCGGCATGGCACGAGCTCAATCCGATCGTTTGTTACCTTTCCGAACAACATCGCCAGGAGGATGCAGTGTTCCTCGAACTCCTCGCCGCGATTCGCACCAGCGCCGTGACCCCGGTACACGAGACCTTGCTCGCATCGCGCGCCCCCCGAGAACCCGCGCACGCGAGCGGCATAACGAAGCTCTTCTCGCATAATCGCGATGTGGACCGTGTAAACGATACCGAGCTCGCGAAGCTCCCGAGCGCCGCGCAGACGTTCGAAATGACGGGCTCCGGGCCAGCACACCTTGTGGAACAGCTGAAGCGCGGGTGCCTCTCCCCGGAGCTCCTGTCGTTGAAGCTCGGCGCACGGGTGATGTTCACGAAGAACGACACGCTCGAACACCGCTTCGTGAACGGCACGCTGGGCATCATCACTGGATTCTCACCAGATGACAGTGCGCCGATCGTGCAGACAACCATAGGAAAACGAATTATTGCGGAGCGAGCCGAATGGCGCATCGAGGAGGGTACCCGCGTGCTCGCGCGCATCGTGCAGATTCCGCTCCGGCTCGCGTGGGCGATTACGGTGCACAAGAGCCAAGGTATGTCGCTCGACGAGGCGCACATGGACCTTTCGAACGCGTTCGAGTTCGGGCAGGGGTATGTGGCGCTCTCGCGCTTACGGACGCTCGCGGGGCTTTCACTCACGGGGTGGAACGCGCGAGCGCTTGCGGTCCATCCGGACATGTGTGCGAAAGACGCGGCGTTTCGGGAGGCGTCAAAACGGACGCGGGATGATTTTTTTAGTCGCCCGGCAACCGAACGCGAGGGGCGGCAAGCCGAGTTCATCCACGCCTGCGGCGGGAGTGTGCGACCGAACGTGCGAACCGAGCGGCCAGCCAACGATGGCTTCAGTGGCAAGAAAATCGTGAAAAAGGAACGGTGCTCGGAAGAAACGCTTCGCGTGATTCGCAAGGGGAAAAACGTCGAGGCCGCCGCCCGCGCACGGGGAATGAAGCCAAATACCATCATCGCGCACCTCGAAGAACTCCTTATCCTCAATATGGTGAACCGATCCGACATCGCCCACCTTGCAAGCGGGAAGGAAAAAATCATCACGGAAATCCACACCGCCTTCCGCGAACTGGGCGCGGACCGGCTGAAACCGGCATACGACCGGCTGGGCGGCCGCGTATCCTACGATATCATCCGCCTCGCGCGGCTTCTCTTCGACCCGGACAAGCGACCGCTCCCCTGACCCACTCGCGCCGCTCCCCAACGTTCCAATATTTCAAATTCCAACGTGACTATGTTCTTAAGAACATAGTCACGTTGGAATTCTGCACCGTTACCGTTCTCGCTCCAGCGTCCGCAGAAATGCAAGTGTTCTCTTTCCGAGTGGTGTGAGCTCATGCTCGACGCGCTTTCCAGCATTGTGCTTCCTCACGAGCCCAGTAAGCATCGTCCGGCGCAGGTGCTCAGACGTCGTCCGATAATTTGCCGGGAGCGACTTCGAAACTTCGCGCACCGAGAGCTTTGGCTACTCCGCGAGGAGGGATAGTATCGTGACGCGCCAGTGGTTCGAGAATCCCCGAGCGATTCGTTCTAAGCGGCGGGCACTATTCGCATCGATGATCATACTCTCTTATATGGCTATGTTCTTAAGAACATAGCCACGTCATACTCAATAGATATTTCGACCTTGCACATCATGGCAATGCTCTATGGGCTGTACCCAACGAGCGTGAGCGACCACTCGCGGCTCACAAACTCCGCCCAGCCGAATGGGGACATGGTGTACTTGTGGAGCTGCCAGTACGAGCTGTTTGAGAACTGGTCACCAGGACGGAACCGAGAGATGTACCCGTTCGCCGAGGTGAGGGCGGTGCGTGTCCAGTGGAACCAGTAGGTCGTGCCGGCCACGAGGGACACGCATGCGGGGAAGCGGAACTCGGTCGGGGTGTCAGGACTGGAGGGGATGATAGATGCGGAAACGGTCGAGGAGGCAAGGAGGGTGCCCCCGATGCCGTCTGTCCAGAGCCGGAGGAGGACGTTATCGGTCGGGCTGGAGAAGGTCGCGATGCGGTGGAAGGCGGCGCAGATGCGCTGGGCTGTTGCTGGCACGTAGCGCTCGGCGATCTCGTCTATGTAGCTGTCGGTGCCAAAGCCCCAGACATTGCTGTCCGTCGTCGCATCCGTAACCTCGAAGAGCGTCTCCTCGACGGGTGCGGCGGGCGTCGTGGTCGCGGCGGTTGCGGGGGTGGAGGTGTTGCCTTCGGGGTCCCGTGCCGTCACCGAGACGATGTATGCGGTTGCATATGTAGCAGTGATGCGGATGCCGGAGGTCGCAATGGTCGAACTGCCACTGTTCACGGAAAGCAGATAGACGAGGGATGAAGTGGGTGTGTCGGGGTCCTCGCTTTCCTGCCAGGTGGCGATGATAT
>JAUSKB010000011.1 GCA_030647415.1 bacterium
GGCCATTGCCATCTTGAAATGGATGGATCTGCAAAAATTCAACAAGAAAGCTGGCAACTATGAGAAGCGGATGATATTTTTTCTCCGCGATAACTTCTCCCGTCCATTCAACTAACTCCTGCATTTGTTTGGGAGATAGATACGCGGGCGTGGTGTCAAAAAGTATTCCGATGGATTCACCAGCGGCATTTATCATTTGCACCTGGTTTTCTCTTTTTTTGTAATCGCCGCGATGGTCTTCGTCCTTCTTTACATATTTCAGGAGTTCTTTATGGAAGTGTTTGATAGTGCTTTCATTGAATTTCAAACTTTTCCAGGAATTAAACATGTTCTCAAGCAACTCGTAATACCCTTTGACTTCCTGCTTATCGCGATCAGTAAATTTTTGGATATCAATACCTCGCATGAGCTTTTCTACGTCTTCATCAGAAAGCCTCGCCCCCTCAATGCGTGTCGATGCTCCGGTTGAGGTAATCAAAACAGATCGTTTTAGACGACCTAATACTTGGGGTGAGAGTTGCGCTCCGGCAATCCATTGCCCCTTTAACTCATCAATTTTTGCTATTTTTGACCAGATTTCGGCCGGTAAATGCTCTAGCCGATGGTCTAATTTGTTGTTATTTGCCATATATTTAATCCGATATATCAACTATAGCGGATTGTAACGAATAAATCAAGCCTCTGCATTTTACTATATCAGTGTAGTGATATAGAGGATTAAGAGAGGCATTTTGTCCTTAAAATAAAGGCTTTTTTGCCTTATTTACTAAATAGGCTTTGGATAAATATCCTGCGTTTCCGTAATATGACACTTTTGTATCATTACTGAAAAGTGAACTGGGAGTGCCCAAATCTGGATACCACCAGCTCACAAAATGGATTTTGACCAGTCGCATCACTGTAGTGGACAAAATCAGGACTTTTTGTCCACCGAGTCCGCCGGGGGAAAACAAACCACCCTGCATAGAACAGGGTGGTTTGTTTTTGCTCCCCGGGTGGGACGAAGTTGGAACTTTGTGCCAGAAAATGGAAGTTGAGGGAAAATGAAAAGGGAAAGCCGCCCTTGGGGGCGGCTCTTTGTAAGGTATCACCTAAGAGTATTAACTAGTTCACCCCACACCACGAGCCGAGTTTTTGCATTGTGGAGAAAACAAACGTTCTCCCAGTACTCCATTATAGAAATAATGATATCGAGATATGGGTCCGAAAAAGTCGCTTTTGCCAATAAAAGCGATCGCCATAAGTCACAGTACGATTATAGACGGGTTCGAACCGCAAAAAATACACACTGGGAAAGGTGTTCTTGCGCCTAGATCGACACACTACAACACTAAGCTCCCCGGGTAGGACAATCTCACTGCTCACTTCGTTGCGCTCTCAGAACCCACGGTTCTGAATTCCGCCATCTGGCGGATCCGACACGGTCCGACCTGGGTCGGACCGACCCATCCCTCGTTCGAGTCCCCCGGGGGAAAGATAAACCACCCTGTATAAAACAGGATGGTTTATCTTTTGCTCCCCGGGTAGGACTCGAACCTACAACCATCGCCTTACACGTATCCCAACATTTCTGAAGGGCGTGGACTATATCATCATCCCACAACGATGTGGGAGCGAGGCGCTTCGTCCCGCCACCGGCGGGACTACTCTCTTGCGAGATAGTCTCTGAACCTTGTCGCCTGAGGCGACCTTGGCTGCTGATTGCCATATCCCGCCAAAGCGAGACGTAGGGTTCCAGTACCGAAGATTATTCATCAACGGCATCCTCGATTTTGTAACCTTGCGGACAAAATCGGGACAATTCACCTCGTTCTTCTCTCCGAGATTACTCTCGGGAGCTGCGTTATGCCACCTTCGATTTCTCGATGACAATTCGCACACACGAGCACGCACTTATCAAGCTCGGCTTGGATTACCACCCAAGCGCGTGTGTATCCCTTGTCACCTAGTCCGAACTTTTTATCGCGAAGATGGTGTAGGTCAAGTGCACCCTGGTATTTTGCATACCCGCACACCTGGCATTTTCCACCTTTGTACGCGAGGGCGAGCGCCTTGATTTTACGACGTCGCTTCGCTACAGCGCGAATAAGCTCCTCTCGACGGTCAGCATAGGTACGCTTGTCCACCATACATACTTAGTATAGCGCACAGGCCGTGTCCACAGGGCGCCGCTCTACCATTGAGCTACCGGGGAATATGGAGTTATTAAGCCGCTACGAAAAATTAACGGCGAGTTCAGTATACCGAACCGCGATAAATAGGCAAACAACAACAATGGTTCGGCACGCTCACCATAAACAAAAGCCCCGCGCGCCATAAATCGGCGGCGGGGGTAGGCAAACTAGGCTTCTAAATTCAATTCCCCCGAGATCGTCGAAGCCATCACCTGGATGGTGCCCTGTCCCAAATCCCGATGGTACGGGACGTAGAGAATGCCCCGCGGCCTATCTTCGCCGCTGAACATTTCCACTCCCTCGGCTCGATGCACCAGATGTATCTGCCGCATCAGAACCTTGGGACCGGGAAGTGTGATGGTGAACGTGACCGCAATCCCTGTACCGACCCACCAGAACTTCGGCGATACGCGATAATCGCAAACTAAGCCGTGCTCCTTCAGAGTTGCAAGCGCCATCACCCCGATAAGCTGGGCGAACGCGAAACGCCACATGGTTTTTTTACCTAACCACAGGTCGACGACAATTACAGGCGTTTCCGGGTTCCTCATATAATGTTCCTCAACCCAGAGCGGCCCCGTCACCTGGATGGGGTACACTTCTCGTTTCGACGGGCCGATCGCAACGACGGTGATGTCGATACCGTCACGGTCCTGCGAGTCGAGGTGGGATGAGGGAATATACTCATGTATGACTTTCTCACTCTTCAAAAAATCCAGCACTCCCCACACAAATAGCTCCCGATCCTCGCCGCGCCTGTCCGCTACAGCATTGAACGCATTCCGTACAACAGCGGTTTCCATATTCTCCTCATTTTATGAATGAATGAAATCCTCTGTAGTGGATGGTACCAACTCACCAGGAATACGTCAATGAACGGTTGCGATTCACGAACGGTCGCGCTACTATAGCATCCAAGCCCCGGTAGCTCAGTCTGGTCCGACCTCACGTCGGACCCCGACAGGGGTCGGGGTAGAGCAACTACTATGTGTCGCGCGGGAGTGTATATTCTACGAAGCGTCAAAAGCGGCCGGTACTACATCGGAAGTACGAATGATGTTCATAGGAGAGTGGCCGAACACAACCATGGATATGTGGCGTCTACAAAAAACCTCACGCCGCTCGTTTTGATGGTCTTTGTACAATGCACCACGCTCGGAGAGGCGAGAGCTGCGGAGTATCGCTTGAAACAATATAAGCGCAAGGACATACTGGAGAAAGTGGTAGCGGATGGTATATTTCCCTGGAATCACGCCCCCATAGCTCAGTGGTAGAGCAACTGCCTTTTAAGCAGATGGTCCCAGGTTCAAATCCTGGTGGGGGCACAGATGGGCGTTCGCATTCTCCTCGCTGCCAGTTTAAAAACAAGAACATCAATGCTGGGGAGGTCCGACTTCCGCACACAACCGAACTGAATTTCAGGAAGTCGGACCTCGAAATGCGGTGGCGCTACTAGAAACCAAAACTGTTCGCCTGAGGCGACCGGTTTCGTTGTTCGTTTGTCTGTTGTCGACCGTCAGGAATCAAATGCCTTCAATATTTGGGAGGTCGAACTTCCCGCAGGAAGTTTCGACTTCCGCGCGCCGCAGAACTCAATGTTTGGGAAGTCGAACCCCGCCTTGGCGGGGTTCGACTTCCAGAATACAAATCACGCATGGATTTCGCCCCTCGACTCCGCTCAGGATGAAATTCATGCTTACGCATGAATCTCACCCTTCGACATACTCGGGATGAAATTCATGCTTACGCGTGAATTTCACCCTTCGACGAACTCAGGACTTCATCCATGCTTACGCATGGATTTCGCATGTTCCGCCCTTCGACGGGCTCAGGGTGGTACCTCCGTTATGCATGTATTTCGCAGGTACCACCGACACAGGCGAGCTCCTTCGCACCCTGTGTCATGTCCTCGCGCTCGTAGCGGAGGATTTGCGAGAAATCGATGGACGGCATATTCGCCACCAGCTCCTCGTACCGCTCCTTCGTAATCTCCTCGTAGGGCGCGAGGGTGTAGACGTGGTCCGCGCGAGGGAGGAAGGAGAGGCCGCCGATCATGTCCCAGTGCCTATAGAGCCAGTTCGCCACTTCGATCCATTCTCCGTCGCCCACCGAGATGGTGACCGAGGGGTTGTGCTCGGTGAAGTTCTCCTTCACCATCCGCCAGTGCTCGAGTTGTTCCAAGGCGGTCATGTCGTTCCGAAGCACCGACCCATCGGGCGCCTTCACGGGAAACTCGAAGACATAGGTCGTCGCGGCGTCCACGTGCTGGCCCACCTCCGGGTAGCACGGCACCTTCTGGTCACGGAGCATCTGGAAAAGCCCGTCCGAGGCGGCGATTCGAATGCGCCGGATGTAGTAGGGGGCGTGACGCGGGTGGAGGCCCGAGGCGGCGTCGACGAGCTGGGAGACGGTACCGGAGGGCTTCACGCAGGTGACGGAGGTCGAGCAATTTATGCCGAACCGCTTCGCGTACTCCTCATTCACCGCGACCGCACGGTCCCGTAGCTCACGGAGCACGGCGGGGTCCCGAACGACCGGGCAGTCCCACTGGCCGGTGATGGAAACTCCCAAAAGCCGCTCCTCCTCACAGTTCTTCTTCCACTCCTTCGAGAGAAAGGAAAAATCAGTCAAGGTGGACTGGTAGGTGCCTAACAACGCGGCAATCCGCACCTTTTCCAAGAGGGTCTCCACCGTGTCCTCGTGGCGGGCGACCACCTCCGTGAGGTTGCAGAACTGTTTTGAACGCAACACGATCTCTCCGCAAGGATTTGTGCCAGTTGTCAAGATGCTCCCATTCATCTTTTTCCACCGGCGGACGGGCATCTGGGACTTCAGACCGCCGCGGTTGAAGATGCCCCGCTCCCCCGTGCCGCTCCCCGCGAGCGCGACCCACTCGTCGAGGAACTGGGAGGCCGACGGCTTCTCCGTGTAGACCGCAGAGTTGTTCGCCAATGCCCGCTGGGGCTCGGTGAGGTAGAACTGCCCGCTCTTCGCGTGGCGCATGGCCTCGTCGTCGAAGTCGGAGAGGGAGATGAGCGCGGTGCGGCGCACGCCGCCCATCACCACCACCTCGCCAATCTTGCAGATGATATCGTGGACGTCGATCGGCTCGAGCCGCTTCCCCTGCCTCGCGAGAAGCTTACGGCGCGAGAACTCGAGCACGATGCGGAGCGGCGCGGCACCGGAGCTCTTGCCGCCCATCGTCATGAGGCGCGCGCCCTGCGGCCGCAGCTCAGAAAAATCGAAATCAATATCCTTCCCCGCAAACCAAGTTTTTAACCCGAGGACGAGCGCGGTCGCCCACCCCTCCTTCGAGTCCGCAATGACATGCGTCGGCGCGCGCCTGCCCGTCTGCTTTTTAATTTGCGGTAATTTTTGCACCGTCTGCTGTTCCACCGAGAAGCCGACGCCCGCGCCGCACATCGAGAGGTACATGATCTCGCCCAAGTCCTCCGGCTTCGTCGGCGCGGTGAACGAGCAGTTGTATGCCGACACGTTCGTCGCGCGCGCGCCCTTCCCTGCGCTCCAGAGGAGCCGCATGGACGGCATGGCGCGCTGCCACAAAATCGCCTCGCGCACGTCGGCGTACTCCGTGTCGGTGAGTTTTGTCCCCAAATTCTCGCGCATGAAGCTCATGTACCGGTCCACCGTCTCGATCCATGTCTCGCGACGGCCCTCATCCTCGATCCACCGCGAGTACGAGCGGTAGTAAATAAATTCGCCGAGCGCGTTCCGGAAATACTTCTTCGACTCCTCCGCGAGCCGCTGTACGCTCTCCGGAATCTCGCGCCGCGCGTCGCGGACCCGCGTCCGCTCCTCGCGGTACAGGATGTATCCCTTCGCCGCCTTCGCGAAGTCCGATGAAATGAGCTCACGCTCCACCGTGTCCTGAATCTCCTCGATGTCCAGAATACAGTCCGGCTCGTGCCGCTTCAGAAGTTCCGCGATGACGTTCGCCGAGACGCGTTCCGCGTCCGCCGCCGCACCTTCGTGCACCGCCTCCATCGCCTTCCAAACTGCGCCGGAAATTTTCGACTGATTGAACGGGACAATGTTCCCGTCGCGCCGCTTGACCGAGGTGAATAATTGCATGGTGTCCGGATACGGGTGACCTTCCTCCATTCTACGGACCACGCCCGCTATGGGAAGTGTGGATAACTACCTACGGGAACACAGAACGGCGGCGTTGTGCCACGCTCCCCGCCGCCAGCGGTCTCCGTGCGTATGAGGGGGTTTCCTGGAGTCGTTCGAAACGAAAACCGGTCGCTTGAGGCGACCGATTTTCGTTGTAGGTTGTAGGTTGTTCGTTGTACGTTACGCGCTACTTCCCCTCCCGGTGCTTCTTTTTCCGCAGAAACGCCGGAATCTCCCAGATCTCGCTGTCGGTGGCTGCCTCGCGTTTCGCGCCCTGTTTTTCCTTCAGTTCAGAGCCGCCAGGCGTGAGTCGCGACGCGCGAGCTCCCTCCCCCGCCTGCCCGTCCGACCGAGTCATCCGGGCGGGCCGGTCGGAAATGCCCGAAGAATCGTGCGGGATGGCCTCGCCGGACATAAAGAGCGACGGAGCCGCCCGCTGACCCAGAATGCCGCTAAAACCAGTCGCGATGACCGTCACCTTGATGCTCTTGTCCTTCAGCCCCCGGTCGTAGTACGCGCCGAAAATCACCCGGGCATTCGGATCAAGATTCGCCGAGACCGCGCGCGCAATATCGTGGATCTCCGCCATCTTCACGTCCCGCCCGCCCGCGATGGAGAAGAGCACGCCGCGCGCGCCGTCAATGGAAATCTCGAGGAGTGGCGAGTTCAGCGCCGCATTCACCGCTTTCACGCCGCGGTCCTGCCCCGTGGCGACCCCGGTACCGATGAGCGTCGGCCCCGCGTCCTTCAGTGTCGCCTGGATGTCCGCAAAATCCACGTTGATGATGCCGGGCGTGTTGATGAGCTCCGAGATCGCCTGCACGCCATTCTTCAGCACGTCATCAATGTACCCGAACGCGCGCAGAATGGGCGTGTCCTTATCGATGATGCTAAACACCCGGTCGTTCGGGATCACCACGAGCGCATCTACCTTCTCCTTGAGCTTCGCGAGCCCGTCCTGCGCGATTGTCGCGCGCTGCGAACCTTCGAACGTAAACGGCTTTGTTACGATCGCAATGGTGAGGATCCCTTTCTCGCGCGCGATGTCGGCGATGACCGGAATCGCGCCCGTGCCCGTGCCGCCACCCATGCCGGCGGTGAGGAAGACGATGTCGGAGCCCTGCAAGAGCTCGCCGATCTCCGAGCGGTTCTCTTCGGCCGCCTGCTTCCCGATGTCCGGGTTCATGCCGGCGCCCAACCCGTGCGTTAACGCCTTCCCGATGTACACCCGATGGTGCGCGATGGCATAGTCGAGGTCCTGCGCGTCCGTGTTCACCGCGACGAATTCCACGCCGCGCAACCGCTCACCCTCCATCATTCGCGAGACCGCGTTTCCGCCACCGCCGCCGATTCCCACCACTTTGATCTTGGCAATGCCGCCCTTCGACTTCCGCTCGGGACGTGGCACCTCGAACTCATCATGGTGACGGGTGAGGCCCCGCGAGACAGCCTTTTTCTTTCTTTTCTTTGATGACATACGTATGCAGTGTACCCCGTTAGAGTTTTACATGCACGCCGCTATGCTGTGTATAGCGGGTTATGGAACGACACGCAGTCCGATTGATACGGCATGTTCGTAAACCTCTAACGGGGTGTAGTATACCCAGCACCATTTGCGCATGCAAATGGTGCTGGGTATACCGCTCACGGCATCAAATTCTGGAAGAGCCGCTTTAGTTTCGAGAACCCGCCGGACGGCGCCGGCATGCCATCCTCCGTCGCCCCCCACTGGAGTAGCCCTACCGCGACCGCGAACCCCGGATCATCGATGAGTTCCTGGTGGGCCGGGTTTGTCACCTCGAGTCCGGCAAGGTTCGGAAACCCTATCTGGGCCGCCAATTTGAGCTCCTGCTTCACTAAATCGGTCAGTCCCGGCAGCTTCGAGCCACCCCCCGTCACGACGACACCGCCAGGGAGCTGCACCGCGCGTCCGATGGACTTCAACTCTGCCTCCACGAGTTCCAGAATCTCCGCAAGGCGGACCTCGGTAATCTCGGCGATGAAGCGCCGGGGGATCTCCCCGGCATTCCCGGGCTCCACCTCCGCGAGCTTCACCGTCTCGCGCCGCGGGATCTCCCGCGCGAGCGCGTACCCGTAGGTCTTCTTGAGCTTCTCCGCCGCGTCGATGGATATCCGGAGTCCGATCGCGAGGTCGTTCGTAATATGGCCCGAGCCGAGCGGGATACTCTTCGTGTGCAGTACCTTGCTCTCCTCGTACACGGTGAACGAGGTGGTGCCGTGCCCGATGTCGATGAGGAGCACACCTAAATCCTTCTGCCGCTTCGAGAGCACGGCGCGCGCAGCGGCGAGTGGATTGAAAATGAGCCCGCCGACCCGAACTCCCACGCGCTCCAGGTGTTTCACCAGCTGATGTACATTCGGGGCGAATGCCTCAAGTACCAGCGTCGATACCTCAAGCCGGTTCCCCACCATACCCACCGGATCGGTGATGTCGCCCACATCGTCCACAAAATACTCCCGAAGGATGTTGTGGAGCACGAGGTAGTTCGGCGGGAGCTTCACGGCGCGGGACGCCTGCATCACGTGTTCCACATCATCCGACTGGATGACCTGGTCCGCGCGAGCGACCGCGGCAATCCCGCGAGAAAGCCGCGCGCGGCTGTGCTCGCTCTGCACATTCACGTACACGTTCGACATGGCGCGCTTTGAAAGCCGCATGAGGTCCACGACCGTGTCCCGAAGCACCGAGGTCGCCGCTTCGACATCGACGATGACGCCGCGACGGATTCCGAACGACGGCTGATTAAAGGCGGAGAGGACGCTCAAGGTCCCGTCTTTCCGCTCGGAGGCAACGATGCCCTTTATGCACGCGGAACCAATGTCGAGACTGGTGAGAATACGGGACATGGCAGGGAGTAACACACAACCGACAACCGACGACCGACAACGCATACGACAACTCACAACCGACGACCAACAACGAACAGCAAACAACAAACGGACAAACCAGCAACAGACAAACGAGCGGCGGGCTCCGGCTATCGTTTGTTGTTTGTTTGTTGTTTGTTTGTTGTTTTTCGTTTGTTCGTTGCTTGTTTGTGGCGCACTGCTTTCGGCGCGCCCAGGAGGCGGCACTCCTCCGCTTCCATCTCTATAGTATCACGTGAACGTTTGTGCGTGTACCCGAGGAGATGAAGCAGTGCGTGTACTGCATAGTGGGAGAGTTCCTCGCCGCGGCGGGCGATGTAGTGCGGCGCAAGGTAGATTTCGCCCAGGTATGGCGCGCCCCAGGCAGGCGGGTAGGGAAACGCCGAGACGGTAGTAGGAAAAGAGAGGACGGTGGTCGGCGCGTCAATGCCCCGGGTGCGCCGATTCACCTCGCGCATCACTGCGTCCGACACCACGTACACCTCAAGCGCGGCGCGGCGCACACGCCTGCGCCGGAGGGCGTCCAATAGGGTTCTCGTGACGAGATGAGCCGTCCCGCCGTGGCGGGGCCGTTCTGTGGTTACCACAAGATGAATTCCGGGACGCGTTCCCATGGAATCACCCGATACACTCCTTCACCACCCGGGAAACGAGCGCGGCATCCGCTCTCCCCCTAAGCTCCATCATCGCAGCCTTCATGACAGTCCCGAAGGAGCGTTCCCCCGCCAGAGTCGGGTCGGCGAGCACCTGCACGACCGCGGCACGAACCTCCGCTTCTGAAAGTTCCAGTGGGAGGTAGATCACAAGCACGGCGAGTTCGGCGTCCTCGTTCGCCGCGAGGTCCTCGCGGCCACCGGTTCGGAATATCGCCGCGGCCTCTCGCCGCTTCTTCGCCTCGCGTTTCAGGACTGCGAGCTCGGCATCGTCGGAAAGTTCACCGCGCAGGCGGTCCGCGATCGCCGCGTTCTGGAACGCCGCGCGGACCATCCGAAGTGTTCGAAGGCGCACGTCGTCGTGCGCCTTCAGTGCGGTGATAAGGTCCTTCGCAATAGTGTCGGCAAGCATCGCCATACGTATGTGTACCAAGCGCAACCCTACTACCGGCGACCTGCCTGCCGGACAGGCAGGCCCTGCTTGCGCTCGCGAAGCACCTCTCCTTGCTTCTTCGCCCGATACAGCGCGCCGGCGCGGCGCTGGCGCTTGTTCTTGGGCCGGCTACGGAACTGCCGCTTCTTTACCTCCTTCGTGAGGCCGCTGTGCTGGACTTTTTTATTGAACCGGTAGAGAAATGAACCGACGCTCTCGGATTCCTTTCGAATAAGATGGAGGGGCATGAATGAATAAAACACTAAATCCTAATTTCGAAATCCGAAACAATATCTAAATTCTAAATTCCAAACGGATTCGTTTCGAATTTGAGTCATTGAAATTTCGGATTTGTTTAGAGTTTAGAATTTTGTGCTTAGGATTTAGAGCTTATCACGAGTGCTGTGATTGTACTATTCTTTGATGTATTTCCGCAAGTGGCTCCGTGGGCGGGTTGTCAACAACGGTATGAATCGACCCGCCGCCATCCCCCTCCCATCGCGGAACGATGTGGATGTGCAGGTGGTCGATTGCCTGGCCCGCATGCTTCCCATGGTTCACACCGACGGTGAACCCGTCGGGTCGGAGGGTCGTGTGGAGCTGTGCAGTGGCCGCCTGAACCGCCTGCCACAACGGGCAGAGTTCCTCACGGGGGATGTCGAGAAGCGTTCCTGCGTGCCGTTTTGGGATGACCACGGTGTGCCCCGCCGCCCGTGGGTCGATATCGAGGAAGGCGAGCGTGTTAGCATCCTCCCGAATGACCAGCGCCGGGATCTCGTGGCATGCAATTTTGCAGAAGAGGCAGTCCATGGCGGTGAAATTCTAAATCCTAATTATATCTTCAGCCAGAGGCTGATCCGCCTCCGGCGGAAAATCCTAAACAAATTCGAAATTCTAGACACATTCAGGTCTCCCTTTTGGATTCATTTCGTGCTTCTCCGCCGAGGGCGGATCCCCGCCTCCGCCCGGCTTCGGACGGGCAGGCGCCTCTGGCGGAGAATTTGTTGCTTCGGATTTGTTTAGAGTTTAGGGTTTCGTGCTTAGAGTTTAGAGGTTTACGACTTGAAGCGTTTCTTGATCTCCGAGACGAGATTCGTGATGAGTATCGTCTCCTGCGCGCTCGTCTTTAGGTCGCGCATGATTACCGTCCCCTCGAACGCCTCCCGCTGGCCGTAGAGGAGCGCGATGGTGCTCTTCAGCTTTTCAGCGACCCTGAGCTGTGCGAGCAACGACTTCTTGCCGACCGATTCCGCGACCGGTATGCCACCGGCACGCAGGAGTTGCATAAGCCGAAGACTCGACTTCCGCGCCTGGTCGCCGATAGCCACAAAGAACACCGCGGGACGCGCGGACGATGGCGTTATGATGTTTTCGGCTCGAAGGAGTGTGATGAGCGGCTCGAGGTAGATGGTCACCCCGACCGCGGGAATCTGCCGCATGCGGAGCGCCTCTCCCAGGTAGTCGTACCGACCGCCTGCGGCGAGCGGGAGCCCGTCACGCACCGGTTCCGGGTCTTTTCGCCTGGATGACATCGCGGGGGAGGGCGTGCCTGCCCGAGCGACTGTTCGGTCGGGCGGGCCTACCGTATGGGCGGCGAGGTCGGATACAAACATGAACACCGTTCGGGTGTGGTACGATGCCGGACCAATGAGGTAGGGGTTCGGCTCGTAGAGGATCCCGTTCTCCTCGACGAACTCCAGGACCGAGCGGAAATGGTTGTTGCAGTTTTGGCATAGGTAATCGAGGAGAATTGGCGCGTGTTCCCGAAGCTCTCGGCACGACTCACCAACGCATCCCAGGAGCGCGAGTGGGGCGGTATCCAGACGCCCGACACAGTTCCGGCACAGCTTCGCCCGCACCCCGCGATAGTAAGCACCGAGTCGTTGCTGGTAGCTCGTTCGGCACACGCGGCACCCTATGGTATTGATCACCAGCCGAAGGTCAGGAACTTTCAGGGAGCGGAAAATGTCCGCTGCCGCCGCGATAGCTTCGCCGTCGTACAGCGGGTCGGCATCCCCGATAAACTCAAGCCCCCGGACGCGCGTGGCGGAGAGCGGGAGGCCGTCCGATGTGGACTGTCCAATGTGCGAGCTTGCATACCAAAGCTTCAGGGGCGATGCGGCACCGCTCACGTGGTGCTCCAGCACGGACCGCAGGACCGCGACACGCGGATCGAGCTGGGGAACCAGACGCATGCTCTTGGTACGAATCACGTACGGTACCTCCTCGGTCGCGAATGCCGCCTCGTACACTTCAATCGGCTCGAGCGGCGGCGGATCAATGTGCAAACACTGGTGGAGCTCAGCAACCGCGGCAATCGCCGTATCCGCCGCATGCCACCATGCCGCATCACGCGGCAAGAGGTCCCGAACGCCGGGAAGGGCGGTGTAGAGGGGTGCGCCAACCGTGCGGCGCGGCGTGACACGACGCGGTGCGGACCTGCCCGACTGAACAGTCGTTCGGGCGGGCCCGCCCTTCACCGTCGTATCGGGCATGACGGCCTGCCCCGCGGCGCGTGGCTGGGGTGGTTTAGTGCTCACGGTCATGGGTACGTCGGTGCACTGAACGCCATCACCTCGGTCACTGGCCACAACCGAATCCGCACCAGTCCGATAATTTCTGAACGCTTCAGTGGTCCCCAACTTCGCGAGTCATAGCTGAAATTCCGATTGTCCCCCATAACGAAGTAGGTGTCGGATCCGAGTACGGTCTCATATGTCCCGCCCGCCACCCCCGCACCGCCCGGCATGATGTAGGGTTCGCGGAGGGTTTCGCCGCTCGAGTCCGTAATGGGATAGACGGTCACCATGCCGGCGGAAACCACGATCCGCTCCCCCGGCAAGCCGATGATGCGTTTGATGTAGAACGACCGATGGTCGCCCGGATAGCGAAACACAACCACCTCGCCCCGCTCCGGATTGCGCAACCGGTAGGCGACTTCGTCAACCAGGAGATAGTTGCCATCATGGAATGTCGGTTCCATGCTCTGGCCGCTCACCAAAAATGGCTGTGCGATGAACGTCCGGACGAGGAACACCGCCACTACCGCAATGATAACGGTCTGCAGTACCTCAAGCGAGGACCAAAATATTTTTTTCATGAGGCGAGCTGACGGAGGCGGATTCAGAAAAACTGTGTCATAATTGTATGGAAATACACCCCCGAATGCAACAGCGCGACAATTCTGCACGCCCCGATGCCCGCCCGAACCCAGCCCGACACCCGTCCGACCGTGTCATCCGGGCGGAGAGTCATTCTGGCGGGGACCGCATGGTCGGGCGGGAACGCCGCCGCCTGGACCAGGTTCGGGTCTTCCTTGGGCTGGGCAACCCCGGCGACAAGTACGCGTCGACCTACCACAATGTGGGGGTGTACAGCGTCGAACTCTTCGCCGCCTGCGCCGGCGCCCCGCTCCCGTTTCGAAAACCTCGCGGGGCGACCGCACTCGCAGGCGCCGACCGCGCACCGTACCATTTTCTTCGCTCGCTCGCCTACATGAACGAATCGGGTGGAGCGGCACGCGAGGCGCTCGCCCGATTCTCGCTCGCCCCGGCCGCCATTGCGGTCGTGCACGATGACGCAGACCTTCCCATCGGCACCGTTCGCGCCGTCTTCGGACGCGGCGCCGCCGGACACCACGGCATTATCTCGGTGATCAGCGCGCTCGGCACCGCCGCGTTTTGGCGAATCCGAATCGGGGTGCGTCCGATACCCGAGATGGCGCTCCCCCATGGGCAGCGCGGCCGGCGCCTCGCCGGCGAGTTTGTCTTGAACCGGATGCGGCGCGCAGACCGGACGGCAATCGATGCCGCACTTCGGACACTTCCACTGCCGTTCATGCAGAAGACCATACAAAATTCTAAATCCTAAATTCAAAATCCTAAACAATATCTAAATTCCAAATTCCACACGCGTTCGTTTCGGATTTCGTGCTTCGAATTTGTTTAGGATTTAGGATTTGGTGCTTAGGATTTTGTGAGGGCTACTGCGCGGATGTGACGGGGGTGAGCTGAAACGAGAGTGCGAACACAACCGACCCGTCTTCCTGCTGTGCGAGCTCTGCGAGCGGGAGCGAAACATTCGTGACTCCACTCGTCGACTCAAGCACGTTTTTGAATGCAACCACCGCATCATAATTTGCCGCGCCGCCCGCAATCGCGACAGGAGATCCGAAGCTACTGAAGGTGAATGAGCGTACAGTAATGCGGTTCGTTGCCCCGAGATCCGTGATGAAGCGGAATATGAACGGCACCGGGTTCACGTCGGTGCGCACCGAGCTGATGGTCCGGACGAGCTCATTGAAATGATCGGCAATACCCCGCAGTTCCGAAAGCTGCGCGACCTGGTACTGGTCGCTGAAGAGGTCCAATTGGCCGCGGAGCGACCGAGCTTGCGTCGTGAGCAGTGAGGAGGCGCTCATGAAGAAAACAAGGAAGAGCCCGAGAACGGCGACGGCGATGCCGCGCCAGAGCTGTATGAAATCAATGAGCTGCTCCCGGAAAAAAAGGTCGGCCGAACTCACGGGCGCGAGGCTGATTTGTCGGTCCCGGCGCCGGTCGAGCTCGCCGCGAAGCGCCGCGCCAAGCGCCGGGTACCACGGCGGCGTAAACGTCGATCCGGCAAGCTCGATGGGCACCGCGCGAAGCTGCAGTTGTTCGGCAAATATACGGCGTAGCTCCGCTTCAAAGCCCGGCGCGACGAGAAACACCTCGCTCGGTGTCTCTTGGAAACGCGAGAGTGAGAAGTTGACGACCTTATGCACCTCTTGCACGATGACCGCGCCAAATTGCTCCTCTGAAATCTCCCGGGCATCTCCCTGGATGGAGTACCACGAACGAAAATAATCAAAGTACAGCGACCCATTCCAAAAGATAAAGAGGTTCACCCCGTCGCTTGAAAGATTGAGCACGAGCATCGGGTGCGGAGAGCTGTGATATATCTCCTGTACCACGCGCGCGAGCGATAAACTCGGAAACTCGATGGCGACCGGCTGGAACCGCGCTGCAACGAGTGCGGTCCGAATCTCATCGACGAGCGCCTTCTCGGCGAATGCCCCCAGAAGCTCATACTGGTCGGGCGTCTCGCGGATGAGCTGCCACCCCAGATACGCCTGTTCTTTCGGGAGCGGCGAAAGCATCTGCACGTTCAGTTCCGCGGTCTCTCGAAGTGCGCTCGAGCCCGCGTTTGGTATCGTGAAGCTCTGTGTGTAAACAATTCCTGCGGGAAGCGTCACGACAACCGGCAACGGCCGTTTTTCATCTCCCCCGACCATCTCCCGAAACTGCGTGAGTATCTCCAGAAAATGCTCGCGGTCCGCAATTTTCCCCTCCCGAAGCACTCCCGGCGGAATACGGAGTGACTGCGAGCGCTCCTCGGGAGCGCTCATCGCAAAATAGAGGCTGGAATCGCTCACATGCACACCGCCGACCCGGGGGCGAGAGCTTAATCGCTCCAGGGCATAACGGATTTTCTTTATGAACGCGCGCACGTACTGCATGGGATGGGTGTGGTTAGAATGGTATCTCTGCGAGCGATTGCAGATGCACGTCGCCGGTCACTCGGTCGACCGCGAACACCGCGGCTAATCGCCGGGACCGAGTGCCGGCGCTGCCAGTCGAGGTCGCTTGGTACCGATAGGTTGAGCCATTGGAGAGGTCTACGCTCACCTGTACAAGGGTAGTCGCAGTACCCACCGAGAGCACGTAGGAGAGCGGGCCCGCGAGCGCCCATTCCTTGTCCCGCGCGAGACGGATGGTCGTGTCTTGGATGCCTGCCCCCGCCGCACCGAACGCCCTCGCCGACAGCTGTTCTCCTCGGCCGGAGCTCGACAGTGCGTAGGCAATGAATCCGCCAGCAATGGCCACCTCAATAATAATCCCGCTCACCAACAAAATAAACGAAAGCATCGCCTGCCCCATACTATTCTTGCGCTGCCTTCTATTGCCCATATCACGCTCTAATCTTCATACTAGCATACTATAGAAGCCCACCACCGGTATCCGTTTATAGACTACTGAAAACTGCTCCGAATAGAGCGGGCATGAACGCACCGGAGCCTACGCTGATTGCGTGGGCTCCGGTTTCTGCTTCAAACCAACCACTACTGCTGCTGTTTCGGCGCTGGTTCTTGCGGGGCAGGTTGCTGTTGCGGTTGCGGTGCCGTCGTAGCAGGTTGCTGCGGTGCCGCGAGCGTCGGATTCTTCTTGATGAGCTCTGCGAGCTGGCTATCCGACCGAAGCTTGGTGAACCACACCACATCGTCTCGGTTGATCGTCACCTCATCCTCCGGACCCCAGAACACGTCGGAGAACCGCTGTATCGAGAGCGGGTTCTCTTTATTCGTCTGGTTCACCTGCAGGAGGTACACCTGTTTCAATCCGAAGCTCGGGAACCGGGTGAGCCGGCCAAAATAGAGGTCTCCGGTCCGCAGATACACGGCGTAGAGGGACGGCACTCCGGCAAATTCACGCCACGAGAGTATGCCACCGAGGACGACCACGAGTACCACGACGACGATGACGAGAATCTTGTTGAGTAGGGTCATACGCATCGTTTGAGTATACTCCCTTTGCGCGGGTTCTGCACTGGTTGGTATGTGGATAACTCCCCCCCGGTCCCTGACGGGAGTTTCAGGGGGTGCCGAAGACTTGGTTCGTCGTGGCGGCATAGGGTTCAGTTTACGTTCCCGGTGGTTTCTCCCGAGCAACTGCCGGGCGGACGATGCCGTGCATCGAGTCATAGATGTTCAAAATAGCAGTGATGCTCTCGCCAGCGGATATGTTGTTCTGCTTGTAGAGCCCGGTCGCGACATCGCCCGCCGCCCACACGCCCTCGCACGACGTTCGCTGCGTCCGATGGTCGACGATGATCTCCCCCCAGTGCGTCCGTTCCACAAGCGACGCGACAAGCTCGCTGTTCGGTATTGACCCGACCTCCACGAATACGCCTGCGACGTCGAGTGTTGCCGTCGCGCCATCCGCGAGCCGGTACGTAAGACCAGTCACGAACGCATCCCCCAGAATTTCCACGGGAGTCGCGCCACGTATGATCGTCGCGTTCGGGTGCGCCGCGATTTTCTCCTCGGTCACCTTGTCTCCCTTCAAGACCTGTCCGCGGTGGAGCAGGTATACCTTCGACGCATACGGCAGGAGGTCGACGACGGATTCGAGCCCCGAGTTGCCGCCGCCCACCACCGCCACCGGCTTCCCGCCGAAGAGCGGCGCATCGCAGGTCGCGCAGAACGCGACACCCTTGCCGTCATACCGGTCCTCGCCGGGGATGCCAAGCCGGCGCCGGCGGCTCCCGGACGCCACGAGCACGGCGCGAGCAGTGATGGTGCGGCCCCCCTTCGCCGAGGCTTCGGTCGGGGCGATGCCCCCCCCGAGCAGGCACCGGAACAACCCCCCGCTATCGCGCAGAACGGCCGTCACTCGCTCACCCTCGATGATGTCGATCCCGCTCTGCGCCTTAAGATGCGTTTCGAGCCGCTTCGCGAGGTCGAGCCCCGAGAGTGCGATATCGCCGATCCAGTTCTGTATTTCCGCTGAGACAAGCGATTGCCCGCCGAACGTCTCGGTGACCAGCGCCGTCCGCATCCGTTTCCGAGCTGCATAGATACCACCGGCGACCCCAGCCGGTCCGCCACCGATGATGCACACATCGTAGATTGTCTCGTTCATGTTGTGGTGGCTATGCGTTCCCCGGCGGGGAAACGCTCCAGAACGCGGCAAGGACGACAAGCGCGCCGACCGTGATACTGTTCCAGAGCGCCAGATTCACTGACGCGTACCCCAGAATCCACGGCGAGAGGAGGAGCCAGCCGCCGAGCGCAATCAATGACCAGTGGGGCAACTTCATACAGTAAAATCCTATTTGTTTGGAATTTAGAGCTTCGTGCTTCGAATTTTCACTTCAGTGCCTCATCTAGTATCTCCTTCACCGACGATTGCGGAGTGGGGTCGGTATCCGTAAATGGTAACGCACCGGGAATCGTGAAGAATTTGCCGGTCTTCGTAACAACCACCGAGTAGGGTGTGCCATTCCCCCCGGCGGCGATGGCATCGTTTGCCTGCGCCGTCACCCTCGCCTCATACTTCCCGCTCGCGAGGCAGGTGGTGAATGCCGCGCGGTCCAACCCAACCGCGACTGCAATCTCCGGAAGCTCAGCAGGGTCGAGCCCGTTGTTCGTCGGCGACACCTCGAACACTCTCGCGACGTACTTCCAGAACGCATCATTGCCACCGATATCCGCGGCGCACTCCGAGGCCTCCGCCTCCTTCTGCGCCAGCGGGTGGCGCGACAAGATGGGCCAGTGGCGGTACACCCACGCCACCTTCCCGCCGTACGCCGTGACCGCCTGCTGCATCGTCGCGTGAAACCGCTTGCAGAACGGGCACTCGAGGTCGGAGTACTCGACAACGACGACAGATGCCGACGCAAGGTCGCCGAGCACGTGGTCGTCCGCCGTAACGGGCGGCATCTTGTCGGGAGTCCCCGTCGTTACGGCCGAGGGCGGGAACCCAGCTGGCGGCTCACCAACCGCCGGTTTCTTTTCCGCGTTGTAAACCAGCGCGGCGGATACAAGCACTGCGGCGATGAGGATACTCGCTGGCATGAGATAGTCCCGACGCTTTCCGGAAACTTCGGCATTCTGCGACCCCGTCTGCGAATTCATGTTCGGTTCCATAGTCACTCCATTGTACGGTGTTGGCGGAAGCGGTCAACCCTGTGCCCCGCGAAGCGGGATTTACGGGATCAACCCCGTATAATCGCTCCCCCAACAGAGCGTCCTATCTCTAACGAGGCGAGAGCGTCCGCGATTTTTAGCGGGTGGTGGCTTGCCTCGGAAATTCGAAGTCCACAGTAAACCTCACTGCACACCGAGCAGCATATTCAATTTTTCCCTTGTCTTAGGACCGACATAGCCATAGCCAACATCGCCCGGTTGAGCAATGCCGTACTTCTCTTGAAACCGCTCAACCGCCCGCTTGGTAAGCGATCCGAAATTGCCGGTGACCAAACCCTCGGGGTACACATCCGGGCCTTGTGCCTTTAAAAATTCCTGAAGTGCCCGAACGTCATCGCTTCGAGTGCCGATAGCAAGTCCCATTGTAAATTTGCCGGCAGAAGGAATGGCCGCTCTAGGAACGGCGGTCGGCGCAGTCGGAACGACAGACATAGCTTTTAGCTGCACTCGAAGAATCGTTAGATTTTGAAGGAGAACCGTCAAGTTTGCCTGCATTTCAGCAATAGTTTTTGGAAACAGATAGGGCACCGGCTGTATGGTTGTCGGAACAGGAACAGCGGCTACGGTAGTCGGCGTTACATACGTACCGCCGCCTCCCCCGCCGCCGCTGACACTGACCGTAGCTGCGGATGAAACCGTGATGGTATAGGCAAAGCTTGCCACCGTTGAAGAAACGCTATTGGCATAGCAGGCAATCGCTTTAATGGTCGCCGATGAGCCCACCGAGATTGCGCTGGAGTATGTCGTGTTGGAGCATGTCGGCGTAGTACCATCGTTGGTGTACCGGACACTCTGTGAGCCGATCGCAGCCAAAGTAACGCTCTGGGCGGAGGTGTAGCTACCCGCCGCGGGACTCGCGGTCGGCGCCACCACTACCGTCCCCTCCACGGGGCAATTCACGCCGGTGCACAGCGAACCGGTTGTTTCAGAAGCCGCGGTCGTCGTTGCATAAATCGCCGCTGAAGAAGACGACTCACCCGACGCGTTTAACGCGGTAATTTTATAATAATAGGCCGTGTTTGCGGTGAGACCGGTATTAGCATACGTCGTGGTAGCACCCGATGAAACGGTTGGTTCATCTCCAATTCGCGGGAAAAGTCCTGTTGAAGAAGTAGCCCGGTAAATATCATAACTGGTCGCGCCGCTCACCGCGGTCCATGAAAGATTGATTTGGTGTTGGTTCACGACGCTCGCGGCAAGGCCGGTCGGCGTCGCCGGCGCGTTATCCGCCGGCACCGTCGGCGCGAATGATGACAAGTGAGAAACCGTTCCGGAAAGCGTTACCGCCGGGTCAGCATTCAATCCGCTTACTGACGCCGCGGTCGCGGGATGCAATGTCACCGAGGTCGGGATTTCCACCCAATTATTCGCCGTGGAATCCCAATAGGAAATTTTCATTCCTTGAACCTGCGTAAATGAAAGCCCCTGCGCCTGTATCTCCGCTTTCGTCACGGTAAGTTCAATCGTAATGCTCCCCGACAACGTCGTGATATTTTGATTGGAACTGTTGCGCGCCGTAATGTCGCGGGCGTTGCCGATAACTTTTGTTGAGGCGACTGTCGGAACGTTCGTGGTATTTTTCACCTCAACCGTCCCGGCGCTTGAATCCGTTCCCAGCGCGTTTTTTGGAAAATCAACTTTTATGCCGTTTTCCTGAACAATCCCCCCGGAAGAAGGGGTCATGGGAGAGTTCTTCAGATTAGAAGAGAAACCCGCGATAGTAGAAAGGGTTATGTTCACTCCCGTCGCGGGCGCGGTAACCGATGTGGAACTGGAATTATATCCATCATAGGCGGCTTGCACATCCCAGCTGCCGCTCCCGACATTTAGTGAGTAGGCGCCGTTGGCGTCGGTTGACCCGCCCGACCATCCGCCGGTATTGTTTTGCGCCCAAACCCAAGCATTGGTCACTGTCGTCGTTCCGCCGGGAAGATACACCGTTCCGGTTATTGTCTGCCCCGCGGATGTAAGCGTTAGGTTTTTCCCGGTTAAAGGCGCGCCGTTTACCGTCACGTTAATTTTATTTCCGATAAACCCCGGCTTGCCCACGCCGATATCATACGTGCCGTTCTTCAATTTCAATGTGTAGGTCCCGTTGTTCGCGGTTTGCGCGCCACCGCCGCCATTCGGCCCGGCAACCCACACCCAGGCATCGTTCACACCGTCACCGGTTACGGTACCGGAAACGGAATATAAACCGCTCAATGTGTATTCAATAATGCCATCATTTGCTGTCCCGCTTGTTTCTGTGAATGTTCCGTTGCTGTTTACAACGATTGAGTTCTGCGTCTGCGGAAGCGGTCCAAAACCCGGAATGCCGCCATCAACATAATACGTTGTTCCGCTGGAACCGGGACGTTGAACGTCAATCTGATATTCCCGATAGGAAGAACTCGCGGCGGCAACATCGGTATCGGAAAAACCGCCCCCTTGGTCGCTGCTATGGACACCCACAAACGCTTGTGAAAAATCACTGGCCGGAGAAATACGCACGGTAATGGTGGAAGAAAGAATAGCGATATTGCTCACAGTGCTGGTGCTAATAGTGCCCAAATTCGCTTTATAAACCTCTCCTTTCGATGGCAGCCCCACGTGTATCCATCGGTTAGCACCGCCGGAAATACGCGCCGAGTAAGCGCCGTTCGTGTCGGTCCCACCGCTACCCAGCATCGGACCGCGCTCTCCTTCCGTGATAAACACAAACGCCTGTTGCAACCCCGTCCCGCCTTTCGTGACCGTGCCGGACACCGTGTAATTATTTGAAGAACTAACGGTAAAATTAACCGTCGGATGCGTCACTGAACTGACCGTAATTCCGGATTGCTCCCCTAAAAACCCGTAGGATTGCGAACTCGCGCCGATATGATAATTCGCGCCGGGCGCCACATACATTTTGTAATATCCCTGGCTGTCCGTTTTCGCGTTTCCGTTCCCCGGGCCTCCCTCCAGCCAGGCGTAGAGCGAAACACTCGCTAAACCGTTCCCCGCCGCGTCTTTCACATACCCCTCAATAAAATCAGACGGTGGCGCGATAATTATGGTT
The DNA here is from genome assembly GCA_030647415.1 of bacterium. GTDB lineage: Bacteria > Patescibacteriota > Minisyncoccia > UBA6257 > GWB1-50-10 > JAUSKB01. The sequence goes on from JAUSKB010000011.1 coordinate 22,073, forward strand.
GGCCCCTTGGGCGGATCAGTAATTTCATACGTGTCATCAACATCAACTTGCACCTCAACGGGGAAAGGCATATTTTCTCCGCCCACTCCTATTTTCCAGACCCCTTTTGAAACATTGAGCGTGAACGTACTGCTCGCCGTAACTTGCGCGCCGGTTCCTTTTCCGCCATTCGGTTGATAGGCAAACACCCATAATCTTCCGCGTTCTTCACTGCCAAATTGCCCGGATGGTTTTTGCACCGTGCCGACAATTCTATGTGTGGCCGAGGAAAACGTGAAATTTTTTACGGCGGTCAGCGTTGAAGACGATATGGTTGCTAACTGCGAATCAGGGTCGGTAAACGCGGTTGAAACCGTAATCCCGCCGGATGACGATGGCGGTATATGCGCCTCAATTCTATATGTTCCGTTTATCGGCACCCCAACGGCATAATTTGCGATACAATCGCCTCCGGTGGTAAAGAACGCCGGCTCAACTTGTTTAAAGCCGGAATCCCCGGAATTAACGCTGTCGGGCATCGCGAATACAACAACTTGTTTATTTTGTCCGCCCGCCGCGCAGGACGCGCCCAACGTTACGGTGCCGGAAATTTTCCGAGAAGTCGCCGGCATAAACAGATTTTGCGCCGCCGAAGTATTCACTTCTCTCCCCGCGGAATTCAAATGCGTTCCGGTTACATCATAGCCCCAGGTATATCCCATTGAAGAAACACCCGTTATTGAAAATGTATCGGTGCCGGCATTGTACGTCATAAAGCCATCACCGACTGAATAGACCGTCATACCACTCATTCCTCCGATTACAATACGAATGTTTGTGTTATCCCCGTCCGTCATCGGCGTTGACGTGCCCGACGAATAATACACCTTCGCGGTATACGCGCCCGCGATGTCGAAGAACGTGTTCGGTCCCATATCATTCATCACGCTTCCCGCAAGAACGTTGACGGGGCCTCCCTGCGCTCCCGCCGGCACTTTTACCACAATTGAAGTATTGGACCAACTTCCGCCGGTATAATTCGCCTCAATGGGAGGAAGCGGTCCTGTTTGCTGGCTAAACCCGCCGGAAAAGAAAACCTTGTGATTGGCATCGCCAATAGTCCCCCCGCCCAGCGTACCGAAATTCGTTCCCGTAATCGTAACGGTTGAGCTTACCGCCCCCGATTGCGGACTTATGCTCGTAATACTGGGAAGCGTAAGCGCCTGCACCGGCATACTTGAACTTGAGTAGGCGGTAAGTTTATTATTTGCCCCGCCCAGATCCGTAATCGTCGTGGAGGTGGGGACAGAAAAGGAAGCGGTTCCAGACAATGCAAGTCCGCGAATGGTTATCTTCGTTCCGGAAAAATCTACAAACGGAAGGCCCATGCCTCCGCACGTAAGCGCCGCTCCGTTCACAATATAATTCGGCGTACAGTTCATCGCCTGCATCCCGTCAACATTTTCACTTAAGTTCAAAATAATTCTGTCGGTAAACGCCGTGGCGGAAGTTATAAACGGCGCCGCGTCCGCCGCAATCGTCACCATATTTGATACATTGCCCGCCTGGTCGTTTACTTGCACATCCACGCTTGTATAGGTGGTAGTATTAATCGCGAATGGCGCAAATTGACCGGATGGTCCCAACGTCGCTTGCCCTAACAGTGTCGTGCTGGCAGACACATACGCCTTGACTATGCTTCCATTCGTACCAATGGAAGCGCTCCCCATTGGCGCGAGTTGATTATTCCCAAGCAGAAAATATCCGGCCAAAATATTCGCCGGAGAAACCGCGTCTATGGAAATCACCGCTGTTGACGTCGCGTTTATGGTCGGCGAAACACCGCTGGTGGCAACGCTGCTCGTCGCAACCGAAAGCACAAATTTATGCGTATCCGAATTTAATCCGCTTGCTGTTTTAAACGCGACGAGAAGCACGCTTGGCGTTGACGTTGAGAGCGCTACGGGAACTTTCAATGCAAGTGTCGTTGTAAATGGTCCTGCACCAGTCCATGAAGGAGTGGTGGACGCTTCCAAAAATCCGCTGGAAGCGCTGTATAAAGAAATACCCGAATTCGTGCTCGTTCCAAGCGCCGCAAGGTCGCTCGTTAAAAATCCGGTACTCGTCGCATCCGCGACAGAAATTGTAATCGCGGCAAGCGATTCACCTGCATTGCCGGTCAAAGAAATTTGTATGGCCGAGGTTGTCGCGCTTCCTCCCATTACCCACACTGGTCCTCCCAGTAAGTTTGTCGCGTTCCCAGAAACCGCAGCGCGAACCGTCACCAGATACGCGGAAGCGAAAGAAACGACTGCAACGACCGATACTACGAGGAACGCAATTTTATATAATTTTTTCATCCCATTAGAAATAAACAAGCATAACCCAATTGACCAGAAAGGGCCTCGTATTCAAATGCTTTGTTGTTCATAAAAATTGATTGCATGTTTATTTCTAACGGGATGCATCCCTACCTACAGAAGTCCATTTAGTTTCGCGCGGGTTTTCGGTCCCACAAAACCATAGCCGGAATCGCCCGGCTTCGCGATATTGTATTTCTCCTGGAAGGCCTTCACCGCGCTTTCAGTCAAGGCGCCGAAATATCCGGTCGCGGACACATTCAAGAGACCTTCGTTCTTCAGTATGTTCTGAAGCGCTGTCACGTCTGCTCCCTTCGAGCCTGCGCCTAATGGCCGGTTGAAAGCCGTGCGGGGAGCGGCGGCGGGAGACGATGGCGTCGTGGCGGGCGCCGGAGCAGGCACGGAGATGGGCGCGGACGGAATAATGTTTTCCGCAATCTTCGTCCGGGTAAGGGGTCCGAGATACCCGGTGGCCGGAAGTCCAATGCTCGCTTGGTATCGCGCCAGAGCCGCCCGGGTAGCATTCCCGAATAGATTTGTTTCGTGACCTGGGGACCCCGCGCCGCCTGCCGCCACCGGAAAACCGTTGCTGTTTAAGAATGTTTGAAGTTGCCGCACATCTTCACCGTGCGAATTAAACTGTAAATTGCGTGAAAAAGACGCTCCACCGCCCGCCGCGGTTGAAGGAGCCGCTCCTTGTTGCGTACCTGCTTTGTTTTGTAGGACCTGCAATTGAGCGAGCAACGCGCTCAATTGGTTTTGCGCCGAAGTGCTGGTACTGGCGCTGGTACTGGCGGGGGTGGCAACGGAAGTTGTGGTAGCGGCAGTCGGCGCTACATACGTACCGCCGCCTCCCCCGCCGCCGCTGACATTGACCGTAGCTGCTGATGAAACCGTGATGGTATAGGCAAAGCTTGCCACCGTCGAAGAAGCGCTATTTGCATAGCAGGCAATCGCTTTAATGGTCGCCGATGAGCCCACCGAGATTGCGCTGGAGTATGTCGTGCCGGTTGAAGGGCAGGCCGGCGCGCTGCCGTCGGTAGTGTACCGGATGCTGGTCTCGCCGGTGGCGTCCAAGGTAACGCTCTGGGCAGAGGTGTAACTGCCCGCCGCGGGACTCGCGGTCGGCGCCGCCACTACCGTCCCCTCCACGGGACAATTCACGCCGGTGCACAGCGAACCGGTTATTTCAGACGCAAGAACAGGAAGCGCCGCAAGGAAACCAACCGCACATATGAGTAATGTTTTTGAGTTCACTATCCTATTCATTTTTAATTACCTATTGCGACTGTATCCCGTAGCTCGTGGAATACGATCCGCCCGCCGAACCGGTCGGCACTTTCGCTTCCACCACTATCTGAATCTGGCGGCCGGCGGTATTCGCGTCCAAGTCAGCGTTCAATGTCATCGCGCTGGGATACGTATTTGCCGCGGTGATGGTGATTGGCGAGCTTGAGGTCGCGTTTGAGGACTGCGCCGAGTAGAAGCGGATGTTGCTTGCCGCGGCAATGGTGTTTGAACCGCTTATCCAATCCGCGAATTTCATCGTCGTGCTCGTCTCGCCCGTCGGCACCGTCACGCTGAACACCCAGCTCCACCCGCTTGCATACGTGTCGTTGGCGGTGGCAAAGGTGCTTGAGGCGGAAATTCCCGTTACCGCGAGCGTGACCGACTCCGCAGTCGTGGTGAATTCCTGACTGGCTTTGGTGGTGTACGCGGTTACAGTGTTACCCGCGGCATCTTTGGCTCCCGTTACCCACAAATAGTATTGCGTGCTGTTCGCCAGATTCGCTATAGGGTCAATCGTCACTATGGTGCGCGCGTCATTCATAGAGTAGGAGGCGCTAACGACACTGTCACCACTGTACAAGCGAAGCTGGACTGTGTTGGTATTCACCGTATTCGCATCCATTGCTTCACTGAAAGTTACTGTCGGTGAGGCGGTAATCGCGGTTGTCGTCGCGCCGTCTACGGGCGACTGTGCGGAGACGGTCGGCGCGGTGGTGTCAGTTGCCGCCGTGGTAAATGCGCTGGTTGAACTCGCGCCGTAGGCAGTCGCGAGCGCATTCCCCGTAGCGTCCTGAACACTGGTTGAAGCGTAGAGATAGTACGAGGTCGTTGCGGTTAGTGAGGAAAGCGGGGCAATAATCACTCGCTTGCCGCCGTTCCCCAGGGAAACCGTAGCGGTCACCACGGAATCATCCGAGGACTTGCGAAGCTGCGCCGTATTGGAATTGACCGAAGAAACCTTGAGTTCTTCGGAAAATTCAATGTACGGCTGTATTGTGGCGACAACGCTGGTAGAAGCATTTGTCGGATATTGGCTAGAGACGGTCGGCGCGGTGGTATCGGACCCTATTGTCGTGAATGTCTGGTCACCAGATGTTCCTGTATTACCGGATGCGTCGCTTGAAAGTACGCGGAAGTGGTAGAGGGTGCTTGCAATAAGCCCGGTGAGACCCCGCGAATGAGACGTGGTTGACGTAGTCGATACTGTCGAAGATCCGTAGCTTGAGGTCGTGCCATACTGGATTGTAGATGAAGCGCTCGTTTCGCTCGTCGTCCATGCTATTGACACGCTTGAGCTGGTAATAGAGCTTGCCTGGATGTTTGAGATAGTGGGGGCGGTGGTATCGGCGGAGGCGGATACGGTTACGCTTGTTGAGCTGGTAATAGTTGCGTCCGCATAATCACGAGCAGTAATTGTTACGGTTTGCGCCGTGTTGAGTGTTACGCCACTCGTGAATGTCTTGGTCCCGGCATCACCGGATACGAACGGATAGGACTCCGGGCTAAGATCGTACGGTGCGGTTGCGGACGCCGAGATAAATACCACACCCGTGTACACGGTTCCATTTACGCCACTCGCGGTATTTCCACTAGTATCTTTTGCCGTAACCGTAAGATTAAACGCTGTTCCCGCCGTCGGCGTCGCCGTTGATGGGGTGACGGTGTAGGTGGATGCGGCGGCGTGTCGTACCGTCACACTCGTGGAAGTTCCTGTCAGGGTTGCGTCATTCACCGTAATGGCGCCTAACACTTCGGCTCTCGTCAGCGTAAAGGTTGCAAGAGAAGCCACGCCGCTTGAGAATGCGGCTTGAACGGTTGAACTCGCGGGAATGGTGGGGGCGGTCCCATTCGGCGATGTGTGCGTGCTTAACGCAGTACTGCTTGCATCCAGGAAATTATATGTCTTCCCGGTCGCGCTATATCCAGTGTCGGTAATATCACCCGCATTTGCCGCGGTAAGCGTCATGGTATCCGCCGAACCAGCCGTCGGCGTAGATGTCGCGAGCGTAACCAAGAATTTGGTGGCCACCACATTCGAGACCGTGGAACTCGCGGTGCTTGACGCGCTATTAAAGTTATTTGTTCCTGCCGCGTCATCGGTAAAGCTCAAGACGAAGGCCTGTTGGTCGGCGGTTGCGGTATACAGGATCGTGGAGAAGGTGGAGACGCCGTTCGAGGCGGTGGAGGTCGTCGTGCCAGAGAGAGTACCAGCGCCGCTATAGACCGCGGCAGTAACCACATCGGTGTTGGCCAAAGCATCAAGCGTATTCTGCGCGTCAACGAATCGTATCACCGGCTGGGTCATCGAGACGCCGGAAATGGAGGAGGTCGGATTGGTGTAGACGATAACCTTGGTGGCGACAACGTCCGAGGTGACGGCGTTTGCATTGACAGTTGCGAGATTTCCCTCCGCGCCACCCGCAACATCATCCGCAGTAAGGGTGAATGCTTCCTGGTCAGCGGAGGCGGTGTAAATCAAGTCATCGCTAGTAGCAAAATTAGCGACACCGGCGACGGCGGCCTCTGTGGCATTCGCCAGGGTGCCGGTAGACGCTTCCGTCAGAGTAATCACCTCAACGAAATCAGTGTCAGTCGCGCCAGCTGCGTTTCTGGCTGTTACCACTGGCTGGGTCACGAGGGCGATGCCGGAGGTGGCGGAGGCCGGTTGCGTGGTAAAGGCAAGCACGGTGGCAATAACGTTTGACAATGTTGAACTCGCGGTGCTTGATGCGCTATTGAAGTTATTCGTGCCTGCCGCGTCATCAGCAAAACGTAGGACAAAGGCGCTTTGGTCAGTAGTTGAGGAGTAGATGAGGCCGGAGAAGGTGGCGACGCCGTTCGAGGCAGATGAGGTGGTGTTGCCCGACACCGTTCCTCCACCGCTTAGAACTTCTGCCGTCACCACATCAGCGTTCGCGAACGTGTCAAGCGCGTCAGCCGCGTTCACAAACCTGATGACGGGCTGGGTCATGGAGACGCCGGAAACCGTGGAGGTCGGATTGGTGTAGACAATGGTCTTGGTGGCGATAACGTTTGACAATGTTGAACTCGCGGTGCTTGATGCGCTATTGAAGTTGTTCGTGCCTGCCACGTCATCGGTAAAGCTCAAGACGAAGGCGCTTTGGTCAGTAGTTGAGGAGTAGATAAGGCCGGAGAAGGTGGAGACGCCGTTCGAGGCGGTAGAGGTCGTCGTGCCAGAGAGAGTACCAGCGCCGCTATAGACCGCGGCCGTAACCACGTCAGTGTTGACCGCCGCATCCAGCGTGTTCTGCGCGTTAACGAATCGAATGACGGGCTGGGTCATGGAGACGCCGGAAACCGTGGAGGTCGGATTGGTGAAGACGATAACCTTGGTGGCGACAACGTCCGAGGTGAGGGCGTTTGCATTGACAGCCGCAAGGTCGCCTTCGGCGCCACCAGCAACATCATCCGCAGCAAGGGTAAACGCTTCCTGGTCAACCGAAGCGGTGTACGCAAGACCGGAGAAAGTGGCGACACCAGAAACCGCGCTTGTGGTCGCATTCGCCAGGGTGCCGGTAGACGCTTCCGTCAGAGTAATCACCTCAACGAAATCAGTGTCAGTCGCGCCAGCTGCGTTTCTGGCTGTTACCACTGGCTGGGTGACCAACGCGATGCCGGAGGTGGCGGAGGCCGGTTGCGTGGTAAAGGCAAGCACGGTGGCAACAACGTTTGACAATGTTGAACTCGCGTCCACCGGGGCGCCATTAAAGTTATTCGTGCCTGCCGCGTCATCGGTGAAACGCAGGACAAAGGCGCTTTGGTCGGTTGATGAGGAGTAAAGAAGACCAGAGAAGGTGGAGACGCCGTTCGAGGCGGTAGAGGTCGTCGCGCCGGACAATGATCCACTGCCGCTCTGGACTGAAACGGTTACCACGTCAGTGTTGACCGCGGCATCCAGCGTGTTCTGGGCGTCAACGAATCGAATGACGGGCTGGGTCATAGAGATGCCGGAAACGGTGGAGGTCGGATTAGTGAAGACGATAACCTTGGTGGCGACAACGTTCGAGGTGACGGCGTTGGCGGTAGTTGTAGCAAGGTTCGTACCCACACCAGCATCATCATCAGCGGTCAAGGTGAATGCCTCTTGGTCAACCGAGGCGGTGTAAATCAAGCTAGCGCCAGTAGCAAAATTAGCAACACCGGCGACGGCGGCCTCTGTGGCATTCGCCAGCGTGCCGGTAGCGGTTTCAGTCAGAGTAATAAGTTCTGTGAAATTGGTGTCAGTGTTTCCATATGTGTCACGCGCCGTTACGACTGGTTGAGTCACCAGTGCGATGCCGGAGGTGGCAGAGGCCGGTTGGGTGGTGAAAACAATTTGCGTAGCAGTCCCCGGCGTAAGCGTCACGCCCGCAATTCCGCTCTGGGCAGTTTCACCTGATGCGTTACTTGTAATTGTGAAAGTTCCTGTCGCTCCAGAAGTTGTCGCGTTCGTGATACCAGTCGTTATTCGAAAAGTCGTCCCTGTCCCCGTGCCGAGATCATAACCACTCGTTAAGGTCGCTTTAATGGTGCTACTCGCCGAACTACCGATAACACTATCTATGCTACGGTCCACACCGTCCACGCTGATAAAGCCGGAGGTTACACACCCGCTATTACAAATGGCTGAAGCCCCAAGCGATCCATTTGTGATTGCGTAGCCAGCGGGAAACGTAACGGTAAGAGTCGTCGCGGTTGATGTTGTATTTGTATCAAACGAAACATTGTAATCAGCGTTCGCGGCGCCTACCACCAAATCAGCCGCAGCAGTCCCAGCCACCGAACCACCGCTCACTGTCGCGTGAGCATTCGGAACCAAAACAAAACCACCGATTAAAACGAACGCGACTACTAAAAGAAAACTAGATTTTTTCATATTTATTACGAACTGAATTCTATCGCAGGTTCTTCCGCCAGAGGCACCGTGCCTACCGGCGGGCAGGGATCCACCTTCGCGCTTGCAAACGACCTTTTGTTTTTTTGCGCGGGAAGGTTTCAAGAACCTGCGTTTATTGTTTTAGATAGTTATGCCGAATATTTCTTGATGCCTGAATGACCTTTTTATAAGATCTGAAATTAGGGTTAGTTATCAAATCAATATCGTACGTACATTGTAGCATACCCACTATTCTTCACCTGTGGATATGTGCAAAATATGCACATACTGCGCGAGCCACGCGATTATCCGCTGGCGCTGCTGGAACGCTGCGTCTGAAATAATAGGTAGTAATGGCAGGTGAGAGTGGCGAGTTCGCGAAGGCGGGCCCGACTCGCATACAGGCGAGGCAGGGTGTAGGATTCACCCTGTTAGAGATTTGCATACAATTTTCTGCCATATTTAAGTATGACGGTACTGAAAGCAAAAATGTACACCGAGAAAGTAGCGTGCGTGCAAATCTCTAACAGGGTAAACTTCTAACAGGTTGTTCGACTCTGAGAGTCTCAGACTCGAAGAGGTAAATCCTGAAACCACGCATGTCTCTTCCGAAGAAATTCGCATTGTTCCTCGGCGACATCCTGCTTCTCTACGTCGCGCTTGCGGGCGCCCTCCTTATCCGCTACGGCGTGGGCGAGTTCGGCGCCTCGTTTGACACCCATGTGGGACCCTTCTCGAAACTCTTCCTCCTCTGGCTCATCGTCCTCTACATCGCTGACCTGTACCGCCCCGCCGCGCTCCGGAGCCGCGCGGCCATCTGGCGGTCGCTCATCCGCGTCGTTGCGATCGCCGTCGTCGCCTCCACCGTCGTCTTCTATTTGTTCGGGAGTGAGTTCTCGCTCACGCCAAAAACGAACCTCCTCATCTTCGGCGCCCTCTTCCTCGCCCTTGACGCGCTGTGGCGAACGACGGTGCGCTCCCGCTTCGCGGCTGGCGCAGCAAACCTCATCGTCGTCGGCGCCTCGCCCTTGACTGCGGCAACCATCGCGCACCTCCGGGAGAACCCGCAGACCGGCTACCGCGTGGTCGACTGGCTCGAACGGCCGGATGCCGCGGCGCTTCAAACCCTGCCCGCGCGGATTGCCGAGCACCGGGCGGGCATGGTTGTCTTCGAACGGCAGACGCTCCTGAACCCGGATGCGCTCGCCGCCGCCTACCGCCTCCTGCCCCGCGAGGTCGCGCTCTTGACCTCGACTGATATCTACGAGACGACCTTTGAGCGCGTGCCGCTCGCAGAAATTGACGAGACCTGGTTCATCCGGAACATCACCACCCGTCGTCGCTTCTACGACGCGCTGAAGCGCGCCCTCGACCTCGCGGCATCCGCCATCCTGCTCGTCGTTCTCTCGCCCCTCTTCCTCCTCATCGCCCTCATGGTCGGCGCGACCTCGCGGGGCCCGGTCATCTTCCGGCAATCACGAATTGGGAAGCTTGGCCGGCCGTTCACACTTTATAAGTTCCGCATCATGGTCAAAAACCACGACGGCTCGCCCGTCACACTCACGAACGACCCGCGGTTCACCGGCATCGGAAAATTCCTCAACTTTACCCACCTAAACGAGCTCCCGCAGCTCTGGAACGTCCTCCGCGGCGACCTGTCCTTGACCGGCCCCCGGCCGGAGAGCGCCGAGCTCGTCGCCCAGTACGCATCCCTCCCCTACTACGACATCCGCCACGTGGTGAAGCCGGGCGTGACCGGCTGGGCGCAGATCAACTTCAAGCCGAGCACCTCGCGCGAGGAGGCCTTCGAGAAACTCTCCTACGACATCTACTACATCGCCCACCGCTCGCTCCTCCTCGACCTCCTCATCATTTTCCGAACCGTGAAACACCTCGTTGCCCCCGTCCGCCAGAACGCGCCCGCCGACCTTGGCGGACAAACCCGCTAACCCCATGCTCGCCCCCCTTCGCGAACGCTTCGGTCGGGGCACGGCTCGCCTCCGCCGGTTACTCTTTGAGAATCGGAGCACCCGCCAAACCATCGCGAAAAACATGTTCTGGTTGAGCTTCGGCCAAATCGCCGGCCGGCTCATCAGGGCGTCGGTCATCATCTACGCCGCACGCGTCCTTGGCGCCGCGGACTACGGGGTATTCTCCTACGCGCTGGGACTCGCCGGATTCTTCACGATATTCGCAGACGTCGGCATCAACAGCATTCTGACGCGCGAGGTCTCCCAGAAGCCGGCCGAGCGGTCGCAGTACTTTGCGACGGCGCTCTGGATAAAGTTCGGACTCCTCCTCGCCACGACCGCACTTGTCGTTTTCGTCGCTCCGTTCTTCTCGAAGATCGAGGCCGCGAGGGCACTCATCCCCTTCGTCGCCCTCCTCACCATCTTCGACGGCATCCGCGAGTTCGTAAATTCGTTTCTCCGCGCCCTCGAACGGATGGAGCTCGAGGCGTTCGCGAACACGGTGACAAACGTCGCCATCACCGCGGCGGGGTTCATCATCCTCTCATTCTCCGCGACCGCGTATTCGCTCACAATGGTCTACGCGCTCGCGGGAAGCGTCGGCGCGCTCTTCGCGGTGTTCCTGCTCCGGAAGGAGTTCCGTGGCGCCTTCTCGAACTTCCGCCGTTCCCTCCTCCGCCCGCTCATCACCGCCGCGCTACCTATTGCGCTCATGGGCCTCCTCGGCGCGTTTATGCTAAACACCGATATGATTATGCTGGGCTGGTTGCGAACACCGGAAGAACTCGGCTTCTACTCATCGGCACAGAAGATCGTGCAGGTGCTCTACGTCATCCCCGGCATCCTCGCCTCCGCAATCTTCCCCGTCTTGGCGCGTCTCATCGGTCAGGCGCGGCACCGCGACGTGCGCACGCTTATGGAGCGCACGATCACCGCGGCGTTCCTCGTCGCGATACCACTCACCATCGGCGGCGCCGTTCTTGCGAAGCCCATCATGTCGTTCCTCTACGGCGCGGAGTACATCCCGGGTGCGGCCGCATTCCAGTTTCTCATCGCGACCACACTCATCGCATTCCCCGGAACACTCGTCGGAAATCTCATCCTTGCCTACAACAAACAGAAAAGCGTCGTGTGGGGGGTCGCGCTGGGGAGTATTGGCAACATCGCGTTCAACGCCCTCCTCATCCCGATACTCGGTATTATGGGCGCGGCCATCGCCACCGTCATCGCGCAGTTTTTGAGCAACGGCTACATGTGGCACGTTATACGAAAGACGAACCAATTTGAGACATTCTCACACCTCAAAAAAATCGTCGCGGCGGGTATCATCATGGGTGTCTGCGCCGGAATTCTAAATGTGCTCGGTATCCACGTGCTCGCGACCATTGCGGCCGCCGGCCTCATATACGCGGGGTTGCTCTGGCTCCTCAAAGAACCGGCCGTAGCCGAACTCATGGCGCTAAAACAGGCTATCCAGCCGAAACCGGAAATATGAACAACCGCACCCAAGCGGTGCGGTATCCGCTTGCGGTATTGGCGGTTGTTCACCCCGCCACGGCGGGGTTTTATTGTTTGTATCTCCATTCATCCGCGCCGCACGTGACGCGGTATTCTGGAGACAAACAATAAATTTGAAAAATCTCTTCCAGCGAATTATACTAGCGCTAGTTCACTAAAACATTACATCATATAAGGAGATGCACCGATGGGGAAAATCGGTATTTTTTTACGCGATTCAATCAAGGCGGGTCTCATCGCGACCCTCGTCATCCTCTTTCTCGTGTCGCTCGTCTCGGGAAAGACAATGCTATCTCTATTCCTCGGCGTCGGCGGCTTGTTCGCCGCGACCGTCTGGGGACAGATCGCCTCGGGGCTCGGCGCGGCCGTGGCCGTCGGCATCGTGACCATGGCGGCGCGAAAACACAACGGCATGCGGGAATGGCTCATCAAGCGGATTCCCAAAAGGGTCCTTGGAGAACCAGTCGTGCGATGTCAGTTAGTCCCGGGAGGCGCAGTGCTGGTCGGGACGCTCATTAAGGTCGAGGGCAGGTTCGCGCATGTTCGACAGTTCAATGGGTGGATGCTCGCGATCACCTGGCTCAAGTGGGAATTTCCCGTCGAGCTCATCGAGTACGTACGCGACGCAAACGGCAACCAGCGGATGGGGCTCGATCTTATTTTGGAGATCTGTGGATGGGGCGGCCAGAACGGGAACGGCGCGAACGGCTCGGTAAAAAAATCAGAGGCTCACGTGACGTGAGCCTCTTTTAATTTTGGTGGTCGCGGAGAAACCCGTGACATACGTCCGCGATGCGATCCGCAGCGTGCCCGTCGCCGAAGAGCGTCCGTGGCACCGCCATGGCCGCATGGACTGTGGAGTCGTCCAGTATTTTCTCCGTCTCGAGGACAATCCGCTCCGGATCGGTCCCCGCGAGTACCGCGGCACCCGCGGTGACCACCTCCGGACGCTCGGTGACGTCGCGCAGGATGACGACCGGCGTCCCCAGGAACGACGCCTCCTCCTGCACGCCGCCGGAATCGGTGAGGATGACGACCGCCGTCCGCATGAGCCAGACGAAGAGCTCATAGTCGAGCGGCGGCACGATACATACCCCTGGAACCCCGTCGAGCGACGCGTGCAGGGCGCGCTCTACGTTCGGGTTCGGGTGCGCGGGAAGGACGATGCGGAGATTCGGGTACTGCGCCGAGAGTGTGCGGAGCGCCTGAAAGATGTTCGTGAGTCCCGTGCCGAAGCTTTCGCGACGGTGCGCCGTCGCGAGCACGAGGGTCGTTTGGCTAACGTCAATACCGGTCAATGACCTAAATCGTTCGGCGACGCGCACCGCCTCCCGCGGGTCCGCGAGGCGTTCAATTGTCGCACGAAGCGCATCGATGGCGGTGTTTCCTACCAGGTGGATTCGGCTTGGGTCAATTCCTTCACGTCGGAGATTCTGGGCCGCCTGCGGCGTGGGAGCAAAGTGAACGTCGGCGAGCCGGGAAACCAAGGTGCGGTTCATCTCCTCGGGGAACGGGCGGTACTTGTCGTACGTGCGGAGCCCCGCCTCCACATGCGCGATGGGAATCTTTAGGTGGAAGGCGAGGAATGCGGCGATGAAGACCGTCGAGGTGTCGCCCTGCACTACGAGAAGCTTCGGACGGCGGCGCAGGATGCGCAAAAATCGCAGTAGCCCCATACCGCTCCGAGCGAGCGACCAGAGGCGCCCCACAACACTTGCCGCCGACGAAAAGAGCGCCTGGTCGGACAGGGAGACGGGGAGGTCGTAGGTCGGCGTGAGCGAAAAGGCGCGGAGCGCCTGGTCGGCAAGCGCCGTATGTTGCCGAAAGAGGCAGGTCGCCACACGGATGCCGGCCTGCTCAAGCGCATGGACCACCGGCACGAGCTTGATAATCTCGGGGCGCGTTCCGAACACCACGAGAACGTCGGGAGGGTCGCCGTGATGGCGCGCCGCACGGGTCATGCGGGTTGACGCTCGCCACGCCCCTCCGCGAGCACCCGCTCCCACGCCGCGATACCGACCTTCTTCGAAAAGTGCGTCGTGAGGTACCGGTAGCCGTTCGCGCCGAGCGCGGGGAGTGTCGCACGGGCGTCGTAGGCGGCGCGAAATGCCGCGACGACTGCCGTGCGGTCATCGGACACCGCCGCGAACCCGCACTCGGCCTCACGAACGATTCGGAGCGCGTCGCTCTCCGTATGCACCGCGACGACCACCGGAACGCCCGCCGCCATGTACCCCATGAGCTTCGCCGGGACCGCCGGCGTCGTGTTCTTCGACGTGAGCGTTGCGATGCCCACGCTCATCGCCTTCACGAGCTCCGGATACTCCGCGCTGGAGACGAATGGTTTGAATATGACGTTTTCCAGTTTTCGTTCGCGAGCTACACCCTCGAGCCGCGCGCGGTCCGTACCGTCGCCCACGAAGAGGAACTTCACTCTCGGCACGGCGCGGAACGATTCCGCTGCATCGAGCACCAGGTCGAGCCCCTGCGAGGGACCCAAGACGCCCGCAAAGAGGAAGACGAAATCGTTCGCCAAACCCCATGCCGTGCGGAACCGGTTGCCGACCGGCGCCGCATCAAAGGGTACGGTGTCGATCCAGTGCGGAATGACGCGGAGCTTCGCCGCTGGAACGCTACGCCGGTCCGTGAGGTAGCGGGCGTGCAACGCAGACGGAACCACGATTGTCTCGGCGCGCCGGTACACCGTCCGCTCCATCGGGCCGAAGAAGAGCTGGATGAGCGGCTTCTGCCATGTGGCGACGAGGTCAATGCCGTTCTGGGGAAAAATGTCGTGAATGTTCGGGATAAATCGGGCGCCATAGCGGTGGGCGAGGCGCGAGGCGGCGAGCGCGAGCGGCAGGGGCGGGCTGTGGACGATGACTGCATCAAACGGGCCGCGAATCGAGCGTCGAACCGCCCGGGCGAAAACGCCGGGCAGGAGGAGCTGCGAGATGCCCCGAACGAGATACGGCACCTTGTGGTGCGGGAGCGTCGCAATGCGGACCACGCGCACGCCGCGGCGCACCTCGTCGCGCGGCACCTCCTCGGCGACCGTCCCCGGCGCGAGGTTGTAGGCGGGGACGGTCGTCGCAACCGTCACCTCGTGGCCGTTCTCCGCGAGCCCTTCCGCTAACTCCGCCATGAGCTGGGAGGCCGAGCGGAGCTCCGGCGGGTAGGAATCAGTGACGATGAGGAGTTTCATGGAAATTTATTAAGAAACCGATGTGTAATGGTTTCTGTGTCTAGATAATTTCAGTCAATTCAGATAGTGAGTGGATGATAAAGGTTGGTGTTTTCGTTTCTTCATTTGGTAGCTCATTCTCAAATTTTCCTTTCTGTAACCATACCGTGGGATGATTGCGTAGATTGCCATATTTTATCCCACGAATAATGCGGTCGTCGACGATGAGAATTTCTTCCCGCGGTAGATCGAGCTTCGCAACAACCTCGTCCAAAATTTTATCCTTATCTTCATCCGTAACCGCGGCTACCTCGAAGAACTTTCGTAGCGGGGAGTTCTCAATCTGCTTTGTCCGTTCCTCCAAACTCGCGTTTGCATGAATGCTCACAAGTGAAGCAACGGCCAACCGATACCCACGCTTCCGGCACAGTACCAAAATCTCCTCAGCTTCGGGAAATTCATTCTTCGTTTCCGAATCAAAAAGAGTTCTCCCCCAATCAAAAATAATTGCTTTCATATTCCCTCCCTTGCATTCTAGACCCCAACACGGGCGACGCAAGCTCAAGACTGAATACAGAAGGCGCTACGGGGATAGTTGGCAAGATGGTATCTACAAAACCTTGTTTTGCTACATAGAGGGATTAGACTTCCTATATGGAGGATATGTCCAATTACGAGAAGTTGAGAGGGGACGCACAAAAGTTCTACAGCGAAATCGGAAGTGTCTTCTCCCCTGCTTTTAGCCAAAAAGTACAGTTCAGCTCGGAGGGATTTAACCATATTATCTTCAAAAGCCCTCGAACTGAACGGGAGAGGTCATCCCAGATTTTGCGATTAAAATTACTACCCTTAGCAATCAAACTCGTGGCAGACTCGACCACACACCAGGAATTCGAGGAGTCTTTGAAGGAATTTGATGTTATGAGATTTAAGAAAAGGGCCAGAAAAACAATGATGGTCAGGTATTGGGGCATCATCGCAATCGTAGAGGGAAGAAAAATCAAGGTGATTATCAGGAAGGTGGGCGATAATGGTGCCATGCATTTCTGGAGCATCGTGCCAGCCTGGGCAACCAACAAATATCGCGACCAAAAGCTATTCACCACAATGAAGGGGAACCCGGAAGAAGATTGAAAACAAAAAGACCGCTCGCACGCGGTCCTTTTGTTGTGCCTGCCTTCAGCTTTGGTATTAGCCGAATAGGGCTGGCGCCCCACAAGCACAATCTTAGTATATACCATAGGTAATGGGAAGTTGTCCACATATCCAATATGAGTGGTTTTAATTGGGTAATTCACCCTTCTTAATCATTCCATGGAGGATCCCAGAGTGGGAGGATACAAGTCCGACATTCCAATGTTCCGCGGAACATTGGAATGTCATACTGTGCCTGTTACCGTGTCTGTTACCGTGCCTTTTCTGAATGGAGCGAGCGACGTATACTATATTTCATGCGCATCCTGACCGGCAAGAAGTGGCGCGGGGGGTTCCTCGACTACCACCGGAACAAGAAGGAGTACCGAATCCAGGTGCTCGCATGGAAAAATCTTGAAAAACTCGAGAACGTCTACCACACCCGGCCCAAGAGCCTCCGCCTCCTCTGGAACTACCTCCCCGTCGTGGGGTTCGAAGGGCTCCTCACGAAGACCTGGTCTCGGCTCCGCGAGGACCGGCGGAACGAAAAGTACGTTGCCTGCGGCGTCGGTACCGTCATCGAGGGCGCCGGCGACGCACGATTCCCCATAGGTTCCATTGTCTGCTTCGTCGCGCCCTGGCACCCCGCGCTCGCGGAGCGCGTCGTCCTCCCCGAGGAGCTCGTCTTCGCCATCGATACGGCCGCGACGCCGAAGGTCCCCGACGGGACCATCCTCCACGCGCCGCTCGCGCGCGGAAAGAACGAGCTTCCCTGGTGGAAGCCGGTGCGCGCGTGGAGCACGTACGCCGGCATCGCGCTCTCCACGGAAACGATCTCCGAGCTTGAGCGAGGGCTCCGCATCGAGCTCTCAGCGACCGACTGGTCACGGGCGGACCGCATGAACGCGTCCCACCCCGCGCCTGTCGCTCTCGTCCATGGCGGCGTCCCCACGTCAGGGCACTCAAACCAGCAACTGACCCGCCTCGCCCGACGAGCGGGCGAGTCGAGGCGGGCAACCGATGGTTCTACAAGCTCACCATCTCTTCGAGAGCCTGAGGGCTCCTCAGAGCCTCGAACGGCCCGAGCAGAGTCGAGGGACAACCGACAACCGAAGATGGGGATTCTCTACGGGTTCGGCAACTACGCGAAAACCAACATCATCCCCTACTCGAGGCCCTTCGTGAACATACGGACGGTCCACGAGATCGACCCCACGCAGATCGCCGGCGCGCACCGCGTGGAGCGATGGGAATCGTCCCCGTTCCCGGCAGAGAACGAGCGGGCCGAGGTCTACTTCGTGGCGAGCTACAACCACACCCACGTCCCCATCACCCTCCACGCCCTTGCGCAGGGGGCCTACGTCGTCGTCGAAAAGCCCGTCGTGATGGACCACGACGAGCTCGCGGAGGTCGAGGTTGCGCTCCGGAAGGCGGGGCGGAAGCTCTTCGTCGGATTCCATAAACGGTACGGGCTTTTCAACCGGCTGGCGCTCGAGGACCTCAAGGTAGAGCCGGGCGAGCCCATCTCCTACCACTCCATCGTGTACGAGCTCATCCAGCCCGAGTTCTTCTGGTACAACTGGCCGGTTTCGCGGAGCACCTTCCTCTCGAACGGCTGCCACCAGGTGGACCACTTCCTCCACCTGAATGGCTTCTCGAAGCCGAAAGACGCAGGAATCAAGCTGCTCCAAGACGACGCCGTCGAGGTATGGATCGAACTTGAAAACGGGGCGTCCTTCACCACCACGTTCAGCGAGAAGGGCGTTTCGCGCGTCGGCCCGCGGGACCACGTGGAGCTGAAGGTACACGGCCGGAACGTGCGCATCACGGACGCCATCCGGTACCAGTCCGAGGATAACCACCGCATCATCCGGCGGAGGCGCATCGTGAAGACAAACAGCTACAAGGACATGTACCGGACCATCTGCGCGAAGATCGCGGCAAACGAACCGGGCGACACCATTGAGTCTGTCCTCATCACCTCAAAAATCATGCTCGACCTCGAGGAGAAGCTCCAACACATGAAACATTGGGGTACTAGATACGATATCGCAAAGAAAGAGTTTGAAAAGCGTTTCTTCTAAACTGAAAGGGTGCCCGCCCGCCGCGCCCGACACGCTTCGCGAGTCATGCGGGCGGGCATCGCTACCTGCCCGAAGCTGCTGCATCGCTGCAGGCGGGCGCGAAGCGTTGCGGGCGGGGGGCGACAAGTATGAGCGGGCGAAAGCGGAGTTCGAGCGCCGCTTCCGGTAAAGAGACTGCGCGGAGCGCACGCAATGGCGGAGGCGGAGTTCTTTTTGCCATTTTCGCTAACTTTATATAGTTTCCTAAATATTGCATAACTTTATAAAGTTTGATACTATGGCGATATCACGCATGAAGCAAGCCAAACCCATGACCACTCGTCAAAAACTGGAAATCATCCGAAAGATGCTGGGACTGACCCAGACCAAGCTAGCCCAAAGGTTTGGGGTGTCCTTCGCGGCCTTCAACAGCTGGTGGACCGGTAAATCGAACCCGCGGCCGAAGATGCAGGCCGCCATCAACGAGCT
The DNA here is from genome assembly GCA_030647415.1 of bacterium. GTDB lineage: Bacteria > Patescibacteriota > Minisyncoccia > UBA6257 > GWB1-50-10 > JAUSKB01. The sequence continues at coordinate 40,933 of JAUSKB010000011.1, forward strand.
GTTCCTGGAGGTGACCGGGCAGAAGATAATCCCCGCCGACCAGCTCACCGCCAAGAAGCAGGCGTTGTCGCGGAAATCGGGAGAGCATGAAAACGTCGTGGCCGAAATTCTGGACAATCCGGATGTCCGCGACCAGTTCATATTGAAACTCACCTACCACAGCAACCGCATCGAAGGCAGTACGCTCACCGAGCCGGACACAGCAGCGATCCTTTTTGACAATGTCGCCTTGCCGAACAAAAGCATCATCGAACAGCTTGAAGCAAAAAACCACCAGACTGCCCTGAACTATCTTTTCGACTCTGTGGCCACGAAGGGGAAAATCAACGGGGCGCTGGTTCTCAAACTCCACGGCATTCTCATGAACGGCATAAAGTCGGATGCCGGCGCGTACCGCAACCATGGCGTGCGAATCACCGGTGTCAATCTGCCGACCGCAAATTATGCAAGCGTACCGAAGTTGATGGCCGAAGCGATGCGCAAGACTGCCAAAAAAACGAAAGATGTCGTCGCACTCGTCGCCGCGGTGCACGGCACGTTTGAGCAGATCCATCCATTCTCCGACGGCAACGGTCGCACGGGCCGCCTGCTTATGGACGCCATGTTGCTTCAGGCAAATTTCGCCCCGCCCATCATCCGCCAAGAGCAAAAACGGCTCTACTACATGTATCTCTACAAAGCCCAGACCAAGGAGGATTACAGCCGGCTGGAGGATTTCCTCTGCGATGCAATCGTGGACGGATTCAAAATCCTCGAGCGAGCTGATTCGTAGAAAAAGGTCTCGCGTGATCTCTGTCAGCGAACAACTTGAACTGTTCATGGCACTGTTCTTGTGGTTGTTGGGATACCCCCTAACTTCCCCTAGCCCGCAACAGTAACTCCCCCTAGCCCCCTCTTATGAATAAGAGGGGATATGCATTTCCCTCCTCCCCTTACCTATAAGGGGAGGTTGGGAGGGGTTAAGTCCGCGATTGCTTCGCGGACTTTTTCATACACACCCTCCAGATTCCGCAACACGTCATTGTTCCAAAATCGAATCACCATGATGTTTTGCTCCCGAAGGTATGCGGTCCGAACCGCGTCAGAATCGCTATCAATGTGCTGGCTCCCATCAACCTCTATCGCCAATCGAAACGCCGGACAGTAAAAATCCAGAATGTACGCACCGATGCCGTACTGCCTGAAAAACTTCACTCCGTTCATACGCTTGCCACGAAGCACACCCCACAGCTTCCGTTCCGCCTCAGTCTGCGACCTGCGCAACGACCTGCGCCGTTCCTTTAGGTCCTCACTGTTATAGAGGTGGGGCATAATTCCAGTAACCCCTCTCATTCTCCCCTTATGCTAAAGGGGGTACCCTCCTAACTCCCCCAACCCCCTCTTATTCTAAGAGGGGGGCGCCCCGGCGAAGGCGGACGATCTCCCGGTCGATGAGGAGCGGGTACCAGAGACCGTGCAGTACGTGGTACCGCCACCCCGTCGGACCGTCGAGAAACCCGCCGCGCAGAATGAACACATACCCGAAGTAGAGGACAGCGCGGAGAAAGAGCGGCAGTCGGTCGTACGCACCCCGCCTCCCCGCCCGCAGTCTCTGTTCGGTGTCCGCACCAACGGCAGCTGTAACCCCCCCTAGCCCCCCCTTATCGGTAAGGGGGGGGAGCGGACCTAACCCCACCTTATGAGCAAGGGGGGGGATTGGACCTAACCCCACCGTATCTGTAAGGGGGAGGATCGGGCCTAGCCCAACCGTATGAGCAAGAGAAGTGAGCGGAATCGACCTCCCCTTATCATAAGGGGAGGCAGGAGGGGTTACCCCTCTCCTCTGCCAATATTCTTTTGCTTTTAAGACGGCATACCGCCGGTGCTTCGCTTTCCAATCCGCGAGGCCGCGACGGTCGTCGTGCACAAGGTCGTGCTCCAGCTTTCCCGTCGCGCCGTCCACCGCGAAATGCTCGTCCATGAGTTGCCCCTCGCACCGCGCCACCGACCGCCGCATGAGCCGCAGAATCCAGACGGGATAGTACCCGCCGTGGCGGATCCACCGCCCATCCCACATGAACCGGCGTTTGAGATAGTAGCCGTTTATAGGTGATGTAGGCGCGTGCTCATCTTGTAAATTAACCTCGATACCCCTCATAACCCCTCCCAACCTCCCCTTATGATAAGGGGAGGCAGGAGGAGTTACTTCCTCGGCGTTTGTCGTTGGTTGTTTATTGTTTATTATTTGCCCAACCTCCTCCTTCAGCTCCTCCGTCGGATACTCGTCAGCGTCCACGAAGAGCACCCACTCGTTTCGGACCGGAAGCTCCCGGAGCGCCCAGTTCCGCTGCTCCACGAACCCGGCGAACGTATGCTCCACAACCGTTGCACCCGCCTCTCGTGCAATCGCCGCCGTCCGATCAATGGAGCCCGAGTCGAGAACCACGACCTCGTCCGCCCACCCCACGACGTGCTCAAGGCACCGGGCGATGTTCGCCTCCTCGTCCCTGGTGAGCACAACAACTGCGACCGGCGCCACTTTCATGCCTTACCTCTTGGTTCGTTTCAACTCTCGGCGGTACACGCGATCCCGCTGCGCGATGGTGTCTGTGAGCCAACTCCTCATGTGGTGACAGTTTGAAACGACACAGTGCCCCCCGATGCCGCCGGGCATGTGTTTCAGAACCGGACGTGCGACGTACGGCTTCCCGAGCTTCCGATACCCCACGTTGTAGTCCTTGTTCGGCACGGTGTACACCTCGTCGTAGTCGAGCTCCCACTGAGCGCACAGCCGCTTCGCCTCCTTCGCGAAGACGATGTTCCATCCGTAGTACGCGGTATCAAGAAGCTTCGCGAGCTCGGTCGTTTCCGGCTTCCGGAACGTCACGGTTTTGAACCCTACCCGAGCGAACACATCCGCCGCGCGTTTCGCCTTCGGTCCGGCGAAGTACTTCGGGAAGGCGAAGAGGCTTCGGGCGAAGTGCCGGGGATTCCCGACCACGACGTGCGGCGATGCGTTCGTGACCCCAGGGTGATGCCTCTTCGTGTGCATGCCGCGAATCGGGCTGTGTACCGCACGCCTCCCTATTTTCATAGTGGTTCCGACGGGCACCGTCGAGTGCACGATGACGAGCGATGGCCGATACAGGGCAATGTAGCGCTTCGTCGCTCTCACAAAATTCTTTGCCATCGGATACGCGATATGCATTACATCGAAACGCCCCTTCAAACCCACTTCTGCGTCTCGTAGGGAAACAGGAAAGGCACGCGACAACACTATAGCGAGCGCCTGCCCCACCTCGCCTGCGCCGATAATCAAATGCCGTTCTTTGCTCATATCATTTTGTAACCTGGCCATTTTCTCGAACAGTATTATATACGGAACAGGGTTGTCCCGCCACCGCGCGCGGGGAAAATGTCTCAAGCGCGAATTTCGGGCACCGAGCGCAAGATTTTCCCGACGCGATGCGTCCGTGAGCAAACAAACGAGCGCCCCTCAGAGCACCCGCGCCGTCTTACGGCAACGCCGCAAAGAGTTCGCCTCCTCGTCCCTGGTGAGAATGATAACGGTGAGGGGCGTTTTCATGCCAATCGAACAAGTTCAGTGTATGCCTCCCGGAAGGCGTGGGCGACTTTCGGCGCGAGGAAAGATTTTTCAACAAGGGACTTCCCGCGAACTCCCATATCGTGCGCAACCGTACGGTTCCCCAGAACCTTGAGAATTGCCCCCGCAACCGCCGCCTCGTCCTTTTCCACCACCAATCCCGCACCCGAATCCGCGACTTCGCGGGAGAGCGCGACTCCGGGAGTCACGACAACCGGGAGTCCGGCATACATCGCCTGGATGACAGCCATCCCGAAATTCTCCGAGTACGAGGGGAGCACAAACACATCGGCGTCCGTGAGCGCGGGGACATTCATACCTTCGAATGGCCCGGTGAATAGGATGCTCTTTTGCAATTGGTAATTGGAAAGTAGTAATTGGACATTTTTCTTGTACCCTTCATCGCCCGAACCGCTTATGACAAGAAGCACTCTCGGGTCTTTCTTCGCAACGCGCGCAAGGGCAGGAATGAGCGTGTCGAACCCCTTCTTCCATCCGATGCGCCCCATCGCGAGCACGATACGCCGGTCGAGGGAAATCTTCCACTTCGAGCGGAAATCACCGGGGGCCGCCGGAGGCCACCCTTCGGTGTCAAGCCCGTTCGGGATAACGAATGCCCTCCGGAGCGGAAATCCGGCGCCCGCATACTCTTCGCGTTCCGTCTCGCTTGTGAAGTGAATGGCGGCGGCGTGAGCGAGGTTCCGCCGCTCGATGAGCGCGAGGTAGAGGCGCTTCTTCAGGGCACTTTTCATTCCGAGCGGCTCGCACATCAAACTGCCACGAGGAGAGATGATGTAGGGCTTTCCCGCGCGACGCGCGGCGCTGGCGGCGAGAGTCGAGGCCGCGAGGAACACTGAGGTGACGTGAACGAGGTCAAATTCACCCGTGCGCTCTTTGAGCGCGCGCCGGAGTGCGGATGAGTACATCCACCGAGCCGGAAACGACACGGGAAAGTACCACACCTTCACGCCGTCAATGTCTATCTCCTGGTTCAACACGACGTTCAACCGGTTCGGTCCGTCAGCATTCGTCGTAAAGACCGTCACCGCAACCCCCCCGCGCACAAGCCACTTGTTCAAGGCGTGGACCGAGATGATCGGCCCCCCGTACCGATACGCGGGTAGGTAGCTCGGCACTATATGGAGAATCTTCATCTCTTTGGCGTAGCCAGAATCTCACTCGTCTCAGCGAGCGGAAATCCATCGAGCGCTACCACGTCGTACCCGAACCCCACGAGCATCGTCTGGCACTCGGCCCGGTTCGCGTCGGTATGTATCGCGATGAAAAGTATGGGGCGACCGGTGCGAATGGTGTTCGTGGCGCCATGGAGCACGGCGGACTCCGCACCTTCGACATCGATTTTTATCACATTGGGCACCGGGCACTTCATGACGGAAATAAAATCATCGAGCGACGTCGTTTTCACTTGCACGTCGGTCGTCTTGTCTGCCATCAAACCGCTGAAAGAATCCTCTTTGGTGTCAAAATATGCAGTTCCGGAACGATCGGAAACGGCCGCTTCGATGATCTTCACGTTCCCACAATGATTCAGCTCACAGTGCCGTTTCAGAAAAGCGAGGTTCCGTGGCAACGGCTCGAACGCGACTATCTTTCCCCGAATTCCGACTGCCCGAGAAGCGAGGAGTGTGTAGAACCCGGCGTGCGCTCCGATGTCAAAGACGATATCGGCTTCGTGTAGTGAACGAAAGAACGCTCTCTGTTTCTTCGCTTCGTATGTTCCGAGCCAATAACTCGCGTTCCCCGAGCCCTTTACCCACCATGCGCCGCGGAGCGGGCCAGAAAGCACCGGCACCACGGTCCTGTCGGGGATAACCTGAAGAATGGTTCGTGCTACTGATCGCCACGTCATGTGATTTTCTCCCTCCGGTTCCATATACACTACCACCCTGAAATGAAATTCTCACGTCTCTCCGAACGTTTTATGCGGAGCGGACCAACGATAGAATCTCGTCCAAGGCTCGCTCCTTCAAGAGCTTGAGAATGGCGAAATACACGGCACCGGAGAGGGCGATGTTCAAGAGAACTGGCCAACCCAGCATCTGAAAAAACCAAGCGAGGACCATCATCGGAACGGCTGCCCCAAAAATTTTCGAAAACCCTCCCCAGAGCGAAAACGGTGTTATTTTTCTGCACAGCCGGAACGTAAGATACGAGTACACGACACTCGACATGAGCGTCGCAAACGATGCCCCGATCATACCCAATCGCGGAATAAGGAGGAAATTCAATCCGATACTGACAAGGGATGTGATAATCGCAATCGCGATTGTTTTGCGTTGTTGATCGTATGCAAATATGCAATTTGTAAAAATGACCATGGGAAATGTGGCAAGAATGGAAAACAAGAGAATTGCCATGGCGCTTGCTCCCGAAATATACGCCGCGCCGAAAATGAATTCCAAAAGCGGGGCGCCAAGCACGACACCGCCAAGCACGAGCGGCACCGCGAACAGGAACAGAACCCGGAGCACGCTCTCTATGACCTGGCGGGTACGCATCGGGTCCCCTGAATGCGCGAGTCTGGAAAACATAGGAAACATACTGGTAGCCACAAGAGCTGCCGGCACCCCCAGGATGCCAACTATTTTCTGAATGGCCGCGTAAATCCCGACATCGCCGGTGGTCTTCCAAAAACCGAGCATAATGATGTCGACATTGACCAAAAAGAGGCCGACAATCCCCCCCACCGCAATCGGCCATGCCGATTGCAAAATCGGGACAACCAAATCTTTATTGAAGCTTTTGAAAAAGCCCTGAATGTGGCGAATGAATACGATTCCCCCCGCGAGAAAGACACCGAAAAGAGCGGCGGCGGCATATGCCATGGCCAGATATAAAGGGCTTTTCGAGACCATGAGCGCACCGAAACCGAAAACCACGAGCGCAATGTTGGACGCGAGCGTGACCACGGCCTCCCACTCCATCTTTTCGATGCCCCGGAAAAAGGCAACGAAGAGATCCCTCATGTCGTCGGCAATGAACATCACCATAAGCGCCGGAATCAGCGTAAGCGCCTCCGGGATGTGGGTGAAAAGCGGTGCCACAAACAAGAGGAGGGCGGCGGTTATCACAAGGAGGCCTACCTCCAGCCAGAACGAAGTCGCGAACAGCTGGTTCCGCTCCGCCGGGCGATGGGCGACCTCTCGCGTCATAATCCCATCAACTCCGATATTCTTGAAAAAAAGGAAGAAGCTGGTGAGACCAACCGCATATGAAAACACCCCATAGCCGGAGGTTCCAAGCGCCCGCGCCGCATAAATCGTGATAGCGCTCCTGATGACGCGCCCTCCCACCTGGCTCGTCATCAGCCACAGGAAGTTCTTCACGACGGTTCCCTTCTGACTGTGATCACCAAAGAATAATTTTTTAAATGTGCGTACCATGAGAATAGTCGCAGTCCGGAGAATTTATTTTATCCCCGAAATCATACCCCATTTTTAACCGCCAAGATACGTTCGTATTCCTTCACCATCTTATCGCCGTAATTATCCCAGGTAAAACCCGCCAACACTCTTGTTTTGGCGGACTGTCCCATTGCTCCACGAATTTCAGGATTTTCATAAAGATACAGCAGCTTTTCTTTTAATCCGGCGACGTCGCGGATGGGAATTATAAAACCGTCTTGTCCTCCCCGCACAATATCTTCCGCGCCCGTATTCGTTGTTGCGATTATGGGCAATCCGCACGCCATTGCCTGAATGATTACCATCCCAAATCCGTCCTGGATGGAATTCAATACAAAAACCGATGATTGACTATAATAGGATGCGAGCTTACGCTGCGGCACGCGGCCGATCCACCGGTAATGTCCTTTAAATGTATCGAAAAACGGCTTTATCTCATCGCTGAAGCCACCGACAAGCAATAGTTCTGAATTAGGAAGATTAAGTTCGGTAAATGCCTGTAGCAGATAGTGCACGCCTTTTTGTAAAGACATACCGCCGGCATAAACAACCCTGAAAACATCATCGGTTTTGGGGGTTTGTCTAAACTCCGCAAGATCCACGCCATACGGAATATGGATCAATTTTTCCTCCGGGATGCCGGCATCCAGAAAAGTTCTCCTGACAAACAGCGAAGGAATGGATATGTAGTCCGCTTCTTCGTATTCATTAAGTTCCTTTTCGATGATTTTTGGATGGGGCAGCTGAAACGGCTCAAGACGAACGCCGAATTTTTCATATTCCTCTTTGAGAATTTTATCCTGATAAAGGATGTGCGCGCTCCCTCGTTCGATAATGGTGGTGGCACCCAATCGCTTGGCGACAATCAGGCTCTTCAGAGAAGCCGAAGACGCTCCCACAAAAATATCGCATGGCTTGAGGATTCGCGCCGCTAATCTATCAAAGGTTTCGAGGATAAGAAACTGCGGATTATAGTAGGTGCGCAAAATCGGAATTTTTTGCCAACCCCGCTGAACTATTTCCTTACTAATGATCGAATCTGTCTTGTCGCGCGGAATTCCATATTTAACAACTTCAAACTTTGGATAAGAAGTGATGAGCTGTGAAAGGTAGCCACGTTTCAAAAGCTGCTGAGCGAGATTGAACAAATGGAACCGACCCGGAACAGAAATTACGACTTTCACGTTTTTGTTATTGAAAAATTGGATTACTTCCTCACTATCCACTCTCCGAGCCTCTGGAAAACACGTAGAGGGGAAATGATAAAAGAAAGAAATTTTTCTTTACAAGAGTAATCACTGAAGAAATCACGAAGTGCTTTCCATGGCGAACCGGATGCCCGCTTGAGCAACAAATCAAAGAACGTCCCCGCGAGCGTATTGGAGCCTATAAATATCCTCCAGCGGGAAAGGTACTGGGGTGCGTGGTTCTTATAGAAATAACTGTGTCCAACCTGGTCCATGTGATTGAATTTTATATGGTCGCCAATGGCGCCCCTCGTGAGACCAAAGAACATTTTCACGGAGTTGCCCTGATGTTCCGTGCTTTCGTAAAATACGTTATCCAGATAATACATAAACTTATAGTCCGCAAGGATAGCCAAAAATATTACGACATCCATTATTTTTCCGCCTCTCCGATACGCATTGTCATACCCCCATGTATTGGGAATTATATCCATAAAATGCTTCAGCATATCCCCGCGCCTCACCGTACATGCAGTACAAACAATTGCCGGTTTCCTGTAAAAATTACCGAACAAATATGAGGCATCGTAGCGGCCGGGGGGGTGCGTGGTCTCGTTCAAGACGCTGAATGTACCATCAGGCTTCGCGAGGTACGTTCGTATCCCGGCACCCACGAACGCAACATCGGGGTACCTCTCAAAAACTCTCATTTTCTCCTCAATGAAGTCGTCGGTGAGACGGTCATCGCTTCCCAGGTGTTGGACGTACTCACCGGTGGCAAGCTCGAACGTGCGGCCCCAATTGGGGACCATGCCGAGGTTCTTTTCGTTCCGGTAATACTTGACCCGCGGGTCGCGCGTCGCGTACGCCTTAATGACATCCGGCGTCGAATCGGTGCTCGCATCGTCTACCACTACAATCTCAATATTCCGATAGGTCTGACGAAGACAAGAATCAATGGATCGTTTGATAAGCTCGGGGCGGTTGTATGCCGGTATGCAGATGGATACTAGTGGGTTTTTCATGGGTACTATTTGGTTCTTTGTTGCCACTCCGATAACTCGAACGGTTAATGCGCCCTTTGTATTATATAATGCCGCTTGTATTGCCTAAGGGTTCGATAGAGATGCAGGGGGTTCAGGTTGTAGGCGACGCTCCTTATGAACACCGTTCGTTTTAGTTTGCCGTGATCAATCGTACCCCTATAAGCGAGGAGGTCGTCGTAGGACTTTGGCGTGAGATCAGGGCGGAGGTGATAGTTTTTAAAGGAAAACACCAGGAACCCCATATCCTCAAACTCTTGTGGGGTAAATCCGCACCGATGCGAGAGATATGGGTTCTCGTTATCTTCCCGCATGAACCCAGAGGGAGTCCCGATGAGTATGGACTTCGCCATAAAGAGATACTTGGTAATGAGTTTCATGGACTCGTCTTTGGGAAGATATTCGACGATCTGAAACATACTTACGAAGTCGAAGTATTTATCCGTCGTCCATGTGACAACATCTGCATGTTCAAACTCGAACCCGCAAGGAAGCATTGGATTCTCGCAGATGTCTATCCCCAACCCCTCTTTGGGGGTGAAACCGATTTGTTCTAAAAATCTCCCGTCTCCGCAGGCGACATCAAGCCAACCCCGCACGTTCTCACGTTCGAGTATCCATCTCACCACCAAACTTGTAGGAACTCCGTAAATATTCATAGTAAAAATACTTATTCAATATGTGGCCGCACAAGGGCGAGGAAAAAGAGATGGTCTTCGCCTCGTGAAAAAAGAAGGGGGGCTATCACTCATCCCGCTTACGCCTCGAGTGCGCCGAGATGTTCCTGCATATCCTTCGGTAGCCCCTTAAAATACGCGACTGCGTCTTCTACAACCCGCTTCCTGTCGAATTTCGGTTTCCAACCCAGCTCGTTCATGGCGCGGCTCGCATCCGGGAATTTGTCGTTCGCCTCCTCGAAGAACGAACCGTAGATCGTCTTTGGGTCAACGTAGACCTTGCCGGCCCCCTTCACACACGCAAGAACGGTTTCCGCAAGTTCGTTGATAGAACATTTGTTTGCCGGATTTCCGATGTTATACACGTTGCCGTCCTTTCCTTTATCCATGGTGAGAACGATCGAGTCCACAATATCCTCGACGTGTGTGAACGCGCGAAGCGCGGTTCCATCCCCGAATATCGTGAGCGGTTTGCCGGAGATCGCCTGCGCGACAAAACGAGCGAGTACGAATCCCCCCTTTCCTGATTGTCGGGGCCCTGCGACATTGAATGGCCGCACGATCTTCGCATGAACCCCTTTCACGTCGGCGGTGTTCAGGAGCGCTATCTCCGCCGCCAATTTTCCTGCGGAATATTCCAAACGGGCGGAATGTTTTGCCTTCACAATCCTCGGCATCTCCTCGGAACACAGCCCTTCCTGTCCCCCTCCATAGATCTCACTTGTTGATACATCGAGAAGTTTCGCGTCGTTCTTGAGCGCCATTTTGGTGAGTAAGAACGAATCGGAAACGATCTCATGTGCTATCTCACCCGCTCGCGGGATGACGCCCGCCGGCCCGACGATTGACGCAAGGTGGTATATCTCCGAAAAAACGGATGTATCGACGTCCGGTTTCGTGCAAAAATCGTTCACCGAAGCAATCGTGTACGAAAGATTTTTTGGTTTTCCGAGCTCCTCCAAAAGAAATTCGAGCGGCAACGGGCTCGAAGAAAGATTATCCACGACGTGGACGTGGTTATCTTTTTCTTCAAGCAAACGCTCAATGAGATGGCTTCCAATAAAGCCGAATCCGCCGGTAACAAGGATGTTCTTCATGGTTTTGAGCTTACCTTACTATTTTAAAAAATCAAGGAAAAACGGCTGGATCACTCTTCCTTTTTTAGATATTCCTCCACTTCGCGATACCGCTCCGGCGTGCCAATATCTTTGCGGAACTCGCCCGGCTGAAGCTTGTATGCAAAGTAGCTGTACCCGCGGCGTAAAAGATCGGGCACAAGCTGGTGGTCAATTTCGTAATACGTCTTGGGTGGAATGTACTGCAAGATCTTCTTTGAAAAAATATACGGCGCAGACATTCCCCAGTAATCTTTCGGGAGTTCCTTGTGCGGCCTTAAAAGAAGCCGAACCACGTTGCCGTCGCTATCCAAGATCGCCAGGTCGGAATCATGCGGATGGTCGGTGCGTCGCGCCGTACCTATGCCAATTGCGCCTTTTTTTAAAGAATAAAAGTCAATTAAATTCTCATAATCAATCCCATAAAATGTATCTGCGTAGAGCACAAAAAAAAGTTCACCGAGCATCCCGTCGAAATCTTTAATTCCTCCCGCGGTCCCCAAAATTTCAGGGCTTTCAAGCGCATAGATAATTTTGACACCCCATTTTGATCCATCTCCGAAATAACCCTGGATCACGTCTGGTAGGTAATGTAAATTAACAAAAAATTCACTGACCCCGTATTTTTTAAGCGTCTCAATGTGCCACTCAAGAAGCGGCTTGCCCAAAAGCGGGACCATTACTTTCGGGATGTTCATGTTCTCGGTCAGAGCCCGCATTCGCGTGCCAAACCCGGCCGAAAGCAATACTGCTTGGATGATTTTATTTTGCATGTCGTGTGATGATACGAACGGCTGCCTGCAAATTGCGGGCGACAAAATCCGGTTTTGCGCCGTAGTCGATATCCTTTCCTCCGTACCCGGTCGCGACGAGTATCGTCCTCACGCCTGCCTTCTTGCCGGCCGCGACATCACGGCCGCTATCGCCGATCACCCACGAGGCCCGCGGATCGATCCCAAACTCGCGAACCGCTTTCTGAATCATGCCGATGCCCGGCTTCCTGCAACGACATCTGATGCGGTACTTTTTAAGATTTGCATTCGGGTGATGTGGACAGTAATAGATGGCATCGATTTTTGCACCGCGCTTTGCAAGCCGGCGGATAAGGACATCATGGATATATTCAACTTCTTTCTCGGTAAGCCATCCGCGAGCAATGACCGGCTGGTTGGTAATCACAACCACTAACAACCGCAGCTGGTTTAATTTTTTTATTGCTTTTGCCGCTCCGGGCAAAAGACGAAGCTGCCGGACATCCCGCAAGACATTGACCTCACGGTTAATGGTCCCGTCGCGGTCAAGAAAAACGGCTTTCATTAGGGATGCTCAACTAAATGGTTAAAATATTCCTTAAAGTACCTCGTCATTAGATGCATAATCGTGTCGTGCGTGCTCTCGACGATTTCATAGTCACCTTTTGGTGTCGGAACGAGAATTTTTACATCCGCAAGCTCATTCAGCTTTCCCCCGTCAAATCCGGAAAGTCCGATCACCGGCACTTTGTGCCTTTTTGCGACCTCAACGGCTTTAATGATATTCGGTGAATTCCCGGAACTTGAGATTGCAATCACCACATCCGTATCTTCAAGTACGTTCTCAAGCGGCCTCGCAAAGATCATATCGTAGCCCACGTCATTCGCCCATGCGGTGAGCTCCTCTGCGCTTGAGGGAATACGGCTCACCCGAAACCGCCTGCTGTGCTCTTCCAGGTGGTGACTGAAGATTGTCTTGTTAAAATCCGTCACCCAGTGCCCGGCAATCGCCCACGAACCGCCGTTGCCAAATACGTATACGCGGCCGTTCCGTTCATAGACAGCTTGTAAAATATTAAGCGCCTTCGCAACCTCTTTATGAGGCATGCTCTGGATCGCCTCGATGGACCTTTTCGAAAACTCGTCGATGAATTCTTTCATTTCGTGGTCGTGATTACTATTGTGGTGCGCGCTACTTCGTATCCCCGTTAAACAAAATCTCTGCGCCCGACTGTACGAACCGTACCGGAATCTCTTGAAAGTCGGTAAGATTATTGGCTGCCGCAACTCTCTTGACTGCTTCCCGCACTGCCGTTTTCTTATCCTCGGGCGCAAGGAACATCACACATCCGCCGCCGCCTGCACCTGCAATCTTCCCGCCCCATGCGCCCGCGTTCATACCGGCATCATACAACCCATCAATTACGCCGCTTGAAATGTTCGAGGCTAAGCTCTTTTTCTTAAGCCATCCCTCGTGTAGCATGGTGCCCAGCCCCCTGAAGTCGCCTTGAACCAACCGCGACCTAAACTCCGGCACCGAATCCGCCATCTGTTTCAACGTTTCGAATTTTTTATTAATATTTGCTTTCTGCTCGGTCAAAATGCTCGAGGCGTGGCGTGTGATACCCGTAAAGAAAACGAGGGTGTGACTTTCAAGACCGAGCCGTTTTTTGTAATCCAATAGCACCGGTTCAACGGTCACCGTATCGTCAGGATTAAATTTAATCACGTTAAAGCCCCCAAACGCAGCTGCGTATTGATCCTGCCTGCCGATCGGTTCGCCCACAAGTTCAATCTCGAGCCGCGACGCGGCCTCAGCAGCTTCGCCTTTATCGATTTTCTTTCCAACATATGCATTGAGCCCCTTCATGAGCGCGACGGAAAAACTCGACGACGAGCCGAGTCCGGTTTTTGCTGGAAGATGCGCAAAAGAAGCGATCTCAATGTTCTTTTGAATCCCCATGTCAATGAGCGCCGCCTTGATCCGCGTATGCTTCAACTCGTCCGCAAAATCAACGGTTTCAGAAACTGAATACCGTGCAGAAACCTTATGAATCAGCGGCGTGCGGTTAATTACGACGTAGACGAATTTGTCGATGGCAGTCGAAATCACGCTTCCGGGATAGCGGTGATAAAAATCGGCGAGATCGGTTCCTCCTCCCACAAAGCTGATGCGAAGCGGCGCGCGCGAAATAATCATTACAATAGCAGAGTACAAAAACCGCGGCTGGGCGTCAATGTTGGACCACTGCCGCACTGCAAACAAGTAGAATTCGCACGCTCTTAACCGACAACACCCAAATCCTTCAACTTTTTCGCCGTATGCCGGACAAATCCAAGATCAAACTTCTCGGTCTTTATCCATCGCATGTAATCTCGGATCGCTTTTTCGGGTCGGTAGCGAGGCCGCCAACCGAGTCCTTTGAGTTTCGAAATATCGGAAACCGCGTGGCGCGTATCGGTCCTCCTGAATCCCCCTACAACGATCGGCGAGGGCGTTCCGGTGATGTGTTTGACCATCTTTGCAAAATCGAGGACGCGGTACCCTTTTCCGCAACCCACGTTAAAGATCTGATAATCGGCTTTTTTGTTCTGCATGACAAGCATATTCGCGGCGACAACGTCGGCAACATTCACAAAATCCCGAAGCTGCTTCCCGTCCTCATACACCGTGATGGGAAGCCCTGCGAGCGCTTGTGTTACGAAAATGCGGAGCGCCCCGGAATACGCGTTCAGCGGAGACTGGCGAGGGCCTTGGACGATCGAGTATCGAAGCGCTACCGTCGGGATGGTGTGTGTTTTGCCAAAACGGAATGCCAACTGCTCAAGCGCTATCTTTGAAAGGCTGTACGCGTTCGGAGGAGAGGCAAGCTGGTTTTCGCGGAACGGAAAGAACTTCGCGGGCTTTCCGTGCTCGCATAAAATCGGCCACGTCGCTTTTTCCTTTTGCGCGGCAGGACGAAGTTCCGGATAAAAAATCTTCCCCGAATGGCGGCATTGGTACTTCCCGTCCCCGTACACAAACTGGGAGCTGGCGAGCACGATTTTTTTTACCGGAAATCTTTTCTCGGCGATCACTTCGTACATCATCGCCGTCCCAGCTGTGTTGATGTGGAAAAAAGTGCTGAAGTCCGGCAATTGATCCTGATATGCCGCCAGGTGAAACACATAGTCAATCCCTTGTAGCGCCCTCACCCAATCTTTTTTGTTTCGAACATCGCCCTTGATCAGTTCGAACCCCTTGCCCAGCACATACTTCGGCCATCGATCCGTATGCACCGGTTTTAAGAGGCAGTCCAAAATCCGCGCCGTGTATCCTTTGGCTTTAAGCGCGTCAGCGGTGTGACTTCCGATAAACCCCGCACCACCGGTAATTAAAACCTTTTGCTTTTGGTTATTCATGCCAGAGAAGATGCAAACTATGCAGGTGGTGCGGGGTGAATCACGCGCCGCCGGTAATTAAAACCCGCATAGTGTGTTCACAATGAGTTTACCGTTCCGCACATTTTTATGGAATACTGAACTCTCGACGGAGTACCCCCAACAATCGCACAGTAAAAGCTTCTCGCGAAAGCTCCTTTTGCGCTCGCTCTGCCGCCGCCAAGCCCATCCTCTCTCGCAACCGAACGTCCGTTGTAAGACGCACGAGCGCGTTAGCGAAACCTCTCGTATCATCGCTCGGGAGAAGGATGCCCGCGTCTCCCACGACCTCCGGCAGTGAACCTTCTCCGTACGCCACCGTCGGCAATCCCGCCGCCATACCCTCTATTACCGTGTAACCGAATGTTTCCGATTCGGAAGTGCTGATGGCGATATCAGAAGCGGAGTAAAACTCGCGTACCTCATGGGATTTAACCTCGCCAATCCGTAGGCAGCGGCCACGAAACTCATCGCTCTCTGCGAGCTCGTCGAGCGGCGCTGCAGCAATACCTCGGCCCACGAACAGAAATTTGGCATTCGCCTTCGGCAGCGAATCGTAATACTGGCGCACAATGGCTGGTACGCGGTCCGCTCTCTTTTTTGGGGCAAAATTTGAAATGTACGTTATGAGCACCTCATCTCTATCCAACCCCAAAGCCCGCCGCCGCTGAACGCGCGCTTCTTCATCCCGACGGTACCCCGCCACATCTGTCGGCTGATAAATCACGTAGGACTCCAACTCTTTGGGGTCTATCTTGCGTTCCGCAGCCAACTCCGTGAGGGTGTAACGAGAGTTGATAAGGGGGATACCGGTCTCCCGGCGCAGTAACCCCAGCTGCATACGACCTAAAAACGGCTTCTGCCACAAGAGTACTTCTAAACTTGAGCGTGGATGCCGTAAAAGATGACCTAGGCCAAAATGCCAACCTGCTTCGGGCCCGATAAATAAGCACGCCACTGGCGCCTTCGGCAACCACGAAAAACACGTTAGGGGCTGGTCAGATATATACAAATCCTGCGGCGGCATTTTCTTGAGTC
This sequence comes from bacterium, assembly GCA_030647415.1. Lineage (GTDB taxonomy): Bacteria > Patescibacteriota > Minisyncoccia > UBA6257 > GWB1-50-10 > JAUSKB01. The sequence continues at coordinate 57,173 of JAUSKB010000011.1, forward strand.
GGCTTCTGATCTTGAGCGCCCAAGGAATTCCAGATTCAGCCAGACTTACAAAACTGCGCCAAGGCAAGTCTATATACTGCACCTTCGGAGAACCTATCGGCGGCGTGCCCGTTTCACCCTTATATCGTACCGCAAAAACAGTTAAGTTAATGGGCAACGCGTCCAGTATGTGGAAAAATTCTTTCCCGCAATGTATCGCCCCGCCTGTCGCTCTCCCTTCGTATCCAAAATCCGTGATTAAGGTTACGTTCTTCATGGAAGATTATTTCCTTGCTATCCCGATGATGTGTTCTCCTGTATAAAACGCCCCCTTCCAAAACCGCCACGCCTTTATCCTCCCGAGGCCCCTAAAACAGCCATGGCTTTTGACTAGTACGCTATCAAAATCTGCCCGGCGCAACGCTCGCGCGATGCTTTGTCTTGTGTACGGATGAATGTGCGTTGGGTCATCATAAAATTCGCTCGGGTGTTTCTTCCAATCGGGAACCATGATGAAAAGTGTACCCCCTGCACGCAAAATCCGATACGCTTCATCCAAAAGATGAAATGGGCTTGGAAGATGCTCGAGGATATGCGAACAATTAACTATGTCAAAAGAACCATCCTGGAACGGAAATGTATCTTTGGTCGCATCGAATCTCGTAAAATCAATTCCGTTTTCTTTAAATATCGCTTCCGCAGTGTTTTCGATATCGGCAGTGAAAAGGTTTTTATACCCAAGTTCTTTCAGAACTATCAAAAAATCGCCATAACCAGACCCCACGTCCATTATTTTTGCCTCTTTTGAGGGAAAATATTCCTGGGCCTGATACGAGGTGAAAACCCGCATGAATTCACTCACCGGCACGGGAGTGCCATCTGGAAAATATTTTTGCATATTTTCTTATATGACCGCACTCAATGCGGGCGGCTTGTAGGTGCGATTGAGCCGTTTTATGTAGAACCACCCCTGCCATTCACCAACACACCGAGCGAGCCGGTGCAAAAAGTATGCGTAGTAGAGCGGGAAAAAGTCGCGGCCCGGGTGGTCAAGATACTTCGCGAGCTTTCCCGTTTCCACGAGTGCCGGCACGATGAGCACAAAATGAAAGAAGGTCAGCGTGGACTTAACAACGAACTTGACGAACAGGTAAAGCGGGGTCCGGCGGAAAAGGAAGTATGGCTGGAAAGCTGACCAGCGCCCCCGCTCTTTTTGCACCCTCCAGTACTCATTAAAATTATCGGGCGAAATGTGGCCGACAATGATGGAACGGTCGATCATTTTCTTACACCCTTGTGCCTCCATTTTTTTCACGAGCGTCCAATCGCGGCAAATATTCACCGGGTAATCCGCGCCCGAGATGCCGCCCACCGCAAGCGCCGCATCCCGCCGTACGGAATACCCCTGGGTGGTGTAGGGGTTGTAGCCGGGCTTGTTCGCCACAATCAGGTGTTGTACCTGGACAAAGCGTGAGTAGATCGAATCAAGATTCGAGGACGACTCCACCATCACGTAGTCATACCCCTTTTCGTAGTATGGAAGTATCTTCTCCAAGTAGTGGGGCTCAAGCTTCGTGTCCGCAGTCAAAAAAACAATGACGTCGCCCGTCGCCTTCTGCATAGCCACATTCCTCGCCTGGCAGCATCCATGCCCCGGCCCGTCGATAAGGATCACGCCCCGGTCCTTATATTCGCGGATAATATCTTTCGTGCGGTCCGTGGAGTCATCGGCAAAAATAATCTCCTTGTACGGGTAGGTTTGCTCGAGGGCGGTTTCGATGGTAACGCGAACATCCTTCTCCTCGTTCTTACTTGCGCAGAGAAGGGTGAACTTGATCGGGTGATTCGTTGGCATATTAAAAGGATATCAAAATCTATTTTTGGTGTCTACCGGCCGTATTATTTCGGATTATTCAGGTACCAATCGTACGTTCTCTTCAGGCCCTCATCAAGCGAGATCTCTGGCTTCCACCCGACGAGTTTTTGTAATTTTGAAACATCCGCAAGCCGGCGCTTCACGCTCCCGGGTGGAGAGGATTGTATATCCAAAGACTTCGGATGCCACCCGACGATTTGAAACATCTTCTCCACAAGGTCTTTCATCGTGATCTCGGTGAAATCGCCGATATGCACGGTCTCGATCGGTTGCCCGTCGGTCTTTGAGGAATCCATGAGCATCCGCATCGCCCGGACTGCGTCGTCAATATAACAGAACGTTCGAGTGTCGTCGGCACCATAAATAGGGAATGGATCAACGTGGGCGGCGATACGACCGCAGAAGTCAGGTATCACGTGCCCATCATAACCGGCGCGAGGACCATAGAAGTTATGCGGTCTTACGATAAGAGCCCGGAAATTATATGCTTTCGCATAGTGGATAACGAACAGCTCCCCCACCAATTTGGTCGACCCATACGACCATCGCGGGTTGTAGGGGTTGTCTATCACAAGCGGAACCTTCTCCGGCGTGGGAATAGGCAGGACACCAAAGGCGCTCAATCCGCCTGCGTAGGCCTCGTTGGAGGATGTAAAACAGAACTTTCCGTCATGGTTCTTCTTTACGAGCCAATCCAACATGTACACAAGCGTGAGAATGTTCACCCGCAAGACCTCATGGGGAATCTCGTAGAAAAGCTTGGTGCCGTTAATCGCCGCGAGGTGATACACGTGCCCATAGCCGCTCCCAAGCTTTTCATAGGAGGAGAGGTCCGTGAGGTCCAGATTCAATAACTGTATCCTCGGGTTCTTCACGAGCTCCTCAAAGTCGTGGTCCATCTTCCCTCTCCGGAAGTTGTCTACTAAAACAATCTCGCTATCGGTAGTTTGAACGAGGTACTTCGCGAGATGATAACCTATAAATCCAGCTCCACCGGTTATAAGAACCTTCATCATGACAACTTCCAAAAATTCCAGACGTCGACGAACTTTTTGTTCGGATGTTTGCGCGGATCAATCTCCTGGTATTTCTTGTGTGGGGTTGCCAACACAATTATATCCGAGTCGCGAAGCGCCACATCGAGAGGAACGAACCGGGGGTCCTTAATGAACTCATCCGTGCAGAGAACCACATCACATTCCAAGAGCAGCATCTTCCGGAGCTTGTACGAGAGGGAGGAACGCGGATCGTCGAGCTCCGGCTTGAACGCCATCCCTAAAATAGCCACTGTCTTCTCCGAGAGCGAGTCCGAGAATTCGCGCTTGAGTTCGTGTACCACGTGGTTCACGAGGCCTTCATTCACGAGCATCGCGGCATTGCCGATCAAAAAATGGTTATGGGTGAACGCCGACAGCTGCATGGTGTCCTTAAAAAGACAGGGACCGGCCGCGAACCCAGCCGCCGGCAGATCGTGGTCCCGCGGGTAGTCCTTGCTCATCGCCTTCTGAATGATATGGAAATTGAGACCGTTATTTTGCGCGATCATGAAGAACTGGTTCGCAACGGCGAATTTGATGTACCGCCACGAATTGATGAAGAGCTTGGCGAGCTCCGCTTCGATCGGTTTCATGGCGATCGGCTCCTTCGGGGAGATTTTCCTGAAGAGTTCCGTGACCTCCCGCAAGCCCTCATCGTCATATGCCGAAACAAGCTGAGGCAGGGCCCTCAACTCTTCAACCGCGTAGCCCTCCGCGATGCGCTCCGGACAGAACGTGACCTTCGCCTGTATGTTCTTCTTCTTGAAATATTTCTGTATCTTTTCGGTGGTCCCCGGGAACACCGTGCTCCGGATAATGAGGACCTGCCCGTCCCTGAAATGCTTGATGCTCTCCTCGAAAAGCTTGGTAATGCCCCTGAAATCGGGGTTCAAGAATTCATCCACCGGGGTCCCGACGATTATGACCACGAACTTGGATTGGCTGATCACCTCCGAAGAATCGGAGGCAAACAGCATCTTCTTTGCTAGGGCGGATCGGAGCACCATGTTCCCGTTCTTTTCTATGAACGGGAACTCTCCGCCCATGATCTTCTTCAACGCCTCCTGGTTGATGTCCAGAAGAACCGTCTTCACCCCGCTGTCGGCGAACACGACACCGAGCGGCAATCCGACGTGACCGGCTCCGCCAACGATGCAAAGGTCATATTGAAAGTTATGTTCCATGGTGAAGATCGCAAAAATACCTCCGTTCGATTGTTTCCTGATTATCTCGCGTTGAAACTTCCCCGTCAAACACGCTTCATGTCTTCCTCGACCATCATGCGCACCAGATCGGCAAAGCCGGCCTTCGGCCGCCACCCGAGGGCGGTTCGGATCTTTGTTGAGTCTGCGCGCCACTCGTGCGCTTCGATCGGGCGGAAGAACGACTGGTCTATCACCACGTATTTTTCCCAGTCGAGGCCCGCGAACGCGAACGCGGCTTCAACGAATTCGCGAATGGTGTGCGTTTCCCCCGTTCCGACCACATAGTCGTCCGCAACAGGGGCCTGAAGCATGAGCCACATCGCCTCAACATAGTCGCCGGCAAATCCCCAGTCTCGCCGCGAATCCAGATTTCCGAGACGGAGCTCTTTTTCTGTCCCTGCTTTTATCTTTGCAATCGTCGTCGTGATCTTTCGTGTCACAAAGTTAGCCCCTCTCCTCGGAGATTCGTGACTGAACATTATGCCCGAGCACGCAAAGAGGCCGTGCGCTTCGCGATAAAGCTTCGTCAGATAGAAACTCGCGATCTTCGAAACGCCGTAGGGCGACGTCGGGTTATAGGGTGTGTTCTCGTTCTGCGGAGACGACGTGATCTTTCCGAAACAATCCGCGCTGCTGGAAAAATAAAAATGCGCTTTCGGAGCAGATTCTTTGAGCGCGGCGAGAAAGTAGTGCGTGCTTGAGATATTTGTGGTGAATGTCCCAAATTCGTCCTGAAATGACTCGGGGATGCTTGAGACCGCCGCAAGGTGATAAACCTCGTCGGGCATTATCTCTTCCACGAGGCGCCGCACGGTTGGATGGTCCGTGACGTCGCCTGTATGCAGAACGAGGCTCTTGTTCCCGAGAAGGTGCCGGATACGCCAAAGATCTTTTTCGTCGGGGCTCTTCCTCTCCACGCCGTGTACCTCGTATCCTTTGGAAAGCAGAAGTTCGGTGAGGTAGGAGCCGTCCTGACCCGCAACACCCGTAATAAGTGCCCTCATGTGTATATAATGGCTTTATTTATTGTTTTTTTCAATTATTCAAATACTTGACTTTTTTATATTTATCTGCTATTTTACAGACAGCATCTACGAATTGATAATTTTACACAAACAAATTAGGATACCTTCATGGAGAAGGATGTTTTTTTGAAGCGTTTGGATGCGTTTCTTATCCCCCATTTCACACCGCCGAACGTCGCGGGCGGACATGACTGGGCGCACGTATGCGATGTGGTAGCCCTAGGACCAAAAATCGCTGCGTACCTCACGTTCGATTTGGATGAATTCGCAGTGTTGGCACGCCTCCATAATGTGGATAGGTCCCCAAGTCTTTTGGGGGGAACCAGCGAAGAAGAACGCATGAAACAACTTTTAGCAGACAGTCCCTTCGATAATGCTGCGCGGGCTCGCATCATCAATGCGGCACTGCGCCACAGCCAGAAGGACATCCAGCCGGACGACTCCAACCTTTTAATCGCCCTCATGGACGCCGATAAGCTCGTACGTTTCCAGCCCTCCTGGCTTTTGGGAGTAGGAGCGTTCGGGTTCACGCTCCATCTTCCCCTGTTTCTGCCCACAAGACCTTTCGGGTTCATGTCCACAAAACCAAAGGATCGCTTTTCGATCTGGATAGAGTTCATGAGTGTGCTCGAGTGGGTGGGGATGCTCTCATGTGATGCGGCGCGCGCGATGATCGACAAACGGTACCTCCGGTTGCGCATAGAGTTCCTTCGGTTATGGGGGGAGGAGATAGCCGCACAGACCGGCGTAGAAAACACGTCAGAGGACGACATTAAGAAATCGCTCGGCCGTTACTACGGGTGGACACTGGAGCACGCCGGACTGTGAGTAGTGCTGGAGATGTTCCGAAAAGGGTCGAGTATATCTCAACCCTTTTTTATTTTTAAAAAACCCGACATTGTGGCGGGAACATAGAAAACTCCCATTTCTAGCGAGGCACGAACCATCAGGGCTGGGACTACCCGCGACAAGCGCGCTTTCGTACTGTTTTATTGGAGATCTTCTCCACCAATAATCTTAAATTCCGGCATCGGCACGATGAATTTGCCACCCGCTTTTAGGTAGTCAGCCTCCCGCTTTAAAAATTCAGGCAAGAAGTGCCACGCGAGGATGAGAACGTAATCGGGTTTTTTATTTCGAAACTCCTCCTCGGAAATAATTGGTATCATCGTCCCGACGGTCTTTGTGCCCCACTTGTCCGGATTCCTATCAGCAATAGCCGTGACAAGATCCGGTGTAAGTCCGAAGAACTGCAGTGTGGTATTGCCTTTGGTAGAGGCGGCATAGGCAAATACCGTTTTGCCGGCAGCAACCTCCTTTTTAATCGAGGTGATGGTCATCTCTTTAAGCTCCAAAACCCGGCGGACAAACTCCTCGTATATCCTCTTATCATCGAGCCCGAGCGCTTTCTCCTCTCTACGGAACGCTTGTACCCGCTCTGATGCCCCCGGCTGTAGTCGTAGCGACTTCCCCATCCCCACCTTGCGGACGTAGACTCGAATACTTCCCTCATTTACATGCTCCCGCATTTCGGCATCAATTACCTCCAAGCCGTGCCGCTTCAGTAGGTTCTCGAGCGAGAGCAGGGAATAATACTCGAGGTGCTCGTGGCAAATGCCGTCGAACGCGTTCCGCTTCAGGAAGGAGGGTAGGTACATCATCTGCACGACAAGCAGGCCGTCGTCATCCATGCACTTCACGATGTCGCCAACGAACATGTTTGGGTCGTCCAGGTCATAAAACATTGCGATTGCGGTAACGATTTTCGCTTTCGCGTTCCCGAACTTCGCATGTAATGCGGAGAAACTGAAAAAATCAGTAAATACGTGCGTGATACCCTCGAGTCCATATTTTTCCGCAAGAGCTCGCGCTGGCTCAAATCCTATTCGATTCAAACCTTTTCCCCCATAAGCCCGGAGCAGTGTGCCGTCATTCGAACCAATATCGATAATGAAATCGCCGGAGGAGAGCGGCACGATGGCCTCCACCTTCTTCACAATCCCGACGAGCTCGTCGGTCATGCTCTTGTTGATGCCCGAACGGTACCAGTAGTTCCGATACATCTCTTCGGGGTCAACGGAGTGTTTGAGCTGGAGCAACCCACACCCACCGTCCTTCTCATTGCACAACACGAGCTCCAGGGGAGCTTTTACCGCATTTTTCTCCTGTGCTTTCGCGTCGGCAAAGAAGTTTGAAACGTAGAGATCTCCCAGCGAGAGGATCGGGGTCAGATTGGCGGACCTGCACACACGACATTTTGTGATCTCCTTGTAAAGTGGATTCGACATATAGCTAGGGTATGCTATCTTATCCCGAAAAATTTGAGTACGGGTTCGGAATGGTGACCGATGGGAGCGCCCGGAGTAGCTCATCGACGCCCTGGCTCAGGGCGTATTCGGTTTCGAACCCGCGGGCCCGTATTTTCGCATACGAGACCGCATAGTCGCGCTTGTCCGGGTCCTCGCCTACGTCGGCGAAGTGAACATAGAAGCGTGGATACTGGCGCTGAATTTCCTTCACCATTTCCTCCTTTGTGTGATTCAACGATTCATGCCCAACGTTGAAGATGTTGTTCTTCAATGTGCTGAAATTCTCGACGGCGAACAAAAGCGCCCGGGCCATATCGCGCACGTGGATGAAGGTCCTCCGCACGTCTTTTTGGTACACAATGAGGCTCCCGCTTGTCACCGCCTTGTGGCAGAAGTCATTCACGAGGAGATCAAGGCGCATACGCGGTGAAACGCCGAACCCGGTCGCGAACCGATACACCACCACATCGCCCTTATCCAAGAAATCTTTTTCCGCATCGAGTTTCGTCTTTGCATAGAGCGAGAGGGGGTTGGTCACGGTCTCCTCGGTGCAGACCCCATTCACCTTTCCGTAATTGCTTCCCGTCGAGGAGAATATCAGGGGCTTTTTACCGCGAAGGCGGTTCAGAAGCTTGCTCGCGTCAGAGTTTACGGTCGTCGCGAGCTGGGGATTCACGCGGCATGCCGGCTCCCCCACGATACCCGCGAGGTGCACGATGCAGTCCGCCTCATCCACGAGCGGCTTCAATACTTTTTCGTCCCGTATATCGCCGTAGGTGAATGAAAAAATCTTATTCGAAAAATACAGGAGGAGTGTCGTCTGATTGAAAAGCAGATTGTCGACGACGCGAACCGAGTGCCCCTTCTCTAAGAGCAGTGGGACCAAGAGCGACCCAATGTACCCTGCGCCACCAGTGATGAGAACTTTCATAAGTAGATAAACAAGCCTATACTTAACTCAACGTGAAAAAAGTTTACCATACAAGAAAGACGCGTGTAAAGAGGTATGGCACAGAACTACCCACGCGCTACTACGAGAACAAGCGCCACCGCATAAAACCGCTCTTCCTTTCCCCTGGGGAGTATGCCCGTGCGATCCGATCGTTCGTGGTCGTCTGTGTTGATGCGCTCATCGTGAACCGCTCAAAAAGGACGGTGTTCCTTGCGAAACGGCAGGCAAAACCGGCGCAAGGAATATGGTGGTACATTGGGGGGCGCGTGCTTGCGGGGGAAACATTCGAACGATCAATCGTCCGGTGCTTCGAACGAGAGACCTCTCTCTCTGTCCCGATGATCAGGTTCGAACCCGCGAACGCACAGGATTTTTTTTGGGGCATGCGGCAACAGCGCCCACAGAACGCCGGCCTGCACAGTCTCGGTTTTGTATTCTCACTCGAACTGACCGAACCGGAACGGCGGGCGGTTGCGCGTTCTCTTGACCCGCATGAATACCATGTGAAATCCGGCCTGCGAGAATTTTCCCGCCGCGAGCTCGTGCGGGAGAATGTCCATCCCGCGGTCATCGAGACATACGATCGCATCTTTAGCTAGTAGACCAGAGATTGGCTGCTACGGCCTTGATGCCGTTTTTTGATACTTGACAAAATATTTTATTTGGGCAATCATTAAAATAGAACAAAAACAAAACAGAATTTGCCAACAATAGGAGGCGTTAATGAAACTGGTCATGATTTATGGACCACCGGCAGTCGGTAAGCTCACTGTCGCAAAAGCGCTACAGGAAGCAACTGGATTCAGGCTTCTGCACAATCATTTGTTTACGGATATCTGTGATGCTGTTTTCGAAAAATTCGGCACGCAGGCACGTACGGAACTCAATCTTCAGCTCCGGACCGATGTTATTAGAGCGACCGCAAAAGACGGGGCTCTCGGGATGATCTTCACGTTCTCCTACTACGCCGGCCCATTACGCGAAGCAGCAGATCACGCGGTGCGAACCTATATCCGCGTGATAAAAGAGCTGCAGGGCGAGATTTATTTCGTTAAGCTCTCGTGCGATATGCCTGAACTCGAAAAACGCGTCAAGAATTCTTCGCGTGCCGGGACGCGGAAGATCACGGACATAGAGAAACTGCGACGAGTGCTCCAGGAAGAGCGCCCCGCCGAAATACCCTTGCAGATCGCGGAAAGCTACACGATCGACAATACCCACCTCAGTCCGAAGGTAGTTGCGACCATGATCAAAGACTATACCATTCGCCCCCAGTAAGTGGGGGCATTTTTATTCCGAGAAAAAAGCAATACAATTAAATACAAGAGAATCGAGGATATGAAAAAAATAGTTTTGGTTGATATGGACGGACCTCTCGTCGACTTTGAAAGCGGTTTTTTGGCATCATGGCGGAAAACATTCCCGAGCGAATTCTTTCTACCGGTGGAACAAAGAACGACGCGATACGTGAATCAGGAATACCCGGCCCGCCTTAACGAGAAGATCGAGTCGGTCAAGAGCGCTGAGGGGTTTTTCGTGGGTCTTCCTCCCCTCGAAGCCGGTATCAATGCTGTACGAGAGATGGGCGCGCTCGGGTTCCGAGTATTCGTCTGCACAACGGCTATATACAACAGCAAGACGTGTTTAGTTGAAAAGAAATATTGGCTTGAAAAATACCTCGGACCCGACTTTGCAAAAAACGCGATCTTCACAAAAGATAAAACGGTGATAAAAGGACAGTACCTTATTGACGACGCACTTGAAATAACCGGCGAAGTGACCCCGGAATGGGAACATGTCCTTTATGATCAGCCCTTCAACAGGACTATAACTGATCGCCCGCGGTTAAAAATCGACTGGTCGAATTGGAAGGAGGTGATCACTTCCTAGCGATCCTCCTTGGCATTGATACGCTTCTCGAGTTCCGTTCTTATAAACTCAACAATAGTCCCCGGCGACAATTCAATCTTATGTTCAAATTCTTCTTCCTCGGATTCGGCGAGTTCTTTTTGAAACTCCTTCAAATTTTTTCCTCCATAGATACCCCGATATGATTCGGAATACGCTTTGAAAAAAGGTTCTTTCTCAAGTTCACGCCAGCGATCCTTCACTTCGACATACTCGGAACCGAGTGTGATATGGTCCATAAAGTGCACAATTTTTTCATTCCGAGAACGCCCTGCGATGTATTCAGGATCGGCGCTCACGGGCATGTTAGCATGCGCGACCCGGATGAATTCTTCCGAAAAACCATACTCGCGCAATAGACGGTCATCCTCCTGTACGGTTTTGGTAACACCTTTTTCTCCGCCGTGCTCCCGGATCGCCTCGACCTCACGCCGCTTATACCAATCATGCAGAAATGTCGCGAGGACGACCGTATCACGATCTGCGTTCAGGTGCTCCGCCAAAATATCCGCGCCAACTGCGGCAACGAGACAATGTTCTGCTACGTTCCGCCACTCTTTATTATCCTCTCCCAACACGCCGCCTTTTTCCAAGATTCTCATCGCACTCAAATGTTTCAGCGCAAATTGGGAAAAATATTCAGTCTTTTTCTTTTCCTTGTCGATTTTTTCTGCGATTAGTTTTTCCATATCGTTCACAAATATTATATGCTGTCGCGAATATGTCGAATAAAATCGCGCGCTAATGCTTCGGTTGAAGCGATTATAATGGGTAGTTCCTCATGTTGACCGAATTCAAAATATTTTTTATCTTGTAAACTCTCTCCATTAAGGTCCACCATAACTCCGCCCGCTTCGGCAACAAAGCCATAGCCTATCGCGGGTTCCAGATTATTCTTTGCCGTGCACGTCAAAATCAAATCAACCTTGCCGGAAGCTAAATCGGAAAAATAAGTTGCGTAAGCACGCGGATCCGTTATTTTGAATTGCCGGAGTTTTTCTGAAAAAACCCGGTGGCACACATCAAAATGTCCGTTCATATATATTCGCGTTCTTTCGCTTAAAATATTTTGCTCGGAAGCGTGAAGAGGAATTCTGCCTCCTTGCGCATCCAAAAGAAAACTGCCAACGCCTTTTTCGGTGACAAAAAGTTTTCCGGTTGAATGTTCCATAATACCGCTTGTCACGTAATCGCCATATACGGGGTCGATATTGGAAAATATACCAAGCATCGTTCCGTAACGTTCCTTTCCTCTTCCTGCCTGGTAACGATTGGAACCGTCAAGGCCATCGAGTATGCCGAGATAGACGGGACTCGGAACGATTTCCACTTTTCCATGTTCCTCCGAAATAACTCTTATTGGGATCCCGCTTTCTTTCAGAAAATCGAGTACTGCCTCTTCGGCCTCAATATCGATACGCAAGGCTGTTTCTCCAAATTGGTTTTTCTGCACCAACTCTTCACCCCTCGAACCGAGAGCTTCGTGTATTGTATATGCCCGATGTAATGCGGATTGTAAAATCCGCTCAAAATCGTGAACCGTTTCAAATTGTTTTTCTTTCATCTCACTCACGCAATACTACTATATCATTAAAAATCAAATCGAGTGCCTCCTTTATTCCTTCTATATCCTTTTCGTGCGAGTAGTGCGCGATGATTTCTTTTGATCTTTTCCCGAAGTTTTCCACGCGCTCGCGACTCTCTACCAACTTCCTTATGCACTCGGCGAGCTCATCAATATTACCAAGCCGGAATATAAAACCGTTCTCATTTCTATGCACTAGATCCGATCCGCACCCCACGATATCGGAAACCACGACCGGGAGTCCGAAGCACATCGCTTCATTCACGACCAGTCCCCATGTCTCGCCGATTCCCGAAGGGAGCACAAACACATCCGCCACGGCGTAGCATTCCGGGAGTTCTGACTGGTTTTTGAAACCCGCGAACCGGACGTTCTTTAAACCATGATCTTGAGCGTATGCTTCGAGTGTTTGTCTGAGTTCTCCATCGCCAACGAAGAGTAGGGAGGGGGTAATGGGTAAAGAGTAATGAGTAATGAGTAATTCGTAGGCCTGAAGCAGATCGAGGGGGCGTTTTTTTCCAATAAGCTTTCCGACGAAGAGAACGAGCGGATGATCCGGCAAAACGCCGAGTTTCTTTTTGAGTTCCGGTTTCTTTCCCACAAACGTCTTGGCTACTTCAATGTACCGATCGTTTTCGACGGCGTATGGGACAAAGAACAGCTTCTTTTTAGGCACACCATAATACTCATAGAATTTTCTATTCTCCTCGCCAATGTAGAGAAATCCCGAAACGCGGCGGAACAGCATGCCAAGAATAATTTTTTTTACCGCCCGTTTTCGCCCGCTCTTCAGGGATTCCTGATTCATCGGATTCTCGCCATGGAGAAGAACTGGGGTCCTGCGAAGAAAGGCGGTTGCAAATGCAAGCCAGTTTGTGAGCGAATTCCACCCATAGACGATTACCGCGTCATACTTCCCCTTCCACAAAGCCGGAATGATCCCGAGGTTTATCTGGCCAAGGAAGCTCGGACCTGGTTTTAATGAAAAATTTTTCGGGAATAAGTGGCGATACCCCTCCGTAAGAATAATGTCCCACTCGATCGCGCACCCGAACTCCGGATCGAACATCTTTTTCGCACCGAAATCCCAGCAAAAGTAGACCGTGAGATCGATGCCGGGCATGACCGCGAACTTTCGGAAAAGCGGCGCCTGGTATTGGATCACGTGCGAAGTAAGAATCGCGATTTTCATGATGCGTATGCGGCCTCAATGAATTCCCGGATCCGCGCCTTACTCTTCTCGAGCCCGTACACTTCGAGTGTCCTCCGGCGGAGCGCCTCACCTTTCAAAAGCTTCGGCGCCGTACCCGATACAATCGAGATGATTGCACCCGCGATCGCACCGCGGTCATCCGGATCGACGAGAATACCTAACTCCCCGTTCGCGAACGCTTCATCACCGCACTCGCGGTTTCCACCCACGATAGGCGTTCCGCACGCGAGCGCTTCGAGCAATACAATTGCGGGAAACCCCTCCCCCTTCGAGGGAAGTACAAATACATCAGCAAGATTGTAATACTCAACGAGCGCCTGATCTGGTACCGCGCCGGTAATCGTCACATGGTTTCTCAAATGCAAACGGTTGATCAGCGCCTCAACGCGCGGGCGGTCGTCACCGTCGCCCACGATGACGTACTTGATGTCGGGGATCCGCTCCCGAACCCTCGGCAAACTTTCGATGACCCGATCATATCCCTTTCCCCCTATCTCGAGCGATGAAAGGCGCGCGACGGTACAGATCACTTTTTCGCTTCCGATGCCAAGCGTCCGCTTCAATGCCTCCGGCTTCCCTGTAATATGGAACCGTTCGCCATCGACACTGTTCGGCAAAATAAACGATCGCCGTTCTACTTCGGGAAACTGCCGAAGAATATTTCCCATCGTCCACCGGAAAGGAGCGACAACGATACGGGCGGTCCGCACGGCCCGACGCTTCAGGGGATCCGTGATGCGGACCGCTTCAACGCCATGAAGCTCGACGGTAAAAGGGATCCGCAAGAATACATGGAGGAAGTAGGCGACAACCGCAAAATTGATGTGGATACAGACTATGAGCGTCGGACGGAACACGAGCGCATTCCATACGAACGAGAGTGTGAAGTGAAGTTTCGCAAGCAAGCCACCGCGTTTCCGCTCGACGACCTTCAGTAGAATGCCCGCTTCCTGGATAACGCCACTGATCTTTTTCGCGACATTTTGGATGCCGCCGATTGTCTCCATATCCGGAACGGCAAATAAAATCTTTTTCATTGATGAAAATTCAGGGATGTTACCGCTTCGAGAGCGTTGACACGAGAAATACGCCCATGTGAAGCGCGCCGGTAAGGAACCGGTTCAGCGAGAGCGGGAAGTGCCGAAGCGCCACATCTTTGAGGCGGCCTCCAGGCAAAAGAATTAGGTCGGCGCATGGACCGCGCACTTCGATCTTTTTTTCGAGAAAGAGGGGGGCCATGAGCGCGCGCCATTCGGAAATGGTGTAGTACCGCGCGAGCGCGCCGTCGGTGTTCATTTGGATTGACTTACTCAAGGAACGAAATTTGAATAACTTTCCAGAAATAATACCGCGGAGCAGTCCTGTCACGTAGTAGTTCCACCATCCACGGTGATAAACCATCAGAACCGCGGTTCCACCGGGACGAAGTATTCGATGTATCTCATCAAGAATCCTCTTCGTGTTCGCGGAGTGATGTATGACGCCCCAACTCCAGACGAAGTCGAAGCTTCCATCGCGAAATTCAAGCTTTTCCGCATCCATCCTCTTAATATCCGCCGTGAGCCCGAAAACACTCATCCTCTTTTTCGTCGCCTGAACCGCATAATCCGTGAGATCAATACCCGCGAAGGTTTTTGCGTGGGACGCCAAAAGTTGTGCGTGACTCCCGTTCCCCACCCCGATTTCCAGAACATCCTTCGTTCCCAGATCTGAAAAGTGAATGAACTCGTTGAATGGTAATTCGGAGTCGCGCCGCAAATACTCTCGAGCGTTCGAAAAAAAACTCTTGTCAATTTCAATAAAAAACTCTTTTGTAAACTCACGGTACTGATTCGCGCGATTCCAATCGTACCGCATAGGGTTACGCTCCCACCAGCTTCGGTTTGCGTGCTGCCATTCAGAAGCTTGCGTAGGTGAAACCGGCAAGGATGTTGGGGCTGTAAAATCCTTTACATTCCCCTCATTAAAATTCTTCATGCTCTTGATGTTATTATACCGCAAACTGCCGAATACCCCGACTGAAACATAGGCATAATCACTGCCATGTGCTTGCAATAGTAGCCGCCCACAGGCGCGACCAGTGGAGATCTCCTGCCTTGAAGCGGCGGAGGAGTTCCTTGCCATGGGCAGTCGCGAGCAACGGGCGAAACGCGTTATGCTCACCCACCACCGACGCGAGCCACTCGGCGAACGGGAAGGTGAATCCCATCTTCGGCCGCTGAAACACCTCCCGGGGCACGATATCCCTGACCGCCTCGACAAGGAGGGGCTTATTCACCCCGCCGCGCGGGAACTTGAGGTCTGCCGGGAGCGAGGCGAGGTACTCGACGAGCGGGTGGTCGAGGAAGGGCACCCGGACCTCGACCGAGTGGTGCATCGCCATGAAGTCGGTGTCTTTGAGGAGCTGGGATTCGAGATAGCTCTTCAATTCAAGATACGAGTGCGTGTCGGCTGGGTGAAGCGATTCGAGCACCTGGAGCTCGTGGCCTCCGGGAACGAGCGATGCCGCGATATCCTCGACCACCGCCAACACCTCCGCTTCGTGCACGCCGAGAAGGGTCGCCGCTTCGCGCGGCGTGAAGAGCCCCCGGACCGTGAGATACTCGCCGATGAGGTCGCCCCGCATGAGGTACGATGCCTTAGGCGTCCGGCGGCCGAGCATCGCATGAGACGTCGCGAGCGACCGGAGCGCCGCGGGGAGGTGTGACACGAACCGGAGCGCTCTCGC
The DNA here is from genome assembly GCA_030647415.1 of bacterium. Classification (GTDB taxonomy): domain Bacteria; phylum Patescibacteriota; class Minisyncoccia; order UBA6257; family GWB1-50-10; genus JAUSKB01. The sequence goes on from JAUSKB010000011.1 coordinate 72,990, forward strand.
CTTTCGGAAAGCAGGGTAGCCGAAGAATATCTCATCGCTCCCGAGGCCCGAGAGGACTGCCTTTAATCCTGCGGCCTTCGCTGCGCCGGCGATGAAGAAGGTGTTCACGCCGTCCACCGTCGGCTGGTCCATCGCTCCGAGCGCCTCGTCGAGCTCACCCATAAAATCGGCACGGCGGATGCGCGACTCCCGATGGTCGGTCTTCAGCCACCCCGCGACGCGGTCCTGGTAGAGCTTCTCGGAATATGCCGGCTCGTCAAAATTAACCGAAAGTGTGGTAACCGGTTTCGCGCGACCATGCGCCGCAAGTGCCGTAATCGCTGACGAATCAAGCCCGCCCGAAAGAAAGATGCCGAGCGGCGCGTCGGAGACGAGGTGGCTTCCGACCGCATCCGAGAGCAGCCGCCGCACCTCATGGGTCGCTTCGGCGAACGAGACGTCCCGTTTCCTCGTGAATGCCTCGAGCGGGTCGTAGTACCGAACGGTACGGATGGTGCCATCCACTCGCCGCTCCAGGTACGACCCCGACGGCACCGCAGAGACAGCGCGGAGCGTCGTCCAAGGCGAAGGCACCGACCCGGTGAGGAGAAACCCAATGAGCGCACGGGGGTCCCGTTCCGCCGGCACGAGACCGCTTTCGGCGAGCGCGCCGACGGTCGATGCGAACACCACCTGATTGGGCGTTGCCGCGTAGTAGAGGGGTTTGATGCCATACCGGTCCCGAACGAGGTAGAGCATCTGATTTCGAGAATCCCACAGCGCAAATGCAAACATGCCACGGAGCTTCGAGAATGAAGCGACTCCTTCCCGCGCGAAGAGCGTGAGAATCACCTCCGTGTCGGTTTCCGTGTTGAATCGCTCACCGCGAGCCACGAGCTCCGCGCGAAGTTCGCGAAAATTGTATATCTCGCCGTTAAAGGTGATAGAAAGAATGCCCCCGGGAATCGAACGTTCCATGGGCTGATGGCCGGCGGAAGAGAGGTCGATGATGGAAAGCCGACGGTGCCCCAGCACCACTTCGCCTGTCCTGAGCGAAGCCGAAGGACCGCCGCCATTCGCAAGTGGATAGCTCGCAATCCCCTCGTCATCGGGTCCGCGCCGGACCTGCCGCGCGTTCATCGCCCGAACCGCGCGCTCAATCAATGCGCGGTCGCCCGCCCGAGTCGCTAGTATGCCGCTGATGCCGCACATTTACCCTGTTAGAATTTTGCAGACATACTCGACTGATGAAAACAGATGTTTGTGTAGCAGGTCAGTGTCCAAAAATTTGAGTGTGTGCAAAATTCTAACAGGGTGAACCGCATTAGAGTTTTACACATAGACAGTTTCATAAAGATACGTCTTCTAAACCACAAACAATGTTTCATTCTTTTTCGAGTGTTTGTAAAACTCTAACAGGATAAACCACCGTTGAGTTTTGTACATCCCAGCGACATCTCTAACAGGGTGAATCCCTACTGCCTTGGCGTCCCCGACGCCGATGGAGACGGGGACGTGTAATGAAACAGTGTGTAGAGTTTGGTAAACGGAATAAATTGTACGGTTGTGTCGTTAATTTTCATTTTACCCTCATCGCCAAGATGAACAACCAACGCCTTTTGGGGGGCGTATTTCCTGATAAAACTTCTCATGGAGCGCTCAACTGAAGGCGTAGTAATATTTTTATATTTCACCTCAATCGGAATGATTTCGCCATCTAATTCGGCGATAATATCAACCTCCGCGCCATCCTTCGATCTCCAAAAACGAGTATCCCCTCCGCTTGATTGCGTACCGATATGCCTCAATTCATTCGCGATGAAGTTTTGAAATAGAAATCCTCCATCGTTGCTTGAAAGAGTTCTCCCAAAAATACCGCGCGCATAATTCCGTAACCCGATATCATTGAAATAAATGAGTGGTGATTTAGTGATCTCTTTTCGCGTGTTGCGAAAATACGGATACGCGCGGCGAATCACAAATGTTTTTTCCGCATACGCGATATAGTTTTTTATCGTGGGAAGAGATATGCCCAGCGTGGAAGAAAGCTCCGTATAATGAACCATATTCCCCGTCTGTTCCGCAAATATCTTAATCAATCCTCGAAACGCGTCTATCCGCTCCACATGAAGCAGGTATGAAATATCTCGCTCGATATAACTTTCAAATATTTCGTTTATCACTCGTTCCTTCTCCCGCGATTCGTCTTCGGTAATAACACGGGGATATCCTCCAAATTGCATATATTCCTGCAGGAATTTTTCGGTGTGTGTTTTTTCAATTTTGAAAAATTCATCCAGGCGCCCCTCGTACCGATTTTCTGTTTTGAAATTCACAAATTCGCCGAACGAAACCGGGGTCATTTCAAATACGCGCTTTCTCCCCAGAAGCGATTCGTGTATTTTTTCTTTTAATTCCAAGCTCCCTGATCCTGAAACGATAAATTTATATGGAAGACCCATATCGTACAACCCCTTCAAAAACAATCCTGCATTTTCTTTTCTTTGAATCTCATCAATAAATACGTACCCGGTATGTTTCCCGAACTCAAGCATGAGTTTTTTTACGAGTGATTCTTGAGAGTCAAAAAATATTCTGTCGGATTCTACATCAAGATTGAGCCAAACCGTCCGTTCTCCGCGGGAGCGCAGCATATCATCAAGCATACGCATTAGTGTCGTCTTCCCAACTTGACGGGCGCCAACAATAAGCGAAATTTCCTTTGCGGAAAGATGCTTTTTCAATAATTCAAATATAGTACGCTTGATAACCGAGTTTTTCAAAACCATCTCTCAATTTTAGCCCGAGATTTCTACAAGTCAACATCCATTGGTTTTAGCCCATGACTGCGACAATTTAAACATATTCGTATCATTTATACCTATTAATCGTATCATATTGATACGATTACAAGGACATGCATTCGACGCAATCCTTCCTACAGCGTCGTGGTTGCCGACGAAGGGGCTTCCCGTGCCTTGAGCAGGGCGTTCCCCACGTCGGTCGCGGTCGGCCAGTACCGCACTATTTCATTACCAATCTCCTCTGCCTTCGCCGTGTCACCGTGCGCGCCGTACAGGTTCAGGAGGCCGAAGAGCACCGGCGGGAGCTTGGGACCGATGGCGTACGCGTCTCGGTAATACCGTTCTGCGGTTACATAATCCTCGTCCTTCTGAAACCGTTGCCAGAGCGTCGCGTGGAGCTGGGCGATTGCAAGAAGATGCCGAACATTATTATGAAACGCGTACTGTTCGATATACCTGACCAATTCGCGTGAGACCTCCTCCGGCTGGCGAGGATTCGATATCATGTTCAGCACATCGTATGAGGCGAACTTCGCAAGCTCCTCACCGCCGACGGGCGAAGGAATTTTGAATGCTCGGTCGTATCCGGCGATGACCTCGGTGAGCGATTTTGCAGTCTGGAGGTTCCGGATGGCATTGATGTAGGCGCTCGACTTCCGGAACGGCAGGTAGACGCCGTAGACGAGCGAGAAAACTGCGGCGGCGATACCGAGGGCAGGGAGAAAACGACGGAGGAAAAAGGAAAAAGGAAAAAAGAAACGAGACATGGGGGTGGTTAGAGGATAAAAGACAAAAGATAAAAGAAAAAGTGAGTTACGCGGCCTGTTTCAGTGGGTTTCCTCCTTTTTCTTTTATCTCTTTTCTTTTTTCATCCTGAATCCTAGTCACGTACGCCCCGCCGAGTGCGAGGAAAAAGAAGAGGTTGTATGAGATGGGGAGCACATCAAAGAGAACAACGCCCTGCACCAAATAGGCGACGGCAAGGCCGATGAGGATACTCTCTTCCGTGAGTAATCGCCTGGTAAGCTCAATCTTCCGTGTGCGGAAAAACTGCCAAAAGAACACCACGAACATGCCGAGGTAGCTTACGAGCCCGAGCGCGCCGGTTTCAACAAGGTAGTCGAAAATGATGCTATGCGCGCGGTCGAACCAGGCGCCAAACGGATTGCCGGGCACGTAGTAGGCTGTGTCGAAGTGCCGGTCAAAGACCTGAATGTAGTTCTCTGGTCCCCAACCGAGGACCGGACGGTCAAGAAACCCGCGGTAGGCAACACCCCACATGATGCCTCGCGTCTGGAAGGTCTCGGCGCCGATCGAGATATCAAAGATGCGCGAGATGGGAAGGGATTGGATGAACTGCGTTTGGCGGAACTGCACCGCCACGACGAGTAGCACGATAAGAAGCGCGCCACCGGCAAGCAACCGCTTCCGCCATGCCCGGTGGAACCATGCAAAGTAGGCGATGGCGACCGCCGCCGCGACGACGAGCGCCACGAGCGCACCGCGCGTCTTTGAGAAGAAGAGAACGGCGATAAAACCCGCGCCGAGAAGCCCGACAAAAAAACTTCCGAGCGAAAGTAGCTTCCGTTCCCGGTACCGAGCGTGCAACAGGTACGCTAAATATCCCAGAAAGAATATACAGAGCGCCCCGACATACGCGGGATTGCCGATGGAACCCTGGAACCGGAAACCTGAACCTGATTCCGCAAGCGTTGCGCCCACAAATCCCTGGTACCCATACGCCGCAAAAAAACCGTACACCACCATAAGCACCCCGCCCGCGACGACCCACCGGAGCATGCGGCGCCAGTCTTCCGTGCTCGCGAGGAGTGAAGATAAAAGAAAAAAGAAAAGGGACAGATGTAAAACTTGCAGACCGCCCTCGCCACGCTCGAAGTTGGACCAGAAGGATGCGGCGGGGTCGACCCCAAAAAGTCCTGCAAGAATAAAGAAAAATGAAAAAAGAATAACGGAAATCCCGATAGGAGAAACGAGTGTCGCCCGGAGACGGGCGAGGTATGGCTTTGCGGCTTCGTGGTTCGCGAGCACGCCGATACAAAAAAGCCCGAGCGAGATTGCCACCGACCCCCGGAACCAGGCGTACTTCCCCACGATAAACGGGAAGAGTGTCGAGGGTACCACAATAGCGACGAAGAGCGCCGAGAGGCGGAGGAAGAAAGCGGAGAGTTTAAACCAACTCATATTCATTGTTTGAGCGTCTGGGTAAGTATACCTATTTTCTTCACGGGTTACTAATTTCTAATTCCTAATTCATAATTTCCAATGAAATTCCCAATTCCCAAAACTTTGGCTCGAAAGATGGGGATTGGAAATTAGAAATTGTCCGCCTGAGGCGGATCCGCCTTCGGCGGAGGATTTGGAAATTATTAGAGTTTTCTGATTATCTCCCAATTCCCCTTCTCGGCGAGGTCGATCAACACATCCATGTCGTCCGCGATACTCGGGAACGTGCCCTTCATGAATTTTGCGAGTGCCGCGAAATGCTCTTGGTCCTTTTGGTCAGCATAACGCTTGAGTGCCAGCGTGTAGGTCTCCTGGTCGAGCGCGACAGGCAATGCGCCGCGCATGCTCCGGTCGATGAGTAATATAAGTTGGTCGTTCTCGCCCAAGCTCGCATAGAGCATGCCGAGTGTCCGAAAATCGGTGTTCATGAGCGTGTTGAGACGGGGATTGAGGCGTTCCACCTCGGCGAGCTCCCGCTTCGCCTCATCCTTTTGCCCGCCCGCGTCGAGCATGAGCCCGAGGTGGAAGTGGGCGCGCGCGACACGGGTATCAAGCGCGACCCCGCGACGGGCGATGGTAATCGACTCGTCCACCCTCCCCTGTCCGGCGAGATTGAATGCAAGTAGGTAGAAAAGCTCTTGGCGGGTCGGCGAGAGCTCGAGCGCCTTCCGCAGGTACAGCTCCGCCTTCGCGTAGTACGACTCATCGTCGCGCGCCATCGCGTGGAGCATCGTCGCGTACCGGATGTAGTAGCGCACATCGTAGACCGGCTCCCGATCAATCATCTCCTTGGCCCCGGCGAGCAGGAGGTCCCCGACCGCCTTGAACTTCGGGTTCTGCCGATACGGGTCGTACAGGAAGTACTGATCCTGGTAGATGTTGTCGATACCGACGCCTCGAATATCCTTTTGCGCATAGGTTGTCGGGTACATGCCATCCCGGAGCCGCGCCGTTACCTTCTTGATATCACCGAGGCCCGGCGACTCCTTGTACGCTCGCGCCTGCGCGTAGGGCAGGGCATTCACGAAGTAGATGCCGCCGATGGCGGCAACAAACAACAAACAACAAACAACAAACAACGCATACCGACGGAGCGGGGATGCCGGCGCGGCAGAAACTGACGATAGCGATGCAGGCTCGCACCCGCCTGCCCACTTCGCCGGAGCTTCAGCGAGGCGAGCTGGTGAGGTGGGGCGTGCAGCCCACGCAACAAACACCGCAAACGTCAGGTATGAGACTACTTGGTCGAAGAGGACGAGATTTTGGACGACATACGAGACGAGGAAGCCGAGGAGAACCGCTCGGACCGCGCCGGCATTCCGCCGCCAGATCAATGCGCCGAGCGCGACGAGGAGCGAGACGTATGCCACCGTGCCAACGACCCCCTGCGTGACGAGGAGGTCAAACACCTTGCTGTGCGCGCGGTCGAGCCATGTCTCGCCGTAGTACGCGAATGCGGGGTCGTAATGGCGCTCATACGCGGTGATGTAGTGTTCTGGTCCCCACCCGAGTACCGGCTTTTCGAGGAATGCCTTCCAGCTGACTCGCCAAGTAATAAGCCGCGTCTCCGTTGAGGCGTCCGACAGGGACTCCTCCGCGGTTACCGCGAGGCGGTTCAATCCGGGAATCGACTGCCACAGCGGCGCCGTCCGCGTTGTCCAAAAGACGCCCGCGAATACGAAAAGTGCAGCAAGAAGCATGCCCGCGCGAATTCGCCGTCGCTGAACCGAAATATCACCACGGTCGCCCCTCTGGAAAAGAGTGAGCACGAGCGCCACGACACCCCCCACCGCAAGGCCGAGCATCGCGCCGCGGGTGCCGGTGAGGAACACAGTGAGCGCGCCGAGGCCGATCGTCGCGAACGCAAACCACCGCCAGGCGCGCACCAAAAAGAAAAGGGGCAGAGGCGAGATGAGGCGAGACCTTAAAGGAATTCCAAGGTCTCGCCTCGGGACTGATCTCGCCTCTGTCTCTTTTCTTTTATCTTTTCCCCACACCGACATCCACGCGAACACCATTACAAAGAGGGCGTACGTCGCGAGGAAGGCGGGGTTCCCGATGAACGATTCGGCGCGATCCTGCGCATGGCGGGCAAATGGAACCCAGGTGATACCGAAGTGCTGGAAAAGACCGTAGAGAAAAACGACGAACCCGACAAGGACCGTGAGCTTGAGATACCGGCTCCAGTCGCGCGGTCGGAAAAGGGCAAGGAGGAGGCCGCCGAACGTAATGACGTGCATGATGCCGATAACCCCCTCCCCTCGCTCGATGTCGCCCCAGAAGGCGCGATAGGGGTCGAGAGAAAACGCCATCGAGATGACAAGGGAAAAAAGAAAAAGGATAAGGGAAATACCAAGGGGACTCTTAATCGCTTTCCACGCCTCGGCTCGGGACGGAAGCCCGATGAATCCCGAGGCGAGACGAGGCGAGACCTTAAGGGAATTCCAAGGTCTCGCCTCGGGGTTGGTCTCGCCTCGCACCAACGTCCACGCGACAGAAAGCGCGACACAGGCGAGCGCGAGCTCAACGAGCGTCCGGAAGAGGGCAAGCTTCGGGAAGGCGTAGGGGAAAAAGACGCTCGAATCGATGACAAGCGGCACGAGCACGGTCGCGGTGAGAAACCATCGAGCGAGCGTGAGGAGACGGCGGGGCATGGGGTCAATTATGGAGGAAAAAGGATAAAAGAAAAGAGATGGGAAAGACCAGAGGCGAGAGACCAGAGACGAGAGACGGGTAACACCGAATACGGGCCCAGAGGCGAGACGAGGCGAGACCTTAAGGGAATTCCAAGGTCTCGCCTCGGGACCGGTCTCGCCTCTCCCGCGACACACCCCGAAGCACGTTCGATATATTATTCTCCAAAATACCTGATTTATTCCTCGGCAGCGCCTTCGGCTTACGTATTCAAAACACAAACTATACCCTGAACGTGCAACGGGGTTCCCGTGGCTGAAACCTCGCCCCGCCAGCCGGCGGGGCTCGGGAAGCCACCGGAAAACTCACCCCCCTCCGACCTAGGTCGGAGGGGGGATGCCGATGCAGTCAGTACCGGAAGCAGAAGAACTAGTTGTTCTTCGTCGAGAACGAGTCGGACGGCAGCGTCTTCACAAACACGCTGTTCGCCCAGTCCGAAGTCGACTCCGTGTGACCCACCGCCGAGTTGTCCGACCAGATGAAGGACGGCGCACCGTCGTTGTTCGCGCCGCCGAGGCTGGTTTCAACAGCCGCGGCAGTCGTCGCCGCAACGAGCGTCGTCTCCGTCTGGTTGAGCTTGACCGACGCGTTCGCGCCGCCCGACCCTGACGCAACAAGGTCAGAGAAGGTGAGCGCAACTTCGTAGGTCTTCGATGAACCAGCCGCGATGTCCTCCGCGGTGTTCAGGATGAGCGTCACGAACCCGGACGTAGCAGGCACGATCGCCGACGTACTTGAAGTCGTCGCCGACGTACCCGAGAAGGCCGAGGCGATGTTCAGGTTCGAAGAACCGATCGGCTTCAACGTGACGTTACCCGACGTGCCCGGAACGGCGTTCACCGCCGTCATGGTCGCACCGCTCATCGTGACCGCGAGCTGAACCTTCTTCCACGACACCTGCTCGGCAGAATCTGCCGCAACGGTGAAGCGGATGATGGGGGTCAGGGTCGCGCCGAGGGTCGCACCAGCCGAAGCGACCGTGATGGTCGGCTTCGTCTTGTACGCGACCTTCTGGAAGCCCGTCGCCGCCGTGACGGTCGTGTCAAGCGCCGATGCGCCCTGCGCCTCGAAGTTCGCGGCCATAACGCTCGCGTAGACCGAGGCACCCGAGTCCGCACCGTTCGAGAAGGAGTTCATGACTCCCTTCACGACGAGCGTCTTCGAGGTGTCCTTCGGGATGTTCCACCCGAGGGTTTCAATCACCGCCACACCCGAGCTGTCACCCGAGGCCTGGACGGTGTATCCCGCCGCCGAGCCGACAGCCGCGCCGTTCGTGTCGTAGAGCTTCACGACCGGCACCTCGTCCGTAGACGCGCCCGAGGTTGCAGTCGCCGAACTCGTGGGAACCACGAGGAGCTGGAGCTTGTTCACGGTCATGTCCTCGTTCGTCGCCGTGAAGCGGAACTTCCCGATGACGTTCTCGCGACCCATGATGACGATGCCCGCTTCGGACTCGGTGTCCGACGGAGCCGTCACCACCGTCACGTCGCCCACGTTGGCGACCGAGACCAGGACCGTACCACCCGAGTTCGCCGCGGTTCCCGTGAGGGAAACGGCGTTCCCCTCCACGTCGTACGCGGAGATGTTCGCAGACGAAACTGCGGCGATGTAGAACTTGTACACATCACCCACGGTGTCCGACGCCGAGACATTCCCACGGAGCGTGAGAATTTTCGTCACGCCTGACTCGATCGTGTAGTTCAACGAGTCAAACGTCGCGTCGATGTTCGTGGTGTCGAGCGACTTGAAGGACGAAATCCGGTTCGTGCCGTCGTAGAGCGCAAGGCTCTGGACGTCACCCGAGTTGAGCGTCCCACTGGTCGCCGAACCCGTCACCTTGATGGTATCGATGCGCACCTTGCCCGCGACAGCCCGGAAGCTGAAGCCGGCGAGCGCGACATCGCTCTTGCCTTTCACGTAGGTCTGCGACGTTGGCGTCGAAGACAACTGCGTGTCGAGTGAGAGCGCCTTCACCGTCAACGTGTTCCCTGAAATCGTGCTGTTCGGCACGATAACCGAGGTCGCGACGTAGGTGTTGTTATCCAGGTTCCGAACATCATTCGACTGGAAGGCGAGGAGGTGTACCCGCACGGTCCCGTTCGAGCTGTTCGTGGAGTCCACGTCAGCCGTAACCTTGAACCGCTTGGATGTCCCGGCCGAGAGGTTGATGACGTCGGTGAAGGTGACGTTCGTGGACGATGCCGTCGTGACGTTCACCGCCGAGGTAATCAGCGAGTTCCCTGCCGTGTCCCACACCTTGAAGTCGTTGTAGAGCGCGATCGTACCCGTCGAGGAGACGTTGAACCGGAGGTTCCGGATTTCAACGTTGTTCTGCGAGGCAATCGTGAAGTCGTAGAGCATCGCGTCCTGCTGGCGGAGGGTGACGTCGCCCGTCACCGGACCGTTGAAGGTGATGGTGAGCTCGCCGCCCGCGACCGTCAGCGTGTCCGCCTCGCCAGTCGTGTCGATACCCGTGATGTCAGGAAGCACGGGGTAGCCGTAGGTCTTCCCGATCGCGTAGACATCCGACGCGCTGTCGAAGTAAAACACGATGGTGTCCGCAGACCGGGTCGTACCCGAGATGTCCGCGTATACCTCAAAGGTGCGCTGCTGACCCTTCTCGAGGAGGAACGGCGTCGTGAAGTTAAACACGGCGAGGTCCTTCGCGCCGATCGAGGCCGCCGTCGCAACGACGTTCCCGCCCTGCTTCAACATGAAGTTAGACAGGTTTTCGTTCGCGATGGAACCACCTTCGGTAATAGCGATACGCTGGACCACGATGTCCTCCGTCGAGCTCGCCTGGAGCATAAACTCCGCGAGCTTCGCACCCTGCTGACCCACCTTAGGGTTCGAGGGCGCAGCGCCAGAGGTCACGGCAACGCCGCCAACCACCTGGCCGCCGATGGACATCTCATTCCCCATGAGCACTCCGGTCGGGTTTGGCGTCCCCGCCGCGGAAACGAGCGAGAAGTAGTTCCGGTTCGAAGCAGTCGCGGAACTTGAGATATCCGCCACGAGCGAGAGGGTCTTCACGCCTGCAACCGCAATGTTCAGGTTCAGGAAGGTGACCTCGTGCGTCGTGGAGTTGATGCTCCGGCCGTTGGTGAGACGGGTCATACCATCGTAGAGGTAGATGCCCGCCGAGCCGAAGTCGGATGTCGAACCGATGCCGAGCCGCTTGAAGGTGAGCGAGGAGAGCGTGCCGGTCCCCGAAACGTTGAATTTGAGGAAGACGACGCCCGTCGCACCCTTCGGAATCGACTGTGCAATCGGGTTGTCAGCCGCGAGGCTGACGCTAAAGCCGGACGGAGCCGGGCCGGGGCCTGGGCCTGGACCTGGACCGGGGCCTGGTGTTACCACACTATTCATTGCTGCGCGGCTTATCGGACCGAAGTATCCCACCCAGGGCGAGATGTTCGCGTCCTTCTGCCATGCGGCGACCGCAGCTTTCGTCATCGGGCCGAAGAAGCCCGTTGGCGCGCTGATCTTCAGATACCCCTTGCTGATAAGCACGTTCTGCAACGCAGTGACGTCAGCTCCCTTGCTGCCGAGTGTGAGGTTCACGGCAAACTGGTATGACGACGCGGCGGGAGTTCCGCCCTGGTTCCCGAGCTGTGCCTGCAAAGCGTTAATCTGAGCCAGCAATGCTGCAATCTGCGCCTGGAGGTCCGCATTTGTCTGTGCGAACGCGGGCGCGACACCGGAGAGGGAAATGGCCGTAACGACCGCAATCCCGACCGATGCAATCTTCGTTGAAAGCTTACTCATTATGTTGTTTGTTTTAGTTATTTTTGACTCACTCCTTTTTTTCCCATCTGGCAGAGTCGTCCAGACGGAATATATCGACCTTTTTTCAGGAATCACCGCACGCGCTCGTCGTCGCAACTTCCCTGGAGTGAGGATCGGGAGTGCTGGAGCGCACACGATGGGCAGTATCAAAAGAAAAAGCCTCGCTTCGGGTGCTCCGAACGAGGCGAACAATGCCGCATGACGGCAAAACCCTGCCCCATCTGGCATCGGGGCATCGGGTCGCCGAAAAACGAGCTTCGCCTCACACGAAGCAGATGATACCTACCGCTCAAAAGTTCAGTCGTTTACAGTATTTTCAGCGGGTATCACTAGAGAAAACGACCGAATGACCGCATTGTTACGGAGTAATCGCTAATAATGCGAATGTAACTCAAATAATGCGAATAAATGCGCATTTCATTCGCATTATTACTCTGCTATTCGCATTATTCGCGATTACTCCTAGATGGACCACGGAACCGTGGAGAAGAGGAGGAGCGTCCCGAGGACGCCGGCGAGGACCCCCTTCAGAACGGTCGTACGGGTAATCTCCCCGAGCGCCGCGAGGGAAATGGCCTCTCGGGCAAGCACGACGACCAATGTTGTGAAAAGCGCCTGCCCGAGCACGGTGAGCGGTAGAAGCCCGGCAATGAGGATGGTCTGGAACGAAAGGAGCGCGAGCACACCAGCGGCGAGTATGGCATGATGCCGCGTGAGGCGGGGAGACCGATGCCGAAACCGCTCATAGTACACCGCGGCGATGATTCCCACAGTCCCGAGACGGACCGCAAGTATCTGAATAAGATTCGCCGAGACGCCTACCGAGCTCGTGAGGAGCGCGGCGATGACCACGACCTCCATCGTGAACACCGTCTCGAGGAGCCCTGCCGTGAGGGAAGTGTGCCGAACGACAAGCCGGGCGATTGCCGATACTGCTCCCACCGCCGCGGCGGAGGCAACCGCCCATACGAGGAGTGCGAGCGTGTTGAACCCGGAAACGACCGGGAGCGGCAGGAGCACGCCGAAAACTACGGCGAACCCCAAAACCGCGGCGCCGCTCCGCGGGGGTGCGGCGAGGAATACGAGTGTGAGGAGCGCCGCGGCGGCGAGGAATACGAGCCACCAGGGTGCCCCGGCAAAACCCACGAGCGCGAGTATGAGCGCCGCGAGCGCCGCTCTACCGAACGAGTGCCACGGTTCGGTCCTTGGTAAGAATCGCCTGAATCTTTCCACCATGCGTGATTTCCCCCTTCACAAATCGGTCCGCGAGCGCGTCGACGATGACCTTCTCGATGAGCCGTTTCACCGGTCGCGCGCCGTAATTCGGGTCGAACCCGTGCTCCACGAGGTAGGCGCGGACCGCCGGCTGCACTGCGAGGGCGATGCCTTTCGTGGTGAGCCGCTCGGTGAGCTTCTGGAGCTGGATGTCCACGATCTTACTAATGACCGCCGGGGTGAGCGCGTTGAAGATAATGACCTCGTCGAGCCGATTCAGAAATTCCGGACGGAACGTCTCGCGGATGGATTCGAGGACCTCCTCACGGAACGTCGCCTCCTTCGCGGCGAACACGTTGTCATCGTTCTCGGCGCCGAACCCCACATTCGAGAGCTCCCGGAAGTACTCACTCCCCACGTTCGACGTGAGGATGATAACCGTGTTTCGGAAGTTGACCGAACGACCCTTTCCGTCGGTGAGCCGCCCATTGTCCAAAACCTGGAGCAGGATATTAAAAACCTCCGGGTGCGCCTTTTCGACCTCATCGAAGAGCACCAGGCTGTACGGCCGATGCCGGACCAGCTCCGTGAGCTGTCCGCCCTCGTCATGTCCCACGTACCCCGGCGGGGACCCGATGAGGCGCGCCACCGCGTGACGCTCCATGTACTCGGACATATCGATGCGGATCAAGGCATGCTCGTCGTTGAACATGAATTCCGAGAGGGTCCGCGCGAGCTCGGTTTTCCCTACGCCGGTGGGTCCGAGAAACATGAAGGACCCTGCCGGTCGGTCCTCGTCGGCGAACCCCGTCCGGGAGCGCCGGAGTGCTCGGGAGACCGCCCCAATCGCCTCCGGCTGTCCGACTACCCGCTTCGCGAGCTCCGCCTCGAGCCGCGCGAGCTTCCCCATCTCCGACTCGAGCATCCGTGTCACCGGGATTCCCGTCCAGCGCGCCACGACCGCCGCAACGTCCTCCTGGTCGATCTCCTCCTTCACAAAGCGCACGCGCTCCCGATTCGTCCGGTTTTTGGCGTCGGCGGCGCGGCGCTGTCGCCGTTCGAATGCCGCATACTCCTTTTCCGCAGCCGGCAGCTCGCCATACGTGATCTGCGCCACCCGGTCGAAGTTCCCCTCCCGTTCGGTCTGCTCCGCCTCGCGGCGCAGGTGGTCAATGGCGGTTCGGAGCTCGTGTAGCCGCTCCACCGCACGCTTCTCCGCCTTCCAGGTGCCGGCAAGCACCTCGCCCGCCGCTTTGAGCTTCTCGAGTTCGCGCTCAATGGCAGAAAGGCGCGGTGAGAGCTTCGGCTTTTGTTTCTTGCGGTGGGCAACTCGTCCGCCTGCTTTCCCGTTCACGACATCCGATGGGCGGGGCCCGTGATGCTCCTCCGTGAGGAGCGCAGAACGCTCCACCTCGAGCCGGGTGATGTCCCGCCGGATGCGATCGAGCTCCACGGGCACGCTGTCCGACTCGAGTCGCCGGGCGGCGGCGGCCTCATCGATAAGATCCACCGCCTTATCCGGCAGGAAGCGGTCGGTGAGGTAGCGTACGGAGAGCTGCACCGCATGGATGATTGCACTGTCGGTGATGCGGAGCCCGTGGTGCATCTCGTACTTCTCCTTGAGGCCCCGCAGAATGGCGATGGCGTCCTCGGGTGATGGCTCCTCCACATAGACCGGCTGGAAGCGACGCTCGAGGGCGGCGTCCTTTTCGATATGCTTCTGGTACTCCTTCAGAGTCGTCGCGCCGACGCAGTGGAGTTCGCCGCGGGCCAAGGACGGTTTCAGGAGGTTTGCCGCATCAATGGCGCCCTCTGCCATGCCTGCCCCCACAATCATGTGAATCTCGTCAATAAAGAGAAGTATCTTCCCCTCGGAGGACTGTACCTCCTTCAGAAACGCCTTGAGCCGGTCCTCAAATTCGCCACGAAACTTCGTCCCGGCGATGAGGGACCCGAGATCAAGCATGATAATTTCCTTCCCCGCGAGCGACTCCGGCACGTCGCCCGAGACGATGCGCTGGGCGAGCCCCTCGACGATAGCCGTCTTCCCCACCCCGGACTCGCCAATCAAGACCGGATTGTTCTTGGTGCGGCGCGAGAGGATCTGCATGAGCCGCCGAAGCTCGTCCTCTCGGCCGATGACCGGGTCGAGCTTCCCCTCGCGCGCCTTCGCCGTGAGGGAGACGGCGTACTTGTCGAGCACCTGGAATTTCGCCTCGGGCGTCTCGTCGGTCACGCGCGTCTTCCCCCGGAGCTCGCCCAAGGCACGGGTGAGCGCCTCGCGGCGGGCGCCGAAGCGGAGGAGCGCCTCTTGCGCGGGAGAGGCGATATCAATGAGTGCGAGGAGGAGGTGTTCGCATGAGACGAACTCGTCCTCCTGCTTCTCGGCAAGGTTCCCCGCGCGGTCGAGGATGCGCGCGACCTCCTGCGACAGGTAGAGCTGGCTGACCGGTCCCGACGCCGCAACCAACTTCGGCAGGAGCCGCAATTCGCGCGTGAGGGTCGCCGCGAGCTCCGCGATGTTCACCGACGAGCGCTCGAGCATTGGCTGCACGAGCGTCTGCTCATCGTCGAGAAGCGCCATGAGGAGGTGGAGCGCGCGGAGTTCGCCGTGATGCTCGCGCGCGACGAGCTCCTGCGCCCCTTGGAGCGCCTCTTGGGCTTTTAATGTGAACCGATGAAAATTGGGCATGACGAATGACTGACAACCGACGACATACAACCAACAACGCAAACGGTGCACCTGACACTCTTGTTGTAGGTTGTTAGTTGTAGGTTGTAGGTTATGCTTTAGTGTAGCATGTTCCCCTCGATTGGCAAGCTCTGTGCCCGAGTGCTAATCCTGTTTGTCCGTTGCTTTTTTGTTGTTGTCGGTCGTCGGTTGTTTGTTTGTTTGTTGTTTGTTGTTTGTCGTGGGTTGTCCCTCGGCCTTGCTCGGGATGGTGAGAGCATCGAACCATTGGTTGTAGGTTACTTATAGTACCACGAGCCGCCGCTGTATATTTCGACCTGGATTTTGTTATCCACAGTGAATGATTGAGGAGGAGGAGGAGGAGGAGGAGTATGATTATGTCACAGAAGCGCACGCCACGCGTTTTCTTTGATGGAATGTTAAAAGGTCGATCTTGTATGTTTATCAAACAGCAAACTAATTAAAATCATTACAGTATGAAAAAAATTCTCGTTCTCGTCGCGGTACTCGCGCTCGCGGTTCCCGCTGTGTCATCCGCGAGACTGCTCGAACCAGGAGTAATTGGCGGGTGTATCAACATGGACCCGGAGGTTCGTGTGGCCTGCCTCAATACGCAACTTGTCTTCCTTAGCAACAAGCTAATAGAGCTTGCAGATCAGGTTGAGAACCTTCAAGCCCGGATCGCGAAACTCGAAGGGGGAGGCGGCACCATCCCACAGCCGATTCCCTACCCGGTACCGGCACCACAGCCGTGGCCGTCGTATCCGGTGCCGAAAACCCCAACGTGCGATAGCACAACCGGCGTCTGCTATGTTCCGATCGATGACGGAGGAATACAGATACCACTGCCAATACAGATACCACTGCCACCGACCGCAACCGGGTCCGGCCAGCTCCCTGTGGACCAGGTTGTCGCCATCCAGAAGTTCCTCAAAGCGGAGGGTTCGTTCGCCTACCCCACCGCGACCGGATACTTCGGTCCCATCACGACGGCCGCACTGAAGAGCTTCCAGACGAATCAGGGCATCGCGGCGAGTGGAGCCGTGGACGCGCCAACCATCGCGAAGCTGAAGGCGCTCGCGCCGACCGTCGCCCCGTCTCTCGGTGCGGCGATGCAGCAGTTGAAACCTACCCAGTAAGGGGTTTGCGCTTGGTACAAAACAGCCCCGCTCGTGCGGGGTTGTTTTGTTGTTTGTCGTGGGTTGTTGGTTATGTACCGGCCGGCCGCTCTGAAAGCGTCACCGAGAGGGTGATTGTCTGGCCGCCACGGCGCACGGTGAGTGTGAGCGTGTCCCCCACGTTGTAGCGTTGGATGAGTGAGCCGAGCGGCTGGTCGGGGGTTATTTTCTTCCCGCCGACCTCGGTGATGATATCCTCCGCCTGCACGCCGCCGCGCGCGGCGGGAGACCCCGGTAGCACCCCGGGGCCGTCCTCCGTCCCCCGCACCAGGGCACCCGCGACGACCGTGAGTTTCTGCTTTTTCGCCAGCTCTTCCGTGATGTTCATGTACCGCACGCCGAGATAGGGCGTGATGATGCGCCCGGACTGCTTCACCGAAGCGATTGCCCGCTTCGCCTGGTTAATGGGAATTGCGAACCCGACATTCTGGGCACCTGACGCGACTGCCGTGTTGATGCCGATGACCTCCCCGCGGAGGTTCAAGAGCGGCCCGCCGGAGTTCCCGGGATTAATGGCGGCATCCGTCTGTATGACGCCCTGGAGCGTCTCGGAACCGATCGAGGCGCCGGATGCGGTGATGGTGCGGGCGAGCCCGGAAATGACGCCGACCGAGACCGTGTTCCGAAACTCACCGAGAGAATTTCCGATGGCAATCGCGGTCTGCCCGAGCTTCACGGTGTCCGAATCGCCGAGCGCCACCGGTTTCAGGCCGGAGGTGCCGATCTTCAAGACGGCAAGGTCCTGCGCGCTGTCGCGTGCGACCACCGTCGCATCAAATTTCTTCCCGTCGTTCGTGAGCACGGTGTACGCGGCTTTTGTGTCCGCCACGACGTGCTTGTTCGTGACAATGAGGCCATCCGCAGAAACAATGAATCCGCTCCCGCCGCCAACCTCCTGGGTCTTCGTGCCCTTTTGGCACGGTTGGGTAAAATTCCCGCCAAACCCGCCGCCGAAGAAATCGCGGAATTCCGGCGGTATGTCGCCAAATGGGTCGTAGGGACACTGCTCAATGACCGGCAGGTCCTTGGTGATGACGATGGAAACGACGCTCGGTGCGGCGGTATCGACCGCGGCGACGACGGCGCTCTCGTAGTTCTCGGCGGGCTTGTAGAGTTCCACGCCCGCCTGCGGCGTTGCTGGGCTTGGTGGACTCCCGGGAACGGAGGTGGTAAACGAATTCGCGAGGAATTGCCCGACATCACCAAAAAAGTTTGCACCCGCGCGCCCGCTGACTAGCGCGCCTACAACGCCAACGAGCACCAGAATGGTGCCGGCTATGACGCGAGTCGTTCTCGAATGCGTGCTCATATTCTTCCCTCCCCGAGGCGAAACCTCTGAAACCCCCGAGGTTTCGCCTCATGACCGAATTACCTCTTACTTCTTCCCTATTACTTCTTTCTTCTTACCTATTACTACTTGCTCCTTACCTTATTTCATACCGGAGCGTCACACTCACCCGGATGTCTTGGGAACCCGGCTCCACCGCTGGCGCGGGTGTGGGGGCGTTGTCGGCGCCGCCCATGCCCATCACCTTCGCCGATTCCATGCGGTAGTACGGTACGGCACCGCCGCCCTCGTCGATGCCGAGGAGCCGCCCGATGGAAAACCGCCCCGCGTCCGCCACCTGTTTTGCCTTCGCCTGCGCTTTCTTGATGGCTTCCGCGCGCGCCTCATCCTCAAGCTTTGTTGGGTCGTCCACGGTGAAGTTGAGTTGGGAAACGGTGTTCGCGCCGGATGTCACCACGCCCGAGAGCATGCCGCCCACCTTCTCGAAGTCACGCGCTTTCACCTCGACGGACTGTGTGACCGTGTACCCCACGATTTCCGGCGGCGGGCACGGAACCGCTTCACGGTTCCCGACCACACGGCTACAGTCGAAGTACTGGTACCGCGGCTCAACCGAGTACTGCGAGGTTTTCACGTCCTTCGCCGCGACACCCTCACCCTTCACGTACGCAATCGCCGCGTTCACCTTCTTCGTGTTCTCCGTCTGGAGTGCCGCAAGGTCCTTCCCGCCCTGCGTGACGACAGAAAACGAAAACTGCGCCACGTCCGGGACACCGATGGCGCGCCCCTCGGCGGAGACCGAGAAGCTCCGGAAATTCGTCGGCTCCGCGGAGCGCGAGTAGGCGCCCGCGTAGACCACGACGGCGTAGGCGACGGCGAGAAGCGCAACCGTCCCGGCGACCTTCTGGTACCCCGACATGTGTTCGGTGTTCATATGCTGTATGAACGAATTATACACCAAACCTGTGACGCTGATACGGTCACGCGAAAGATTCGGTCCGCGGATTTCCTAGGCCGTTACATCGCACAATCCATGCTTTTCAGATACTCTTTCAACTCTCGGATGTAGTTGTTGTAGCGATCCTTCTTCCGACGACCCTCATCTTTGAAACCG
The DNA here is from genome assembly GCA_030647415.1 of bacterium. Taxonomy (GTDB): domain Bacteria; phylum Patescibacteriota; class Minisyncoccia; order UBA6257; family GWB1-50-10; genus JAUSKB01. The sequence goes on from JAUSKB010000011.1 coordinate 91,987, forward strand.
AGGTTCTTCCGCTCGTCGATGAAGTCGAGGTTGATCGTCCACTCCGCGAGATCGAAGAAGTAGACCACGCGATACCCGCCGCTCTTTCCCTTGTTGCTTTCCGGGTTCGGGATGCCGGCAGCCCACGCCTCATAGCGGTTATTCGGTGAGCGGTAGACTAGTTTCGAACGGGAGGTCTCATACTTGTTCGAAGCGGTCGGCGCCCATGATCTGACAGCATCCCGGACGACGACGGAGACTCCCAACTTCTCGCACATGCGGAGAAACTGCTCCCGCTCCACGTACACCCATGCCATGTTTTTTAGCGAAAGAAATCGATGTCGCGAGCGTACGAATAATCAACCACCTCATACGGCTTCGAATAGAACCATGGGGCCTCGAGATGCGTCTGGGAGACTATCTTATCAGTCGGCCAACTGCCGAATTCGCTACAAATCTTCTTGAGCAACTCCCCTTGGTGCTTTGAGAACACGGATTCATCAAGGGCGTCCGGATCCTTGAGCTCAAACAAGACCACCTCTCCATCCTTGTAGTCGACACCCTTTGTGTCTATCACCCCCTCTCCCTTCAGTCTCGCGAGCACCTCGTCCACCCGAGACGGCACGGGGCCATATCCTTGGTGGATGTACACGTCGCCCGTGACGGGGGTCTTGTGATCGCGGAAGTGTATAAAGTCGAGGTAGTACAGAAGCTTGTTCAGTTTCGTGGCGTGCAGGTACTGGTTGTTGCAGTACTTTATGAAATACAACACCGCACCACGGTAGGCGCGCTCATTGAGTTTCAGTTCAGCGGTCACAACCATATATCACTTATATACTATCACGTTAGTCAAGTACTTTCACGCGCTACACCGGTGGACAGGGAATTCACGGTTCAAGGCGAAAAACGCTTTATCACTCACTATCTCTTATGAAGCGTCCGTCTCCACAATCAGGACTTTCGGAACCTTCCCCATCGCCCGTGCAACCATGAGCCGCGTGTTGCCACTAACGAGATGGAAGGCATCCCCTTTCTTCACGATTATGGGAACCTCGATAGGACCGCCTTGTTCATAGCGCGTCTTATAGAATCGCCAGTCGCGGGGATGGTCGGGGTGACCCTCAACCGCATGCTCTTTGACGAGCGGCCAATCTTTTGGGGGAATGTCATAGGAGTCGGTGTTCTCAAGTCGGCTCCATATATCTTCCGAGAGCTCGACTAGTGGGGCTGTCTTCGCGGCCTCCAAAAATCGCGAGAAGAACTCTCCTGTGTCTTGAGCGCCAAACACCTCCACCGCGACCCGTTCGATTTCGCCCCTTTCCCGACTAACATCGGGAACGATAAAAAGCTCCTTGGTTTTTTCATTAGGACTTTCGTGCATATAGAAATTGTATTTGATTCTTGAAAAAAAAATGAAGCCCAACTTTTCAGCCGGGCTTCCTGTTTTCGTCAGGGTCAGATAGGGCTAAGGATTTCATGACTCACTGAAACCCATCCTTCTACATCCCTCCTCGCCGGGGAGTAATGGAGCACCGCAATTGATGCGGTATTATCGGTGCTATCGGAGAGGACTCGTATTGCCGTACTCCCCGAGGCATCCCTGATGAGACCGGAAACGCCCTTCGTCTTCGCCATGACCACGATGGCGTTTTTGCCGTTGATGGTGTCTGTTACTGATAATGACGTCACCAGCGTCATTGAGTTCATCAGCTTCCGAAATTTGCTTTTCACGAAGGCCTCGACGCTTGGAAAATTTCTGGTTGCTTTTTTCATGTTTTCCTCTCCCTTTATTGTTTATGGATTTTTTATTGTGGGTTTGCTGTTTTTATAGTAACATTCTTTAAATCTATATGTCAATGTTTAGTTTTCTGAACGCGAAGCTACCCTTCCAGTACCTCCCCCATCCTTCGCACCGCCTCCAGAACCTCCCCGCGGGTCGTGGGGCGGCCGAAGCTCACCCGTAAACTGCGCCGAATCCGCTCGTCCGGCATACCCATCGCCTGAAGCACATGTGAAGGCGCCGTCATGCGCGAAGCGCACGCCGACCCCAAGGAAACCGCGACGCCATGCTGGTCGAGCGCAACCACGAGTTCCAACGTGCACGCCTTTGATTCTTGTGGTAACGCGATATTCAGTATGTGCGGTGCGTGTGATCTCGGGGCTGCAAAGGCGAAACCTTTGCAATCCCCAAGGTTTCGCCTTTGTGTGCCACTTAATACGCCATTCAATTCGGTACCAGGAACCCTCTTCAGCAACTCTATAAGGAAAAGCTTTTTGAGCTTCCCCACCTTCCCCGCGTCCCGCTCCCGCCGCTCCGCCGCAAGTGCAAGTGCCGCGGCGCACCCGACGATGCCCGCGACGTTCTCGGTTCCAGACCGGATACCGAACTCCTGGCCGCCCCCAGTGACGATAGGGGCTAGGGTATAGCCACTAGAGTGTAGGGTACTGCGATTCCGTTGTCGGTTGTCGGTTGTCGGTTGTCGGTTACCCATCGCAAGCACCCCCACTCCCTTCGGGCCGTAGCACTTGTGCGCCGAGAGGGTCATGAGGTCCACCCCGAGCTCCGGCAACGCGCAATCAAGGTAATTGAATGCCTGGACGGCATCGGTGTGAAGAAGAGGGTAGGAGAAAGGAAAAGAAAAAAAGGAGGATGCGTCGTTTCCTATTTCTTTTTTCTTTTTTCTTTTTTCCTCGCGAAAATTTCGAATAATCTCCGAAATTTTCGCGACTGGCTGCACCACCCCCGTCTCATTATTCACGTACTGAATCGAAACCAGGACCGTCCGTTCGTCGAGCGCGCGTTCAAGCGCACCGAGATCCACGATCCCTTCCCGGTCCACTGGCACTACCACCACCTCCGCCTCCCCCACGCGCTCCATATCCCGCGCGGTCTCCATGATGGATTCGTGCTCAACCGCGGAAACAACCACTTTCGGTAAAACCGAACCGCGTCCGGTGAGCGAGGAGGGTATCCCCGACGGCACATCTCGGAGCGCGGCGGCGCGAGAGCGAAGGTGCTCCGCCAGTCCGGCGGAGACACCCGATGCCAGAGGGGACACCCTCCTCGCTTGCCGCTTGCTCTGCCGCGCCATCCCAATCACCCCCCGGAGGGCGAGGTTGTTCGCCTCCGTCGCCGACCCCGTGAACACCACGTCCCGAAAGCCGACGCCGAGGAGCCGTGCAACCGTCTCACGCGACCGGTCCACGGCCGCCTGCGCCTCCTGGCCGAAGGAATGGAGCGAGGAAGGGTTGCCGAACGCCGCGCCGAGGTACGGTAGCATGGCGCGCCGCACTGCGGGATCGAGCGGCGTCGTCGCCGCGTAATCCAAATAGATTCTCCGTTCGCGAGTGTCGACCATGGGTATACTATACCCATAAATCCGGCGGACGACTAAATTCAGTCCCGCCAAGGCGGGACTGAATTTCTGGAGTTTCTACCAATCCAGAGCTACCGTGCAGGGGGTCTATAGTCGTCCGGAGCGGCTGGTGTCGGTGAGAGGTACTGTTCGAACCGGCGAAGCAGTGAGAGGAGAATGGTCATGCCGGCGGTCGTCACGAGCGCGAACTCGACGAGGCCCACGCCCGCAAGGACGCCCACCGCCGCCACGAGCCAGACGGTTGCCGCGGTCGTGAGGCCCCGGACGTGCGGACCCTGGTGGATGATGATGCCCGCGCCGAGGAATCCGACGCCGATTACGATATTCGCGATGACGTTCAATGCGGGCCCCGAGTCGGCGACCGCACCCCCGACGACCGAAGGCAGCGAGAGTCCGACTATTGAGAAGATCGCCGCCCCCGCCGACACGATGAGCGAGGTTCGGATGCCCGCCTCGCGCTTCGCGAAGAACTCGCGCTCGATGCCGAACACCGCACCGCACAGGATGGCGACGCCGAGCCGAAGAAGCATGGTTTCAAGGGGGAGCATGAATACATCCTACTATTCCGCCTCAGAGTCCCCTAAGACATCTACGTCGGGAACGTTGCGCTCATCGCGAATGGTTTCACCCGTTTGCTGGGCATAGAAATAGATAAGTGGAAAAAGACGCTCCGCAACTGCGGGACTGAATCGAGAGGAGAGGTACTGCTTTGCGAAGCTCGCAAACGTATCTGCGCCGATAACTAGCTTCTCCTCGCTACCCCACGTGCGGTTTATCTCATCCGGCGCCGAGGGACGATGCTTACGGTATTCCTTCAGTGCATCCACGAGGCAGTCGACTCCGCGTTCAACTTCCGCTGGTGTCCAGCCGAGCGATGTCGCGGTATGATCAATTACCTTTTTCCATACGTCTGGGCTGGAACGTTTGGCGAGTAGATTCGTAAGGTGCGATTCAACCTCGGAAAATCCCTCCCGTGAAAGAATATTTTTTGCCTCTTCCACCAGACCTTCAGGACCACCCGTTACCGACTGTTCGCCACGATCAATATGCTCGAGGTCATCCGCAGGATTACCAACGAGCTGTTTCGCATGGTGAAGAAGCTCCTCTGGGGAAGTAAATGGTTTTTGTGGCAACTCATGAGACATATATACTATCCTATCACACTAGTACGCCGGCGGCTCTTCGGGTACGCCCTGTACCACGTTCGCGTACCGCGCGAGCGCAAAAAGCGCGGAGGAGAGCCGGTTTAGAAATTCAAGCAGTTCATCGGGGAGCGGCTTCGAGCGGTGCACGGCGACTGCGGTCCGCTCGAGCCGCCGCGCAAGTGTCCGCGCCACGTCGAGCCGGGCTGAAAGTTCGCTTCCGCCGGGCACGACGAACGTCGTGAGCTTCGGCACCACACCGTCGATGTCCGCGATGAGCTTCTCTAAAACGCGCGTATGCTTGCCGTGGACCACCGTCTTGGGCCGTTCGACGTCAAACGCGAGGGAACCAATCTGCGCCTGCGCGCGGAAAAGCGCCTCCTGGATGGCACGGCAGGCGCCGGCGATGTTCACCGCCCCGCCCTGGAGTCGCTCCGCCATCCGGTCCGCCTCGACGCGACACAAGCCCAGCCACGAGTTCAGCTCGTCAAGCGAGCCCAAGAGCGAGAGGAGCGGGCTTGATTTCGGGATGGCCTTCGCGCCAACCCGCGTCTGCCCGTCGTCCCCGTTTCCCGTATAGAAGGCGGTTTTCATGGATGTGATGGTCTGATGCTACCCCCGCCGGCACCCCCGCGTCCAGCGTTGAGGTTCGGTTCTCGATTCTGGAGGTCGGATCTCCCAAATATTGCGGGTGTGTTTAAAAAACAAGCCGGAGAATGATCTCCGGCCCTATTTGTCATCGCGGCGGTGCCTGATTGATGAAAAACTCGAAGTGTTTCTTGATTTTCGCCACAGGGACAGCGGCGTCAACCCCTTCGACTATCGCGGGAAGCGTGTTGTATACCGCCGGTACCGCATGGGCTGGAATTGAATCGCCGTAGTTGAACCACCATGAACTCTCTGCGAATTCAACCATGATCGACCGACTCCTTGCAATAAATCCTGCTTTTTTCCCGGCGATAAAGCGCACCATGCCGGGATTACTGGCGAGCTGGAAGTGACAGATGGTTTCTTGGAACTCCCACACCACGCCGGAACCCTCAAGCAACGACGTAATGGTGGTAATGATTCGGGTGATGACCCTGCGCTTCCGATTTATCTCATCCGCGCCAGTGATGAAACGTTCGACGTCTACCATAACAACATCTCCTTTCCATGTCTGGAAAATTGTTTCGGGGTGTCCCCCGCCTGACCAAAGCAGTTTGCCTAGGTGCTAAGAACAAAACTGCTCTTGAGGACACTATTTGTCAAGAGCCACGTTCTCTGATGGGTCGGGAGCTTGTCATCTTACTCCGCCACACGAACTGGATTGCCCGACTGACACGCAATATGCACTGGGGCAATTGATTGACAATTTCCCGCTCTGAAAACCGGACCACGGTCCAGCCGCAACGGATAAGCGCCGCATCCTTCGCCCGGTCCCGCATTTTGCTCACCATTCCGGAATGCGCCCGCTGATTGTCGCACTCAATAGCCACCATTCCCCGCCAACACCTCACGGTAAAATCGGGGCGGTACCGATGCCCGCCGACCACGACGGTCCGCTGCGCAACCGCGGGGATGCGGGCGCGCCGGAGTGCGTCCGCCATCAACTCCTCCGTCGGCGCAATGCCATACACATCCAAAATATTCTTCGCCGCACGGAGCCTCCGAAGTGTCGTGAACCCGAAAGAAACACGCCGAGGCGTTATGTTCCGAACCGGGTGCGGCAGCTTCCGCAGTACGCCGATGCGGACGCGGATGTACGGCTCGTGCGCCCGCGGGTGCCGCGGCTCACCGGGCAGGAGTTCCTCTCGGCGGGCGGTATGGCGCTCTAGTACGCGGGCGTAGAACCGAATCCGTCCTCCCGACCGCCCGAACACGGCTGGCTGATAGAACGCGAGCCACCGGAACGGTCGAACTGGCGCGTGTGCGACAGGTATCCGGTACCAGTGTTCGCGCCGCAAAAACGCGAGGTCCCGCGGGCCCTTCAGCACGCCCACAAGCACGTCTTTCCGTTCTTTCTTTTTCCGCATACATACCTCGCGGTTGCCGACTCAACAACATTCGCACATTCTGCAGAATGTGCGAATGTTGTTCACAAATCACCAATTCGCTGGAAGTCCCTGATGAATCGGGCGACCGCGTTTCCGTAGGGCGATAGCGTGTTCAACACACTCCGGCCACGATAGCGCTTTCGAAGTAACCCAGCTTGTGCTAGATACCTGGTGTGCTGTGAAATCGTCTTGAAATTCGCCTGTAGTTCTCTAGCGAGATTTTCGACTGTATCCCCGTTTCTGCTTGCGAGAAGGAGAAGAATGTTAATACGGTGATGGTTAGCCATCCCCTTAAAATGCCGCTGCATCTGATCCGCCGACTTCAGCTTCGACACCATGCTTTCAGTATACTCTGCACGAAAGACAACATTCGCACATTCTGCAGAATGTGCGAATGTTGTGGAATTAGAAACAAAAAATCCGTCGCCACACAGCCCGGATTTTTTGACCAAATTCGTGGGTCCCCTAGTGAAGTATGTTAGAACTTGTTTGGCGGAGATTTGGTAGGAGTGCTATCTCGTGACGGTGATAGTTTCATTGAGTTCCGCAGACGGCGCGCGCACGGAAACTTGACCGGTTACTGAATCCTTTTGAATAAAGTATCCAGTATTGTAGTCAATATTCGATGTGTAGTGGGCACCCGCTGCGCTTGGGTCAAAGGGCATACGCATGAGGTAGGTTGGTGTAACGCAGGGAGCGATATCGTATCCGTTAGTTGAGGATATCTTCGTTGACGCTGTCGGAATTACTCCTGCGGCGCACCCCGTTTCAAACGTGCCTCTATTGTCGGCCGTCCGCTGGCCGATGGCATTCACGATAGCGGCCACATCCGACCGGCGTTGTGTGTTTCGTGCCTCCGCCAACTGTGTAGGTGGAATTGGTGTCGTTGCCAGCACGACGATTTCGATGCATTTATCTCGGAAGTACTGGTCCTGAATTTTTTCGCAGGGTGCTCGATTCTTCATTACCGCCGCAAGTTCCGTATAGCACGAGTTTTTCGCTCTCTCGTCTGTTATATTTTCGCACGCACTGAATTCGGGATTAGTTACGATAGCACCTGTGGTGGTCGCTTGAGAAAACGGGGGCGTCGATAATTGAGATACTGGCGTGGGTTTTTGTTTCTTCGTCTCTGAAAGATTTGATTCGCTATCGGGGCTCTTCCCAGTATTTTCAATAAAATATCTAGCGCCTATTCCAGCGCTTAGTGCTACGATCCCAGCAACGATGAGCAGCACAACCATCGAAAAACCTTTTCGAGCGTTCATGCGTTCATTATACAACTATTATTTGTGACTTCCACAAAATCTCAAAAACCAAAACAGCAACCTGCATCTGCCCCGCCGTTGGTCACCGCCCAGGCGGGATCCCGCTGCAGCGGCGACGGGACACTGAATTTGGTCAAAAAATCCGTCGCCACACAGCTCGGATTTTTTGACCAAATTCGTGGGTCCCGTAGTGAAGCGTGTTAGAACCTGTTTGGTGTAATAAAAAGCCGTATGTTCGACATACAGTCTTAAGCAATCAGTGCTCCAGTCCAGGCTCACAATCGCCACGCGGTCCAAGTCGTATCTCTTTACTCTTTCCGCACTTTGCTCTAGTGGGCGCCTACGTGGTGGATGAAGCAGAAGCGAAATTGGCAACTCAGGTCCCCGTAGACCGGAATGACCGCTAAGGAAATGGTCCTTTGATGGCCTCCATGGCGATTGATGTCTAAGATTATGCTGCTTCCAATCCTCTCCTATGTGCCTCGAGGTGCCCAACCCCATACACCATAAATATATCGTGGCTTACCCATGCAGACCGCACACTCCGAACAACTGACTGATCTCGAAACTCACCCGACACCTGTACTACCTCTTGCAGCGGATTATCAGTACGGATTGGGTTTTCGATCTTGAGAAAGAATTCCTTGTCGCTAAGGTCGAGCTTTGTTCCAAATAATTGCTTATGAATCAGTGCTATGTGGGAGAGCGAGAAATCGAAATCATCCCAATCGGAGGCCGCGCGATCGCGATCAAGGTACGGGACGACGTATTCCTCGATGCTTCCCTTCTGAACCACCTGGTGCCACTGTGCTACTGTACGGGCAAAGTAGTAGTACTCTGTCTTCTCTCTTCCAAACAATTTCTCAATGTGATTCATCTCTTCGCGCCGATTAGGCTCAAAACATTTCACGAGGACCCCTGCTTGCGCAGCGAGGTACGTCATGAAACCAATTTCCCCGCCGCTGCGGATTGCCTCTGTATTCGACGCATACGTACCGCGTCTGTCATTTTCAACAACAACCAGCGGGGAATTAGTGTTTACTACGAACTCATTCCACAGTTTTCCCAACTCTTGAAACTGCGGATGACGCGGATCCCGAGTGTGCTCAGCACCAAACCAGAGGAGCAAATGCTCAATTTTGATCAGCTTAAATTTGCATGAACTGACCATAGTTAACAATAAAACGGTGTGCTTGTAGCTTATCAGTGCGTCGTTTAATAGACAACATGGAGGCTCTCGCTCGAACCGAAAAAGTCCTCTCGCTACCGAGCGGATTCTGTCCCGCCACGGTGGGACACTGAATTTTCTAACCTCACTCCGTTCGGAGAAAAATCGTGGGTCCCGTAGTGAAGCGTGTTAGAACCTGTCTGCTGACAGGGATGTAAACAAAAACACCATGCAATTGCATGGTGTCGGATAAAACTTGAGATATCATCAGGTGTGGTCAGAGGTCGTCATGGAAGACGAGGAGAAAGGTACCAGGAATACATAGGATCAAACCCACCACCCCAAACCACATGTACGCGACGTTATTCGGGAATATGCTAATACCCGAAGGTAGCGTTACCGACTCACTCGTGTCTCCCTTATCAAGAATGGTTTCGCGGAGTTTCATGAGGATATTGGTACGCTCCAGTTGCGTCGTGGTGTCGTCAACCTTCTTGAGTTCTGCGAGAGACAACGAGAGGTTCCGATACCAAAATCCAACATCTTCATCGGGCGTCCGGTAGAGGACCGAGGTATATCCTTCAGTCATACCTTCCTGTTCCGCATACGAGAGAGCTGCCGCCACTTCTTCAATGGCCAGCTCGATGGTGTTGGCATCGGCGGCTCTCTTCAACCTGTCGCCGCAGTGGATGTCGAAAACGATGCCGTTGTAGGTCCGAAGACCAACGAACAGCGCAAGGATCAGGCAGAAAATGACGCCAAGTGCTACTTTCATTAGTAATACCCCTTTCGGTGTTTGTGAGAAATGAGTGAAACAACTAAAAACAATGTAGCATATTTCTATGCTATTTGTCAAGCTTCGGCGGGGCACATTCAACCCTGAAGTGCGACACCGATACCGGAGGTTCAAACGTCCCGTCAGGGGTACAAAAATAACACCGATGGAATCGGTGTTATTTTGTCAGGGTGCCTGACGGGAATCGAACCCGCGTGACCTCCTCCACAGAGAGGCGTTCTACCACTGAACTACAGGCACCATATGCAAAACTTACGAACTTACTCTACGCCAGCTCATCTGGATGGTCAATCCTTCGATGTTACTCAGGATAAATGCGGTGGCGCGTCTTGCGGCGCTCGCTCCGCATCTCCTTCTCGATATGCCGACGCTCCTCCACGCTCCGCGGCGGCTCCGTGGGTACACGCGGCACGGGCGGCGTGATTGCTTTACGGACGATGCGCTCGAGCTCGGAGAGCGCAGTCTCACGGTTCAACACCTGGAACCGTTCCTCCTCGCAGGTCACCTCGAGCTCCCCCTGCTTCGTAATCTGGTGTCCCAGACGTTCGCGAAGGAGCACGTGTTCGGTTTCTGTGAGCGGTAACTGGTCCACCGGTACCCAGAGGTGCACCTTTGTGGCACGCTTGTTCGTCCGTTGCCCGCCGGGACCGCCGGAACGCGTCGCCTGGAAGCGGACAAGGTGTGGCGGTATGAGTTCCCGTTCAGTCATGCGTAGAAATCAAATATGGGGAGGTTCAACCTCCGAAATTCACAGACAAGGTGTGGGAGGTCGAACCTCCAAGGATGTCCGACATCCAGCACTCATAAATGCACAATAATTGGGATGTCGGACATCGAGGAGGTTGAAGCATGGTACAATGGTAGCCGACACCATTTCGTATGGAAAGCCTGCTTGATACTATCGGCCAGCTCATGCTCCAGTACCCCGCCTGGAGCCATCTCATCCTCGGGGTCGCCACGATTATTCAGGGTGAGCTTGCTGTTTTCGCCGCAGTCTACCTCGTGGTAAGCGGTAGTTTAGGGTGGTTCGAATACCTCTATTCCACAGCCGGCATTCTGTTCGTTGCGGAGTTTTTCATTTACCTCGTGGGACGAAATATCCGAACTACCCGGTTCGGGTGGCGCCTCTCCCGACGCATGAAGGAAAACCGAAAGGTGCAGCTTTACACCTACTACCTGAAGCAGAACATGCAAAAGCTCTTCGTCATCTCGAAATTCCTGCCCGGCACGAACCTCGTCATCATCCTTCTCACGGGGTGGTCGAAGACGAAACTCGGCAGCTACCTCAAGTCGTACCTCACGAGTCTCCTCCTCTGGTTCGGGAGCATGACCGCACTCGCCTACCTTTTAACCTCCGAGCTCCACCAGCTCAAGGCGGACAAAGTGTTTCGCGAGGTGGAGTACGTCATTGGCGGCGTTGTGATTATCATCGTCGTCGGCGAGCACTTCCTCCGGAAGGCGATCCGGCGAGCCGCCCACATCGAGGAGGTCCCGGCGGAGAGCGAGGAGCCGCCCGCAGACGACCCGGGAGCGCGCCGGAGCGAATAGCCTGGGAGGAAATAAGAAGCCCACACGTGGTGCGGGCCTTTTTTATGGTTTGGCGATGAGCGCCGCATAGCGGAGCACTGCCCTGCCGTACGCTCCCCGGTTGTACCGTCGGAGTGCCTGGAACTGCGACCGGCGATTTGTGGACCACCCGTTCGCGAGCAGGTGGTTCCCGGCACTCACGAGCGCGTCATGCTCATTGAAGAGGTTAACCACGCCATCCCCGTCGCCGTCCCGCGCGAGATGATACTGCGAGGGCATGAATTGCGTCAGACCGAACGCCCCCTTCCGCGAGCTCGGCGTGGTGAATAGGTCGATGATGCCATTGCGTGCCAGCCGGAGCGCCGCCGCAAGCTCCCTTCGCCAGAACGAGCGAGATCGGAGTGGCCGACGCTTCGACTGCTCCACCTTCGCTACCGCGTACCATGTGTAGAGTGCGGGAATCACGCGGAACATACCCTGGTACCTGCCGAAGTTTGTTTCAAACCGATATTGCGACACGTAGAGCTCTGGCGGGATGCCATTGACCACCGAGAGCGAGTCGAGAAACGCCCGGTGAGCATTAAGATACCACCGTCCGTAGACAACCGACGAGTCGGTGATCAATTCATCGTAGCCTTGGTACTGCGGCTCCCACCGGAGCACTGCAGAATCAATACTACACCGCGGGTCGTCGAGCACCGACGCAACGAACCCGAAGTCGTCGAGCGAGTCGGCGAGCGCCGCGACAAGACGCTCGTGGTCCGCGGCGCGGTTCACCACGTAGACCACCGTGAATGCCGGTGAAACCACGAAAGCGGTGTCGGGACCTCCGGAACGGGCTGACGCGAAGCCGAGCATAGCAAGCGCGCCCATGAGCAGTGTGCGCATGGTTTCCTCCTTTTTTGGTTCTTGAATAGTACTGGCTCCATCCTACCGGATGCCGCGTTGCAGGCGCAAGTGTTTGTTCATTTTCTCGTATAGGACGGCCGTCCTATACGAGAAAACCAAGTGCGCCAGAAAGTCTTGTGTGATAGGGCGCTCGCTTTGGTGTGGATGGGTGGAGCCGTTAGTGAATTAGCGCGTTGATTTTCGCGGCGAGTATAAAGTCATTCTCCGAAAGTCCGTTCACCGCGTGCGTCCACAGTTCGATGCGGACCATGCCGTACGCGAGAAAAACGTCCGGGTGGTGCCCCTCCGCCTCCGCGGCCGCACCCACGCGGTCCACGAACGCGAGCGCGGACTTGAAATCGGGGAAGATGAATTCTCGGGATATCTTTTTGCCGTCAGGCGTGAGTGTCCAACCCGGCGCCTGGGCGAGAAGCGCATCCGCCTCGTTTCTAGTGAGCGGCGGCGTATTCCCCTCGCACGCGACGCACTTCTTCTGGGTGAGGTCCATATCCGGATAGTATACTCTGTTTCGCCTCCCTACTCCTTTGCTCCAAAAAGCTCCAACTCTTCGAACTCCCGGATGAGCTCCGCCACGCGGACCTTCCCCAGCTTCCGCTCGTAGCGCTCCCGGAACTCGGCGGGCATCGTGGCGCCGGACGCCTGGTTTGCCGTTAGCGTTTCCAAAAACGCCTGTTCTGCCGCCTCGCGTTCCCGGGCTCGGTCCGCACGCTGATGTTCACTCGCCTCCTCCGGCGCCGGCGGAAGCGGCACCTCGCCGTAGTCCGGCGGCATCGTGGATTCAAATAGTTTGGGCATGAGATAAGGATACCACGCGTATCGGGAATTTTGATCTTTTCAAGCAGAAAAAACTTGTTGTTTTTCAGTAAGAAATTTAGTAAGGTGAAAAGTGCCCTAGAGAAAGATTGCGAATTCGGCATGCTCTCTTTGCAAAAGCCTAGAAATGCCGCGGTAGCTCAATGGTAGAGCGCCACTCTGAAGAAGTGGGCGTTGGGTGTTCGATTCACCCCCGCGGCACAGGTGAGCAGTAGCGAGCGTAGTGACGCGGGGAGCGAGGAGACTGCTCACCTCGCGATGGTGAATCGAAGGCCGGAGCGATGTTTCGCCAGCAGACGGAACCGTGAGGCCGTGGCCAGCCCGAGGCGAGTGACGGCAAGCTGACCACCGCTTTCAGCGGGGCCCCGCCGCTGGCGGTGGGAGGCGCGGTCGATCACCCCCGCGGCACCATCGTTTGTCACCAAGACCATGCAACCAACTCCCCTCCTCTCCGTCCGGGACCTCGCCGTTGAGATTGACGGCACCTCGGTACTCAAGAACGTCTCGTTCGACATTGCGCCGCAGGAGGTGCTCGCCATCGTAGGACCGAACGGCGCCGGAAAGTCGGTGCTTTTGAAGACCCTCCTTGGTTTTTTTAGGCCATCCGGCGGCTCAATCTCATTCGCACCCGGAACGCGTATCGGGTACCTCCCCCAGCGGTTTCACGTGGATTCATACCTTCCCATGACGGCGCTCGAATTTCTGGAGCTCAAGCGGGCCATGCCTACCCGCCTCGCGGAAGTTCCGGCGAAGCAAGCCGGCAGGCAGGCACTCGCGCGGGCCATCGAGCAGACGGAAATCTCGCCGAAGCTCCTCGTAACGCCGCTCGCCTACCTCTCAAGCGGCCAGCTTCAGAAGGTGCTACTCGCCTGGGCGCTCATGAACGAACCGAACCTTCTCTTTTTTGACGAACCGACGGAAAACGTTGACGTGGTAGGCCAAGAGTCGGTATACTCGCTCCTTCACCATCTCCAGGACCACCTCGGCATCGCCCTCATCATCATCTCGCACGACCTCCATGTGGTGTACCGGTACGCAAACCACGTGCTCTGCCTCAACCACACGATGACCTGCTACGGCGAGCCGCAGACCGCGCTCACCTCGGCGGCGCTCTCGGAGCTCTACGGCGACCACGCCTTCTTCCACCACCACCACTTTAATGAAAAACTCTAAATCCAAAATTCTAGACTCTAAATGGTTCGACGAGCTCACCATCCCGAGCGAAGCCGAGGGACAAACCCCAAGCACTAAATCCCAAACAAATCTCAATAACCAAAATTTCAATGGGTTCGTTTAGAACATTAGAATTTTGATATTGTTTAGAATTTTCCGCCGAAGGCGGATCAGCCTCTGGCTGAAGATATAATTTAGAGCTTAGAATTTACTTATGGATATAACCCTCCTCACTGCAGTCTCCGGCGTCCTCGTCGCTATGGCAAGCGGCCTCGTCGGCTCGTTCCTTGTTCTCCGCCGGATGACACTCCTTTCGGATGCACTCTCGCACGTGGCGCTCCCCGGCATCGCGCTCGGGGTGCTTTTCCATGTGGAGCCGATTGTTGGCGGGCTCCTTTCACTCCTCATTGGCATTCTCATCATCTGGGGCGTGGAGGACCGGACCCGGCTCGCCGTGGAATCCGTGACCGGCGTCCTTTTCGTGACCGCGCTCGCCCTCGGGGCGACCCTCGCCCCCGACACGGAGCTCCTGGAGGCCTTTTTCGGGAATGTGGAACGCGTCACGGCAAGCGGCGCGTTCCTCCAGGCGGGGGTGGCGCTCCTCATCATCGTTGTCGCGCTTCGGTGGCTGAAGCCGCTTCTCATCACCTCCATCGCGCCCGACCTCGCGGTGGCGGACAAGGTTCCCGAGCGCTGGATGAAGCTTCTCCTCCTCATGCTCATCGCGCTCACCATTACCATCGGCATCAGCTTTGTCGGTGTCCTCCTTATGAGCGGGCTTTCCATCATTCCCGCCGCAACCGCCCGAAACCTTTCGCGCACCTACAAGTCATTCGTGGTGATCACGGTTATCCTCGCCATCGTCGCCATGATTACCGGCCTCGAGGCGCACCTCCTCTGGGGGTTACGCATCGGCACCGTCACTGTCTTCGTGAGCGCATTCCTCTTCGTGGCGAGTCTTTTCGCAAAACGCCGGACGTAGGGGTGACACGTGCAAATTGGGAATCAGAAGCGCCACTCACCAAGTCCCCACCAACAAGAGCATGTGCCTCCCTTCCGCCGCGCACCTGCCCGAACGACCAGAGTCGTCCCCCGCCAGAATGACTCTCCGCCCGGATAACACGATCGGACGGGTGTCGGGCTGGGGTCGGACGGGTCTCGGAGCGCGTAATGAGGGGAGCGAGTCCCGCCGGGGCGGGATGATGTGGCGGAAGGGAGGCACATGCGAAGAAAAAACTTATCCACACCCCTCCCCATTTTCACCAAAACCGTTCTGCTATACTGAATGCAGAACCTAAGCAACAAAAAAGTTCGAAAGTTTTAGGGCAAAACACAATTTGCCCAACCAAAATAGACCCCTCATTCATTATCGAGGGGTCGAATCATTTTCATACTCTCCCGTCCCAGTACTAGAAACTTTTTACTAATCACCAAAAGACTTGTCATTTTGGACGGCCGTCCAAAATGACAAGTCTTTTCGGCGCCCCCGCCCCCCGCCGGGAATCTTATACGCTCGTGCTGCTCGCTTTTCAAAACCCTCGGTTCTGAATAATCTCCGACACAGTCCGACCTGGGTCGGACCGACCCATCCCCCGTTCGAGTCCTGGTGGTATGGAAAACAAATTCGCCCAGCACATAGCTTGGCGAATTTGTTCTTGTGCCCCCGCCAGGACTCGAACCTGGAACCTAGTGGATAGAAGCCACTCGCTCTGTCCAATTGAGCTACGGGGGCAGGCACCACCATTCTATCCTGCCCGCGTGACCGACTGCAACGCAATGCAACGCACTGCCTTGCCTATAAAACCTGCCACACCTACACCCTGTTAGAGTTTTACATACCATCACCTCATCTTAAAACCAAGAATTTTCCAGGATTGCCCATCCTCATACGTCAAGCGTGCATGTAAAACTCTAACAGGGTACACTCTGAGGTGGATACGGACCGTAGTACCTGCCCGACTGAACTGTATCAGTCGTTCGGGCGGGTACCGGTAGTCCCAATATTGAGGATCCTCGATTTTTCTGTCCAGTTCCGGATGAAAAATCGGGATGTGCCTGCTTCTTGCTCCGTTAGAAATATACCGGGCTATAGTGTAATGGTAGCACGAGTCCTTTGGGAGGATTTAGTCTGGGTTCGAATCCCAGTAGCCCGACCGAACGAAGGTGAGGGAGGTACTGAGCACACCAGTGCGAATGTGCCCGACAATGGATTTCTAATGGGTCGTTCGACTCCCTCGGGCACTTCTGTCCTGAGACATCAGTGTCGAATGGAACTGAGTCCTCGGGACTCTCACCGAGAGTCTCGGGACCACAGGCGCGGGCAATATGAAACCTTTTAAAACACAGTACAGCTCCCTACGCTCTGGAGAAGCGGCGCCTGTGGCGATGAGTGAACCGAATGAGGGCGAAAAACGCCCCCGCCGTCGCGAACTTGAAGATGAGCACTATCCAGAGGGTGAGGGTCTGCTCGCGGGGGTTCCCCGCGTGGTCCGTTACGCGGACCTCCACCGCCCACGCGCCCCAGGGAATCTGCATGGGACTCTCTGTGGGAACCCACTCACTCCATGAGAGCCACTCACGGAAACGGACCTCCGATCCCGCGACGCCCGATTCGACATCGCGTGCGCTCCAGAGGAGCAGCTGTTCGCCGCCGAGTGGGTCACGAAACACCTCGAGCGCGACAATGTTGGGAGGTATGGTGTCCTCGGGAGCGTGAAATTCAGGAACTGTCGCACGGGGCGGGGACGAGGTGCCCCCACGAGGCGGCGAAACTGCGGGCGCAGGCACGGGAGTAATAATCGGTGCTTGTTTTTTTTGCTTAAGAGGAATTGAAAGTGGTGCCACCGCAGGGGCGAAGGGAGACCCCCTGCCATCCGCGCGGTAGAAGGTGCCGCTCCGGACGGACCACTGGAGTATATTCGTCGCACCGGGAACTACCCGGAAGGTGAGCTCCGCGAGCGGGCCGGCACTCCCTGAGAAGGGCGTGGTGAAGCCGCCGCGAATCCGAACCACCCCTTCGCGAAGCACCTCGAGCGCTCGCGGCCAGACATCGATGAGGGATTGCCCTGTGCGAGCCCCGACGAAGGCAAGTGACGCGGGGTTGTATCCAAGCTCGACATCCACCGCGTTCACCGGAACCGCGGCGGAGAGGTTCACGCCGATGGAGACGAGGTCCCCTGGCGCCACGTGCGACCTCGCCGCGACGAGGTAGAGTTCCCCGAGACCCGGCGGGGGCGGCACGGGGGGAGGGGTGAAGACGCTGTAGTGGAGTAGGAGGCCGATATCCGCGAGCCCGAGTATCCCATCTCCACTCAAGTCGAAGCGGGCGTCCACAGGACCTCCCTGGGGGATGCGGACGAGGAGCGCGGAGAGGTCGCCGAGGTCGCACCGTACATCAGCATTCAGGTCACACGAGCGGATGAGCGATGCGACACGCGGCTCCTGTAGAAGGGACGGGATATAAATGGTCACCGGCGGGCCGCCGCCCGGCACCACGAGGGTCACGGTGTTCCGCTCGTCGGTATCGGTCGCGCTCTCGCACCCGGGGTCCGCCGGGTAGTCGATGAGTAGGTCGCCGTCGTTGTCCGCGCTGTCCGCGCATGCCGACACGACCGGCGCCGTGCCCGACTCGTCGTCGTCGAGCGCCGATGTGCAATCCGGGTCCGCCGGGTAGTCGATGAGGCCGTCGCCGTTGTTATCTACGCCATCGGCGCACTGGGCGAGACGCACCGTAATCGTCGTCGTCGTCTCGTCCGCCCTCACTGCAACGAAAGGGGCGGCGCAGAGCAACGCCGCGAGTCCGATGATTCCCCACTGTCGTAGTGCGGTCATAGGATAGAAAAAGGGTTCAACAGCAACCCACCAGCACCGTCCCGGCGGTGATGGCGCGGCACTATGAATGCCCGCTACGCCCCGTGCGCCGTGAGCGTGCGACGACGAACACGGGAAACCACAAAGAAGAGGGCGCCAATGGCGATCAGGGCAACAAGCACACCACCGTAGACCACATAGTCCACCTTCCGCTCGGTGACATTGAACACGGTACGGAGCTCCTTAACCACCTCCTTCCCTCGGTAGAGCTTCACGTCGCCCCAGTACTCGCCGATCGACAGCCGGATATCAACAGGAAATTCCATCGTAAAATCACTCGACTGGAAGGCGGCGGTCTCGGGGAATTTTTCGATAGCGGCGTACCCGAGGCGAATCTGTCCATATTTATCGAATAGTTCAAAGCTCGCGCGCTCGGGGGCTGCTGGCACATTCCCTGTGTTGTCGAGTGTCACGATAACCTGCGGGTTCTCGTTCTGCTGAATATCCAGAATATCCAGCCGCCGGATGGAGAAATCGGAAATGACGTTTTCACCGACGGTAAGCGAAATATCGATGCGCGCGCCAACCGAAATGGCAATTTGCTCCCCCGCCGTGCGGTTGGGGAGGGTGTTCACCCGAAGGTACCCGGTGAAAATGCCGTTTTCCGCATCCTTCGGGACGTTAATAAACACCTTGATGGGAAACTGCTGGAGCCCTGCCGGAATGGTAAATTCAGACCCCTTATCGACGGAGAGCCATCCCTTGATTTTCTCGGGCACTTCGAACACCGCCTTCACCCGGAGGTCAACCTTCGGGTCACCCTGCACAAGGAATATGGTCGAGGTAAACTGCGACCCCTTCCGGAGGACCGGCGCGTGCACATAGGGCGGTGAGACGCCGAATGCGGAAACGATTGCCGGCGCGGACGCAAGTATCGTGGCAATAAAAAGAGTGGCGAGAAGTGTTCCGCGAGTGAAATGTTTCATGCTGACAAACCTCCGCCGCGCGCGGTGGTAATTACGCCGTTAGTTCGCCGAGTACACCGAGGTGAAGGTGTTCGTGCCGGTGTAGGCGGCCGCCACCTGACCGTTCGGCACCGAGATGCCCCAGTAGGTCGCCTGGGTCGACGGTGTCGTGGAGGTGGTCGTCTTTATGATGTTCGTGTCGCGGTTCGTCGCGGAGGTTGAAAGTGAGAAGGAGAGCGAGGCGTAGGTTACGTCACTTAGGCCATA
The DNA here is from genome assembly GCA_030647415.1 of bacterium. GTDB lineage: Bacteria > Patescibacteriota > Minisyncoccia > UBA6257 > GWB1-50-10 > JAUSKB01. The sequence continues at coordinate 111,214 of JAUSKB010000011.1, forward strand.
CTTCTCATTCGTTGCGGCGATTGTGTTGCCGCCCGAGGTCATATCCGTCCCCGTGAACTCGGTGTCGGTCTTGTAGTTCCCGGTGTTCGTGATGGTCGCGGTCTGGTTCGAAGCGCCGGTGGTCGTGTTCGCAGTCAAGGACCCGTAGCTGATGGAGCCGGTCACATTCAGGGCGTAGAGGGAGTTCAGTTCCACGCCGGTCGCGGCCGCATTTCCAGAAGCCGCTGCGGCATCCGCCGCGGTGATTGTGGTAATCCAGGTGTTCGTCGGGTAGGTCGAGCTCGCGTCCGTCGCCTCGGCGTAGTACCAGAGCGAAAGTGTGGTCGAGACGTTCGCGGTCGTGTCCGTGCCGCCCGCACAGGTGTCCGAGGCCTGGACGGAGTAGGTGGTGGTCCGGTAGCAGACGTTCGAATCCGCAGTGCAGGCGGATGTGCTCGTCACCCCCGATCGGTAGAGGGCGATGGTCACCGACCCGCTCGTGATCACGTCCGAACAGCCGTTCGCGTCCGTGATGGTGCCGGTAAGGGTGACCGAAGTCGAGGTGTTCTCGGTAAGTGTTATGGCGGAGCCAGCGTTCGTGGTGACGGCGGAGACCGACGGCGCCGAGTTCGAGACCGTGACCGCCGTGGATGCGGTGTCGGCGAAGGCGAGGTGGGCGACACCAAGCAGGGCACCGACCATGAATACCGCAACGAGGTATGGTATAAGGACTCTTTTCATATGGAATCACTATACAACATCGGTATGATTCTGCGCAACCGGGGGTGTGGATAAATATTACGCTCCGCCCCCGGCTTATGGGCTCGAGTACCAGACATCGTTCTTGGTAGTGTCAGCCAGCCCTCCCAGAATCCAAAGTTGGTCGCGATAGACGGCGCCCGCAGACATGTACCGCGCCGCCCAGTTCGCCGAGGAGGTCGCCTGCGTCCAGGTGATCCCGTCCGTTGAGTACCAAACGTCGTTTTTCGCACTGCCAGTATAACCTCCTGTTACCCACACCTTGTTGTTGAACGTGTACGAGACGTAGCGTTCCCGCGCCGCCCAGTTCGCCGAGGAGGTCGCCTGCGTCCAGGTGATCCCGTCCGTTGAGTACCAAACGTCGTTCACCCAGTTCGCCTCGGTTGAGGTTGCTCCCCCAAACACCCACATCTTGCTGTTGTACACGGCTGAAGAGAATGCGTTTCGTGCCGCCCAGTTCGCCGAGGAGGTCGCCTGCGTCCAGGTGATCCCGTCCGTTGAGTACCAAACGTCGTTCTTGACCGTACCGCCAGTTCCCCCCATCACCCACATCTTGCCATTGAAAGTCGTCGCGCCAAAAAACTGGCGCGCCGCCCAGTTCGCCGAGGAGGTCGCCTGCGTCCAGGTGATCCCGTCCGTTGAGTACCAAACGTCGTTCTTGACCGTACCGCCAGTTCCCCCCATCACCCACATTCGCTCGTCGTACACAAGAGCCTGGAAATAGGATCGGTTTCCCCAGTTCGCCGAGGAGGTCGCCTGCGTCCAGGTGATCCCGTCCGTTGAGTACCAAACGTCGTTCAAAAAATCAAACCCACTGATTCCGCCGAGCACCCAAAGTTTGTTCTTGTAGGTAAGCGCGGCATGGCCGTATCGCACCGCCCAGTTCGCCGAGGAGGTCGCCTGCGTCCATGTCTTTCCGACATTTATTTGCGAAACCGCCGTAAAGGTGTTTGTGCCGGTATAGGCGCCGGGCACCGTGCCGTTCGGCACTGCGAGCCCCCACCGGAGGTCTGCGGTCGCTGTATTGTTCTGCGTGTTTGACTGCTCGCTCCCGAACGTCGTGAATGTTGAGGGTGAGTTCTGGTTGTTGTACTCGGTCAAGATCCATGCAGCTGAACGTGTTGTTGAAGAGAGGCGAATTTCATCTATCCTCCCAGGAAAATAAGCTGCACTTCCACCACAACTATCGCGTCCTATTCTGAATGGTGCAGTATTAATACCAATATTTCCGGCTTGTCCTACAGAATTACTTAAAACTCCGTTTTCGTAAATACGCATATTAACTCCATCGTACACCCCGGTGAGATAGGTCCATGCATTCGTTGTAATAGTCGCTGGAGAAGCTATGCGGTAACGGGTGCCATCAATACCTACATCAAATGTCCAATTATTTGTAGCATCGGTTTTACCAAGAGAGTATGCATCGTAAGGACTCGAGCATGAGGTGTGTATTTTCCCCGCAACGCGCATGACAGTATTTGCGAGTGTTGTCGGATTCACCCATGCTGATAACGTGACATTGGTTGTAAGATCAAGACTATTACTATCCTGAACGTCAATAAGGTCAGTAGTTCCGTCAAAATCTATGGTGCCATTGATCTTCCCAGTCGTTGTCGCAGTTGGAATTCCAGTTCCGGTACTTGTTCCGTTATTACCTTTACTGGTCGAGTCGGTAGTAGTCGCGGCATTCTGTTCTTCATGGTGGTGTACTAGAACATAATTATCATCCCACACCCCAGTCTTGTTCTGCTGGTCGGTCGACGAGGCGTTCCCGTAGTACATATAAAGGACAGTGTCTGTGGAGGTGGCGAGGGAGGGTACCCGCACCCAGGCGACAAGCTCGCCGGTACTCGAGCTGTACTTCTCGATCTCGTGGTCGAGCTTGGTGAAACCGTCCGATTGCGTGAAGTAGATGTCGGTGCCGGAGGCGACGCCCACGTTGCCCGAGAACGAGGTGTGTTTCCAGGCGGTTGTCGTGGCGGCGATAAGGACGGGGAAGTCCGCGAGCGCCACCGTGCCGGACACCTTCGTCTTGTCAATCGTAATCGCCATGCGGTAGGACCAAGCGGATGTCGAGGAGGCACGCGGGAGGGCGATGTCGGTCGAGGTCGCAGTCGTCGCGAGTGCCGTACAGGTCGTGCACGAGCTGTAGGTGAACGTGGAGGAGGAAAATTTCTGCTGACCCGCCGTGATGGAGTATGCGCCGCTCGTCAGGTTTGTGCCGGACACGTCGGGGTCAATGGGAATGTTTCCCGTGTTCACCACCGTTGTTTTCCGATTGGATGACCCGGTATCAGCGTTCGCATCCAATGTTCCATAGTCGATCGAGCTCGTGACATCGAGCGCGAGGAGCGAGTTCAACTCGATGCCGGACGAGGTAGTTGCGGTCCCCGCAAGACCGCCCACATCCACGCCGGAGACCGACGCTCGCCAGTCCTCTTGCGTGTACGCGCCGTAATCGTCCGTTGACTCCGTGAAGTATTGAAGCTTCGTGGTGCAGGTTGCAGTACACGAGTTCCCCGAGCAGGAGGAGAGTGGGCACGAGGACGAGGCGATGCGGTAACAGTTGTTCTGGTCGGCAGTGCAGGCGGCGGTCACGCCCGTTCGGTATATGACCGAGGTGGCATAGGAAATGTCAGCGTACCCATTCACATCGGTCACCGTGGCGGTGACGGAAATAGTAGTCGAGGTGTTCTCGGTCAAGGTGATGGCGCTTCCGCCGTTTAAGACAACGTTCGACACCGTGGGGGTAAAAATAGGAATGGAAGATGAGGTCGTAATCATCGGGTACACACTGTACGTGTCGAGCGCGGTGCCATCGGACTTCACCGCGCGGAAACAGAAGGCGGTGGAGGTGGGCGCGGAGTTATCGACGAGTGCAAAGTCCCACTTACCGTCCTGGCCTGCGCTGATCGCCGCCTGCGAGTTCGTGAAGTTGTTTGCCTCCTCGTACGTCTGGTTCACCACCGTGTCGCCGCCGTGGGTGGGGTCGGAGGAGGAGGCGGCAAGGAGCGCGCCATCAGCCGGTGCGGCGTTGTCGTAGTACCGGATGACGCCTGAGGCGGTGGCGAGGTCAGTGTACGAGGAGGGGGTACCGCCAGTTGGTGAAGCGCACGTGCCCGTGCCTTTACCAACAAACTGGAGCTTGAAGTCCTGCCCCGATGTGGAAAGCGCGTTCGAGGCAACATGGAGGAGCATCCGAAGGCGAAAAGGAGTGCCTTGAGCGGGGGCAACCGCGGCAAGTTCTTCCGAACCGAATGTCGTGAACGTCGAAGGGGAGGACTGGTTGTTGTACTCGGTTTTTATCCAGCCGCCATTGCGGGCGATATTGGAAACGCGGGCTTCATCTACTTGCCCGGTGAAATATCCGTCGGCACCAGCGGCCCAACTGTTTAATTTATAACTCCCGATGCGCCAATAACCGTTATAGTCCTGTGCTGTATTGCCACCAGTACCTTGAGAAACACCGTCAATATAGAGTGTGCCTACATTGCCGGCTGTATGAGTACCAACAGCGTGATGCCATAGTCCGTCAGTAAGCGTCGCAGTCGAAGAAACTATATTAGCAGCACCAGACCACCACCCAAAACGAATTTTCCCATCAGTGCCCATATAAATATGCCGGTCATAATTACTGGATGTTGTTCCAGTCTGGCCACTTTCAAAACCGATAATTCTGGTGCCGCCAGCTGTTGAGGTTTTAAACCACGTCGAAATCGTAAAATCTTGGGAACTAGCAAGAGAGTTCGCCGTCGAAATATATTGGCTACTGGCACTGGTGAAACTTCCACTTCCGTCTATTTGCCCCGAAGTTGCTGTTGGAGCACTTTGTAGTGTTCCATTATTCGCATTACTCGTAGAATCGCTTGCAGTTAGTGTTGTGCCGTTGGGAAGGTGCCACACCCCTTTGTAGTTCGTGTCCCACACCCCCGTACTCGACGCCTGCGCCGTCGTCGTGGTATTCCCGTAGTAGAGGTAGAGCACCGTATCAGTGGAGGTGGCGAGCGAGGGTACCTTCACCCAGGCGACGAGCTCGCCGGTGCTCGAAGAGTACTTCTCGATCTCGTGCGAGAGCTTGGTCGTGCCGTCCGACGAGGTGAAGAGGATGTCCGTACCGGAGGCGATGCCCACATGGCCCCCGTTCACCGTGTCCTTCCAAGCGGTTGTCGTGGCGGCGACAAGGACGGGGAAATCGGCGAGCGCGGCGGTGCCGGACACCTTCGTCTTGTCTATAGTGACAGTTGCACGGTAGGACCAGGAGGAGGAGTACCAAGAAACAGCGGAACCCGAGATCCTGGCACCAACTGAAGTGGCATTCACATTCTCGAACCAGTCGTATGCTGATTGGGTAAAGACTGGAGGCGTAAACATGGTCACCTCGGGAACCATGCTGTACGTGCCGAGGACGGTAGAGGATGAGTAGACGGCACGGAAACAGTATGTCGCGCCCGCGGATGCAGACGCATCAACGAGCGAGAAGTCCCACTTACCGTCCTGCCCGGCAGAAATCGTCGAGGTTACAACAAAATTATTCGCCTCCTCGTACGTCTGGTTCACTACGGTATCGCCACCGTGCGTGGGATCACTGGAAGAGGCGGCGAGAAGAGTGCCATCGGCAGGTGCGGCGTTGTTATTGAACCGGATGGCGCCGGAGGAGGTCGCAACATCGGCGTACGTCTCCCCCGAGAAGCTCGTGTCGCACCCCCCCGGTGTCGAGGTCGCCATCTGGAGCTTGAAGGTGTCCGTTCCGGCGGTGGAGGTCGCGTTCGCAACGTGAAGAAGCATCCGGAGGCGGAAGGAGGAGCTCGCGGCAGTGAGGGTTGTCGAGGTGTTCAGCGCCGCGAGTGCCGCACCCACGGAGGTCGCATTCACATTCTCAAACCATCGAAATGCGGATTGGGTGTAGGCAGTAGTACCCGCCTCTTCCCCACCGAATGTCGTGAACGTCGAGGGCGAGGACTGGTTGTTGTACTCGGTGGCAATCCATCCAGAGGTGCGGGCGACACTAGAAACGCGTACTTCGTCGAACACGCCATCGAAATACTCGCCCCACTGGTGGGATCCGCCGATAGACGAGGTGGAATTTAAATCATTAAGCGAACCTGTTCGAGCCGTAGTGGTGTTATCCTGTGCGCCATTCAGATATAGACGAACATTCGATCCGTCCCATGTAGCACCGAAGTAATACCATGTAGCTGTCGATAGTGTTGTATTCCCTTCATGGTTGTTCAGAGTTCCCGCAATACTGAGAGATAGGAGGACTTTATTATTATTACTCACCGTAGTCGAATACTCAATGTATGGAGTGTCAAATCGATCCCCATGGATGAATACCTTCTTGTGTACACCACCCGCGAGTGTGTCGGCTTTTAACCACGCGGTCACGGTGACCGAAGTATTCATATCAAGTGTCGAGGCACTAGAATCTCCTCGATCATTTGATCCATCGAAATTCACACCGCCGTTCATCTTCGCAGAAAGCTGGTCGCCCGAAACCATAGAACCAACGGTGGTAAGGTGATGCGCGTTCGAAGTTGAATCGCGGAGCTGTGGTGCAGTACCTGCGGGGTTATCTTTCAGGTGCCACACCCCTTTGTAGTTCGTGTCCCACACCCCGGTACTACTCGACTGGTCGGCGGCCGAGGCGTTCCCGTAGTAGAGGTAAAGCACGGTGTCGGTGGAGGTGGCGAGCGAGGGTACCTTCACCCAGGCGACGAGCTCGCCGGTGCTCGAAGAGTACTTCTCGATCTCGTGCGAGAGCTTGGTCGTGCCGTCCGACGAGGTGAAGAGGATGTCCGTACCGGAGGCGATGCCTACATGCCCAGAGAAGGAGGTGTGTTTCCAAGCGGTTGTCGTGGCGGCGACAAGGACGGGGAAATCGGCGAGCGCGGCGGTGCCGGACACCTTCGTCTTGTCTATGGTGACAGTTGCACGGTAGGACCAGGAGGAATCGTACCAAGCCGCGGATGCCTGTTGTACATCAAATGGTTTGAGCAGTTCCGGAAAAAACACCTTCGAGGCGAACCCGGAAAAAAGGAATGAAAAGATGACCACGCCGAGTATCCACGGTCGAATGAGCATCATGTTCAGCAGACGCGGTCGCATCGTAGTGGTGTTATGGAATGATGAGGTTGAGCTGGCACACGGCGGACGTCGCCGTGCCATCTTCTTGCGTCTCCCGATACAGAAGCATCGCGCTGTACGACCCGGACGGAGCATCTGATAGCGCGCGGATATCGAGCTCGGACGTGTCACCCCCCCTTCCCGCATCGGGATGGAGTGATGCGGTGACGCCGCGGGGCAGGTCGCCTACCAGGAGACGGTAGGGCGCGTCGGAACGGCTCGGAATACGGATGACGCGTTGCCTGACCGATGCCCCTCGTACCACCACCACCTCGAATGGCTCAACACGGCACCGCTGCATCCCTCCTCCAGAAAATTCTTCGAATGCCGGTTCGTCACGGGGAGGGAGCGCGGAACCGCCTCCCCGGCGCGATGCGGGAAGTACGAACCACACGATCGCAATGAGCACGACGAATCCGAGCGCGGTAGTGATGCGCGGCGAGCGGGCAAGCCGGGAGAGCGTGTGCCAGTACGCGCGGAACTCACGGTGAATGAACTCCATATGCTTTTCATTGTACCACCACCTCGCGCACTGCCGAACTCCCGCTCGAGAGCGGCATACGCGTGAACGGCGGCGGGTGCTCACTCGACCACGAGGTTCGCCTGGCACGTCGCAGTCGTGACCGCCCCGTCGGAAGACTGCTCGCGGTACGCGACGATGATGCTATATGACCCGGGCACCGCCGATGCGTCCGCGACGAAGTTCATGGTCGTGGACACATCACCGACCCCAAAGGGTGGGGTGAAAGTTGCGTGGATGCCGCCGGGGAGCTTGCCGGTAAGAAGCTGGAATGGAGCGCCGGGGTCGTTCGGGACCCGATAGACCATCTGGTTCGTCATACCACCGCGCGGGACGCCAACGGAGAACGGCTCGATGGAGCACGCCTGGGAACCGATGGATGTAAATTCCGAATCGAGGAGAGGCACATTGGAGGGAATAGTGGTTACAATGGTGGGCTGTTCGACCTCACGTGGTTTCTTCTCCGCATCTTTATCCTCGTTCATGAGATCGGCAATTGAGAGCGAGCGTGTGTACCGCATCTCGAGAAACATGCCGTCTAGGTGCACCTCGGGGTACGGTTCCATGGTGGTGGAAATCCGTTCGATGCGAACCTGGAGGTGCGAAAGCGCATCAAGTGTCGTGATGGGTAGCTCGACGGTGAAATGCTCCCAGTTCGTGAGATTGACCCTTCCAAGCTCGAACCACGTCCGCCCATCCATGCTGTAGGTTACTGCAAGGAAGTTCTCGTCCGGCACCACTTGAACCTCGACACGTTCGCTTGTCGAAGTGGCTTCCAGAGGCGAACCCTCTGTTGTTCCTGAGGTTTCGCCTCTGGGTTCGACTGGTGGTTGCTGCTCGCTGGATGTCGCATCAAACGGGACGATGAGGGGGTTATCCGTCGAACCGGCTGGGGCGTTCGGGTCAATCAAAGGGGTTGGTTCCGTGGGAATGCGTTCGGTCGAAGTCGCCGGGGCAGGTTCCGCCGGAGGAGCTTCGGGTGCTGGCGGCGCAGTCACTGGCGGCTCATCAGCCGACGGAGCGACTCGTGGTGGCGTTTCGGGAGCGGGAGTTTCTGCGGGTGCCGACACCGGAGGATTTTCGGGTGGAGCTTCCTGCGCGTGGACCGCTCGTACAAGGCGCGCAAACAGCGCGGGCCTGCTTGATTGCGGTGCGGTCGATGTCGGTGCTGGTGGTTCGGAAGGTGCCGATTCCACCGGGAGCGGCTCCGAAACTGGAGGTGTTGGTTGTTCGTTTGTTGCTGGTGACTGCTCCGTGGGGGATGATGTCGGTGAGACGGGTGGAATTTCCGAAACCGAAGGGGGCGGCAATGCTGGCGTCAATTGCCCGTCGGCCCCGACGTTTTCAGTCGGGGCTCCGACTCCAGCTTCGCTGGATGTCGGGGTCGTCAGTTGCTCGTTTGTCGTTTGTTCGTTTATTGCTGGCGACTGCCCTGTCGATGTCGCCGTGTTCGCCGCCTGTGAATTATCCGCGTTCCCGTTGTGAGGTGTCGGTTGTAGGTCGTCTGTTACCGAAAGCACCCCCATGCGCCACACGATAGTGAGTCCTACCGAGTCGATTGACTCGACGCTCGATGCCTCGAAAGACGGTGGAATGAATTCTCCACAAAAGATCGAGACACTCTCCGGGGCGATGTATGCCGACGTTTCCTCGGTAATTGCCGCACTGGAACTCCCCCACGATTCGGGGACGCTTTGCGCATGGCTGGCGTCGACCCAGGTGCCAAGACAGACGCCGGGGTAGAAATCCACGACTTCCGCATGGACCATGATGCCGGGCACCTGGAAGAACAGGGCGACGGCAAGCACAAGCGCAAGCGCCACCGCCTCGCGGCGGTATCGCCGCTCAATCGCCTTCCGCAGGTTCAGAATCGCAGGACCGCTGACGGAACTCCGGTCCGCCAGCCGATGGAAGCGCCACCACACGTGGTGGGGCTTTGTCGGTCGGACATCCAGCGTCCGTTTTTTTTGCTTCGTGCGACGAAAGAACCCCATGAATTAAGGTGTTTATTTTATTCTACCACATACTCGCCCGGCGGCAGTCACTAAAAACGGTACACATCACTCATGTGCCATCGCTCATATTATACCACAACAGATTCTACAGAGGCTTCGCCTCTGTACCACGCTACCCAAAACTTAGCCATGAAAAAATGTCTGAAACAAAATCGACCTCATTCGGGAAATATTTCGGGAATGAATCCCGTTCCAATACCGCCGCCGCCCGTCGGCGCTTCCCGGCATATTCCGGATAGCTCGAGTACTGGTACTGTTCGATGAAGTCGAGTGCGGCGGGGCGATTAGCAACCCCTGAATCCCTCCATTCCGGATCGATGAGCTTCAGGGGGTTCAGGTGAATATACGCAAATAGGTATTTCAAATGTCGGTTTTTGTCCGTATGCACCGCCTTGAACACGCCCTGAAATAAGACACCGCTCCGCTTGTTCTTCGTGTTGAAATACATGGTGTACGCGGTGGCAAGCTTCTGCATAAAAATACTTATGCCGTTCCCAACGCGTTGTCGAACGAGCAGATGAAAATGGTTGGGCATGAGACACCACGCACCGATGTCGACCAGTGGAGCTCCACGATCGATGGCAAAAACCTCGGATAGGGGCATCTTTAGGTCGCGAATAAGCACCGGCTGACTGCCATTGCAAAGGTATAGGAGCGCCACAAAACGATCGTAATCTCGCGAAGAAAGAAAAATCTTCCGCTTCTCAACGCCTCGGTTGTATAGATGGTAGTACTCACCGACAACAAATGAGATCCGGCGTGCCATCGCTCATATTATACCACAACAGATTCTACAGAGGTTTCGCCTCTGGGATCTAGAGGGACTTGTCGAGCGCGACAAGTGCTTGGCCAGCGGCACCGTTCAGCTCGTTGATACGGGTCGCGCTCCGGTTCACCTCATCCACGGCGGCTTTCAGCGAGTCACTTCGGTCCTTCCCTGTTTCATCGGCTGTCGCAGACGAAACTATGTCGAAAAATATGCCCAGATTCGCGGTGTATGTCAGGTACTCGTCGGCAACGGCAAGCTGAGCGGCAACCGCCTCGAATGCCAGCCGCTGGCTCTGAGATGATACGATGTCCCCGAGCGATTCTGCGAGCGAGGCGAGCCGGTTCGTCAGCGTGACCGCGGCCTGCCGTGCCGCCTCGTTCCTCTCGCGTGCTTCGACAATGCGCAAAAGTGCTGTTGCATGTTCTCCGACCCGCTCGGTAGCGTTGATTTCGCCGACAAGCCGTCGGACCTCATCGGCCAGTCGGACCACCTCCTCACTCGCGGCCGCCGCATCGGTGCGGGCGGCACTGAAGCGCCCTGGTAAAACAACGGGTTCGCGGGCGGCACGCCATACATACACGCCAGCGCTGAGCGTGACAACCGTGACCACTCCAAGCATGATTCGTTTAGCCCGAATTTTCATACGAAAAGGCAAAAGTGCGGCTATCATATCACGGTGCCACATGCCTACACAACAACTACTCAATACTATTGACCCGGGAGCGGGTAAGGGGAATCGGACCCCTGTCATCAGCTTGTCCCGCAACGATGCGGCAAGCGGAGCGAGCCCATCTGGTTGCGAGGATCCCGCCAATTCTGTCCTGTGGTGTGAGCGGGTAAGGGGAATCGAACCCCTGTCATCAGCTTGGAAAGCTGAGGTAATGCCATTATACGATACCCGCGACGATCCGGAATTAGTCTAACTCATAGCCCTCCACAACAACAAGAGGACGTTCCAGCTCATTGAAACTGTTACCGAGCGAGGAGTGTATAGCTCATAAATGGGTTACCGTGGTCACCTATGACCATGGAAACAAGGAAGGAGATATTTGATGAGTTCAAAGCGG
>JAUSKB010000012.1 GCA_030647415.1 bacterium
GTGGGCGAATTCCCTTTTGAATTAGGACACTCGCTGCTCGAAAATCTGCGAGAATATGAGCATGAGAAAAAAACCAGACCTGGCGGCAACTCACAAAGAAAGACCGGGAAGAGATCGGCTGGTACCTTGAGAAGGGATACAGCGAGCGGCACATCGCGGAGCTTCTCGAGAGGAGCCCGAACACCATCTCCGTCGAAATTGGGCGCAACAGCGTGGGAGAGGTGTACAATCCCCCGAAAGCCGACCACAAGGCATACGTCCGGAGGAAATATTCGAAATACCAGGGCAAGAAGATCGTGGGCGACCCCGCCCTGAAACGGGAGGTTGACTCTCGACTCCTCGATGATCAGTCGCCGCAGGCGATTGCCCGGCGGATCACCCGCCGCGAGCGCCACCTCCCCTCGATCTCGAAGAACGCTATCTACCGCTACATCGCCTCGGTATACGGGCGGCGGATCGAGACGCACCGGAAGCACAGGAAGCGCCGGAGGTACCGACGCCGGGGACGCGCGAAGTCGCTCTCCGGGCGCACCTTCATCGACAAACGACCACAGTACATCAATAGAAAATGCAGGATCGGGGACACGGAGGGAGACTTCATTCTGTCGGGGAGAAGCGGGCATGGGATCCTCCTCACCGTCGTGGATCGCCGGAGCCGCGAGGCGTTCATCGAGCGGATTCCTCGCGTGACGATCAAACACGTCCACCAGGCGTTCCTTCGGATCAAAAAGAGGTTCCCCGAGCTACGCACCATGACGACCGACAATGACCTGCTGTTCGAGCGGCACAAGGAGCTCGAGCGACTACTGCGCATCAAGATATACTTCTGCCACTCGTACCATTCGTGGGAGAAGGGCGCGATCGAGCACGTGAACGGGGTGATCCGTCGGGACGTCCCCAAGGGGAGCGACATCTCCCGCTATACGAGAGGATTCTTCATGCGGCTTGAGCAGAAGCTCAACCGCCGACCGATGGAGGTGTTGCAAGACCGGACCCCGCAGGAGGTTTTAGATACCTACCGGAAACGGGTGCGAGAAAACAAAAAACACCGCGGTGTGCGGGTTCGGTGAGGGTGTCCTAATTCGGGGGGTATGGCGGGGTGAAAATTCTGTTGCAATCATAACATACTAATTGCTGTTTTGTCAATAGTAGTTGAAAATGCAAACCCCGCGAGCATTGATGCTGCGGGGTTCACTGATTGCTCACACGGGCGGGCTAGACAAGCCCCGCCTTCCTCATCGCTTCGGTCATGGCGTCACTGCCGCCATCAGCCAGGGTTTCGGAAGTGACAACCTCCGCGTCGCGGAAATGCACGTCCGCGACATACCCCTTCACCGCGTTCGGATCGGCGCCGCAGAAGAAATCGGGATCGCCCGAGACTTCCAGAAGATGCGACTGTACCCGCCCCCGGCCGCACACGCAGATCGTGTGCTCGTCGAGCTGGTCCTTCGAGAGCGCCGCGACCTTCCGCATGAATTCTTCAATGCGCCCCCGGTTTCCCGAGAAGGCAAGAATGAGGGATTCTGGAAGGTCTTCTTTCCCCCCGAACTTCTTCGCGCCGGGCTTGTACGCGATTGCGGGCATGTGGTAATCCCGCTGGTCCACGAACTGCCCGGCAATGTTCTCCGCCCAGCCGATCGGGGCGAAGATGAGCGTGTAGGTGTCGCTCCCGCTCCCCTTGCCGCGCGAAACTGACTCAATCTTCTCCACCGGACCAGCATTTTGCCAGTCGATGTAGAAGCTGGGGTAACGTTTTGCGCCGCTTCCGGGCGAGTACTCGTGTACCAGAACCACACAGCGGTCCGGGCTCGCACTCTCGCCTTCCTTTATCGGCGCGATCACGAGCTCTTCGTGCATGTCTCGCCCAAACCGAACGGTGGTAAGTTCGACGTTCCCTTCTACAGGAACGCCGAGCCCATATGCGAGCCGCCCGTTGCTACCCCACACCTCGCGGTGAAGACGGCCACACTCGAGCGTTACGCCCTCTGATACACGATCCCCGGAGACCTGGAGAATTTGGAAGTTGCCGGGAATCCAGGTGACGTTCTCCTCGGAGCGCGGTGGGTCATTTCGACGATCCCACGCCCGCTTGGACCACGTCTTGGACTCGATCGCGACGCCGTTCCAGGTGTACACATCAACCTGGTTCTCGTTGCGGCCAGTCTTATGAAACGCGACGGACTGACTGATGTCGAGAATCGCGGCGACCTCGATGCCAGAGTCACACGCATTCCCCGCCGAGCAAACCTTTAAAACCTTGCCCGTCGTCGCCTCATCGAAAATCGAGACGTCGCCGCGGAATCCGCCGGTAGAACCTACGAACAGCAGACAACGAGGGGTGGTGTCCTCTCCGGCGACGATGAGAATCGCGTCTTCTTTGGTCTTCACGACCTTGAAAATATTTTCCGGAAGCACGCCGTCGGCGCTGGGAACCGCTCCGTTCACGCCGATGAACTCGCGGTCGTTTTGATTGTGACCATAGCTCATCGAGGATCGGAATGCGGGAAATGGGTCGGTCCCGAAGGACCATCCTTGCGAAAGCATTATGTGTTTCATAACACCTCCGCATCATCAAGTGATGGAGCCGCGACTGCATTTCGCGTGTTCCACTCCTCGGTCGAGTAGTGTTTCGTCTCGACCACGGTGCCGTTCCATGTGTGGACGTACACCTCGTTGGTGCGGCGTCCGGACGTGTGGAATGCGACCGACTGACCGACTTCCAACACTGCGATAACTTCGATGCTGCTCTCGCAGTTGTTGCCCGCAGAGCACTGCTTCAAGATCGTGCCGGTGGTGCCACTTTCAACAATGCCGACACCGCCCCGAAAACCGCCCGCGCATCCGGCGAACAACAAACACTTGTTCGTCTTGTCTTCGCCGGGAACCACGAGGATCGTCCCTTTCTCCTTCGTTTTAATGACGAGGAACTTCCCCTCGGGGAGCGCGGGCAGGCTAACTTTGAGGTTCGCCCGGTTCCACGACTTTGCTGATTCCTGCTCCGCGTCATACGCGGCTTTCGCGGCTTCCGCCGCACGCTGCTCCGTTCCTGTATATAGGAGCGCGTTCATATTTCCCGTCACCGTGTAGTACGTCACAGGTGTGACGCCCTGCACGGGCAGAAATTCTCGGTCGCGCTTGTTGCGACCGTACACAAGGTTGCAGCGGTATGCAGGGAACGGCTCAATCCCGTATTCCCATGCGCTGGACAACATGACATGCTTCATTTTTTACTCTCATTTTCTTGCTCGCGAGATTGTCCCGAAGGACTGCCTCCTGAGCGTGAAATGCCGACTGTTTCTGGCCGTCGGCGACGCCATTCACATGATTCAATTGCTAAGTTTCGTGTCTGTATTATAGCATATTTACTATCGTTTTGTCAAACACCTGTAGGGTAGATTCAACCCTGAAGTGCACCGTCAGTCCTGATTCTATTCATACTCGGCACTATACCCCAGCCGTCACCTCGGCCACACCGCCCTTTCCTACCAACCGCCCAAATTCCAGCCATTTCCCTAGCTCTTGGCACAACGGGTTCCAACTCTGCACCACGTGGGGCACAAAATGGAATCCCGCCGCTGGCGGGATGAGCGAGACGCCTGCGCGTCTCGCGTCCCATTTTGTGCGGCGGAGCATGTCCCGACCAGCAGGTCGGGACGCGAGCCGGTGCCTAGACCAAGAGGGCGCGACGGCGCACTCTTGAGTCGAAGGCAAGGATACATCGTAGGTCGAAACCGCAAGCGCAGTCCCGCTGTGGCGGGATGAGCAGTGAGACTCCTGGTGAGGGCACAAAAAAGACGCGGTTTGTCGCGTCTTCTTGTTAATTCCGTCCGTCAATCGCCCGGGTCCGCACTCGAGAGCTCGACGTGCGACATCACCAGGCGATTCCCCTTCTGCTGCAGGAGGAAACTGAATGAGTCCTTCCCGATCCTGCTCACGCGAATTCCATCGGGATGCGCGCCGAGGTATCCGTAAAAGCGAGCAAATGCAATTTCGGGGCTCGGGCCGCCTATATCTCCCACTCCAACGCTCAGCGATCCCCCTGCACAGCACACTATGTAACTTCCGTGCTCCGTATACTCAAGCGAGAAGCATAGGGGACTGCTCCGAGAGAAGAAGGAGTTGATGTTACAAAGCTTATACAGCTTCCGCATTTCCTCGCTTGCATTTTTCACTATGTCTGGGACACGCCAATCCGAGACGCGCTCTCCTTTCACACTCCTAAACTGCGTCATAATTCCTCCTTATGTTTGTTTTTGATTGTAGCTGAAGTCTGTATACACCGACATGCTAGTCGATGTCAATAAAAACCAGACGCGCCTCGGACGAGGCGTTGGTCTATAATAAACCTATCGTGAAACTGAACATTAGCCGCAAAGCGATTTACTACGGGCTTGGGGGCGGGCTCGTCGTCGTCCTCGCCGCGGTCGCGTTCAAGCTCTTCACCCCCGCCGCGCCCCCAGTCCAGGTCGCCCCAAACCAGTTCGTAAACGTGTCCGCAATCGAGCGGGGCGTCCAGGATTGCGCGACGTACGTCCGCGTGAGCGAAGGAATCGGTCCATCCGCCTACCTCTGCATCAAGGAGAACCGGGACCTTGTGGTCCGGTGGCAAGACTTCCCCCGTGAAACCGCAACGACTGTCACCATCTACCGTGCCGAGGCGGGGTCGGAGACGCTCGAGGTGTGGCAGACGCTCACGGTGACCGGCGCGAGCGGCGAAACGGTGCTTCAGACAAACCTCTCGCCGGATGATATCGGTCCGCTAGCTGGCGGAGGCGGCGGCATCGGCGGCATCACCTTTTACATCGAGGCCACCTCCCCCACCGGAACGCTCATATTCGCCTCGGCTCCGCCGGCTGGCGGATCGACCGCCACATCAACGTCGACATCCACACAGCCCACGGCAACTTCGACCACAACATCCACACCAACATCGACACCCGTCGTGATACCACCACCAATTGTGACACCACCACCCGCACCCATACCAACCTCTACACCCACCTCGACGGTGCCAACCACTACCTCAACAGCAACCAGCACGGGCACATCAACGAGCACCCCACCGGGCGTCATCGTATACTACTATTCCCCCTCCGGTGCAGTAACCGGTCAAGCAACCATCACCGAACCGCAGTCGAACTTCTGGGTCCAGCACGTGAACCAGAAAATTGAGCTCGGGTGGTATAGTTTACCGCCGGAAACGACCAAGATGACCGTCTCCCGGTCGGCAACCACAAACGGCCCGTGGCTCGCCCTCCTTACGCAGGGGAACCCGGTCACCACTTACTATCAGCTGTATCTTGTGGACAGCACTGTGGGAACGACCCACTACTACAAGCTCGAGACGTACAACGGCGAGACGAAGACCGCGACCTACGGTCCGGTGGAGCTCGCGCCGGAGTAAAGCGTTTAAACAATGAAAAAGACCACCGATTTTTGGTGGTCAATCCGCGCCGAGACTATAAAAAGTTTCCCCCGACGCGTGTTGGTCGGGGGCACACTCTGTTAGAGGGACAGACTTTCGCGATGGTTGGGATCGCTAGCTGTTTCATCCGGATGAAACAGCAATCCTCCCTAATGGCCCCGAATCGGAGCCAGACTTCTACATGGGGCGGCGAAGTCAACCGATCTGGATTTCATCTATTCAGGCCCAACACCCGAACGACTGCGTAAGCGCCAGAATCTCCCAAAATGACGAGTATCATAGGCTCGTCTCCCCCACCCGATTCGCATGGACGCGCATTGGCATGCCGGTGCGTCCGCTAGGCCGATTCAGAAGCTCTCTTACCGCAAGCTTCCAGAGGCCGGGGGTGGTTCGGTCATCTCTGCAATGATCTAGTGGTATTGTAGCATACTGTAGAAAAAAGTCAATAGTAGAAAAAGCACCATAAATACTGTATAATATGGCGCAATGCCCTCCCTCGCGACGAAGCTCACCGAGGTCCACGGGGTACCGCCGCGATTCATCCCGAAGCTGAAACGCCTCGGTCTCGAGACCGTCCGCGACCTCCTGTGGCACTTCCCCGTCCGGTATGAGGACTTCTCGAAGGTGTACCCCATCGCGGACCTCATCCCGAACCAGGAGGCGACGGTGACGGCGCGGGTCACGAAAATAATGGGACGGCGCACCTGGCACCGCACCTTCCACATGGTGGAAGCGACGCTCGCGGACGACACCGGCGAGATCCGCGCGACCTGGTTCAATCAGCCTTACATTCAGAATGTGCTCCAACTAGGCCGCCTAGCAAACTTCTCCGGCAAGGTGACGGTCTCAAAAAAGACCGGCGACATCTACCTCTCGAATCCGACATATGAATTACTAACAACCGACAACCTACAACAAACAACGAAACACACCGCGAGAATCGTCCCGATTTACCGAGAAACAAAGGGGCTTACCTCGAAGGGCATCCGCTATCTCATGGAGCCCATCCTGCGAAACCTGCCCGCCGTTCCCGACATCCTGCCGCCCGAAACGCTCCGAAAACACCTACTCCCGGACATCCACACAGCCCTCCGCACCGTCCACTTCCCCGACACGCTCGACGAGGCGCTCGCCGCAAAACGACGCTTCGCCTTCGAGGATCTCTTCCTCCTCCAGCTTGTGAACCTGCGCGCCCGCGCGGCGCGAGGCGGCGAACGCGCCGTCGCCATTCCACCGGAGCCGGAGCGAATGAAAACTCGGCTCGCTACCCTCCCCTTCACACTCACCGCCTCACAGAAGCGGTCGCTCTGGGAGATACTGCAGGACCTCGAATGCCCGCACCCCATGAATCGGCTTCTCCAAGGGGACGTGGGATCCGGGAAGACCATCGTCGTGGGGCTCGCCGCCATCCACGCGGCAGAGAGCGGCGTGCAGGTAGCCATCATGGCACCGACGGAGCTCCTCGCCCGCCAGCACTATCGGACGCTCACCAAGGTATTCCACGGATTCGAGTTGGGCATCGCCCTCCGGACCGCGAGCGAGTCCCGCGCCTGGTACGGCCACGGCATGGAGTCCGAGCCCGCGAAGGCGGCGCTCCACCGCGACATCGCGCGGGGCTCCATCGCCATCGTCATCGGGACGCAGGCACTGATAACCAACAACAAACAACAAACAACAAACAACGGGAAGCAGGGACAAACGACAAACGGACAAATTCAGTTCAAGAACCTCGGGCTCGTCATTGTGGACGAACAGCACCGGTTCGGGGTGGAGCAGCGGGCAGCGTTGCTCATCAATAACAAACAACAAACGATAAATGGTTCGACAGGCTCACCATCCCGAGCGCAGTCGAGGGACGACAAACAAATACCGCATTTCTTGAGCATGTCCGCAACACCCATTCCCCGCACCCTCTCGCTCACTATCTTCGGCGACCTCGACGTCTCGCTCATCACCGAGCTCCCGAAGGACCGGAAGCCCATCGTCACGAAGGCGGTGGGGGTCGCGGAGCGTTCAGATATGTACGCGTTTATGAAACGGGAAATCGCGGCTGGGCGGCAGGCATTCGTCGTCTGTCCGCGCATTGACCCACCCGGCGAGGACCCCGAACCGCTCACCTGGGAGGAGCGGGTGAAACTCGAGGTGAAGTCGGCGACCGCGGAGTATGAGAAGCTCAAAACGAAGGTGTTCCCGAAACTCGCAATCGGCATGCTCCACGGCCGATTGAAAGCGGCGGAGAAGGAGCGGGTGATGTCCGCCTTCGCATCTCCGCTATCGCTACGAGCTTCGGCGGACAAGCGAATTGATATTCTTGTCACGACATCGGTGGTCGAAGTGGGCGTCGACGTGCCGAACGCCACCGTCATGTTGATCGAGGGGGCGGAGCGGTTCGGCCTCGCCCAGCTCTACCAGTTCCGCGGGCGGGTGGGGCGTGGCGAGCACCAGTCCTACTGTTTTCTCGTCTCCGACTCGACGTCTTCCATAGCCCGCGCGCGCCTCAAGGCCGTCGTCACGGCGAAAAACGGCTTCGAGCTCGCCGAGCACGATTTGAAGCTCCGCGGTCCCGGCGAGTTCCTTGGGTCCGGCCAGTCCGGCTTCCCCGACCTTGCCATGCAGGCAATTCAGAACCCCGACCTCGTAAAGGCGGCGCGGGAGGCGGCGCAGAGTGTCCTACGGGATGGGATGGCGCCCCCCTCCCGGTACGGCGCGCTCCGGGAACGCCTCGTGGAGTTTGAGCGGAAGGTGCACTGGGAGTGAGGCAAGTTGGTAAGTTTATCCGCCGAAGGCGGATCCGCCTCCGGCGTATAAGTTTGTTAGTTGGTAAGTTCGTAAGTTACATATCGCACACGTCCACAGAAATTCCATTACCTCACAATCGTGAGGTAATGGAATTTTTACTCGATGCAGGGATTGAGAAAAATCGGAAGTTATCGTATAGGACGGCCGTCCTATACGAGAAAACTTAGTATTTTGTACCTCTTTTTTTCTTTTTTCTTCCCGTTCCCCTACCGCACCTGCACCGCAGCCAACACCACCGCGTGGTTGAGGGCAAGGAAGCTCACGACAACGAGGAGGGCGAGTGTGGCTCCCGCGAGCGCGTGGGGGAGGTGGACGTGCTCCATGGTCGCCGTGGCCATAAGGAGCGCCGCCCCGAGCGCAGTCATGAGCACGAGGAGCAAAACGTTCGCGGTCGCGCGGGGGCTCGCGAGGAGCTGGCCCACCACCGTGGATTCGCGCCCCGATGAAGTCTCGACGACCGCCGGAACGACCGGGGCGGTTTCTGGCGTACCCGGAACGGCGACAAACGAGGTGTCAACCGCTTGTGCCGGCGCGGACGGCGCCACCAACGCCGGTGGGGGCACGGCCTTCACCCGAGCAGGTTTCGGTTTTGACATCTCGGTCTGCGCGGCGGCGACTTCCGGCGCAAGCGCCGGA
This sequence comes from bacterium, assembly GCA_030647415.1. Lineage (GTDB taxonomy): Bacteria > Patescibacteriota > Minisyncoccia > UBA6257 > GWB1-50-10 > JAUSKB01. The sequence continues at coordinate 8,861 of JAUSKB010000012.1, forward strand.
ACCACGACAATCGGGGTTGGAGTCGGTGCTGGTGCTGGAACTGAAGCTGGCGGTGTTATCGCGGCGGGCTTCCCTGCCTTCGCTAAAGCTACGGCGGGCAAGCCGAAGAACTGCACAACGTAGACGGCGCGCTGACCCTGGTACTCCCCCTCCGCGACACCGATGCCGATTTCCGAGTAGTGCCCGTTCATGATGTTCGCGCGGTGCGACGGGCTCCGCATCCATGCATCCACCACATCCTTCGAGTCCATGAAGTTCACCGCCAAATTCTCACCGGCGTACGCGTAGGCGTACCCCGCCTGCTTGAACCATGCCCACGGCGCGGTGCCATCCGGCGCCGTGTGCGCAAAGTACCCCTTGGCCGCCATGTCATCCGCCTTCTTCTGCGCCGCCCCTTGGAGTAGCGGATTCACCGCGAGCGTGCCGAATACCTCGTTCCCCCGCTCCGCATTCGTCGCGTCCACGATGACGCCGGGGAGAATTGCCGCGAAGAACTTCGCGGGAATGATGAAAAACACCTGCGCGAGGAAAACAAGCTCGATGAAAAGCGCCACGGTGAGCGCCGCGATGGGTAGCTCCCAGCGACCGACGTGCTGGCGTCCGTAATGATTGTTCGTGGGTTCCTCCATACGTTCAGTATACCAAACAAACTTATACCACATCTACAGAAATAGAGCAATAGCGCACGGTCCGTGGGGAGCGGGGGCGACCGATACTATCACAACCAGAATTAATACTTGGGAAGTCGGACTTCCAACGAGGAGGTCCGACTTCCAAAAATCGGGAACCACAGCTACCGGACGGTGGCTCTGAAGTCCTGCGCGAGAACGCGGGCGATTTCCTCAACCAGCCGGTCCACCTCGGAGGAGGTGAGCGTCCGGTCTGGCGCCTGGAAGACGAACCGAAGCGTGATGCTCTGTTCCCCCTTCCATGCGGGGTCAATGTACTCGTCCACGAGGTCCACATCCTCCATGATATCCGCCCCGGCCGCCTGCGCCGCGCGCATGACCTCCCCGATGCGAACTGAAATAGGAACACGGAGCGAGAGGTCGCGGATGACCGAGGGGAAGAGCGAGAGCGGCGCGAAGGCGACATTCCCCGAAGCAAGCGCGGCGATCGCTTCAAGGTCAAGCTCGGCGAGCGATACCCGCCAGTCCCGCGGAGCTCGCGGCGAGGCGCCAATGTACCCCACCGGCTTTCCCTCCGCCATGACGGTTACGGTATGCACACCGTCCGTGGCGTTCGCGGCCATGTGGGTGATGAGTGCCGTACCAACATTCGTGGGCTTCACCGCAAAGGTGATATCCCGGATACCAAACCCCTCGAGGAGGCGCAGAAGCGCGCCCTTGAGCTCGAAGAATGTCTCGCGCTTCTTCGCCGCGAGCGCGCACCCTACCATGAGCCGTTCTGTGATGCCGACGCCGCGACCGCCTGCCCACTGGAAGACCTTCCCCACCTCGAACACCCGACAGGCATCAAAGAATCGGGCGTTCGTTTTGACCGCACCGACGAGGTTTCCGGCAAGCGACGGGCGGAGCGCCTCAAAGAGGTCACTCGAGGGGTTTTCCAGGTACACGACTGCGCCCCCGGGCGCAAATGCCTTCGCATCCTCGTGACCGATGAACGAGTGTGTGTACACCTCATCGAATCCGAGGCCCACGAGCACATTTCGGACGTGGGATTTGGCAGCCACCGCAGGGTCATCGGCCGGCGGCGCAAGCGCCACGCGCGGTGCAGCGGACGGCAAAGCCCCGTATCCCAGAAATCGAACCACCTCCTCCGCAACATCATTAAATGTCTCGATATCCATGCGTTCCGGCGGCACCTGCCAACGATTATCCTTGAGCGGCACGAATCCGAGCGCCGTGAGGATGGATATGACGCGGCGGGGCGCGACCGGCGCACCAATCAGCCGCTCGTACTTCTCACTGTCGAACCGGACAATATGCGGCGTCGGCGCCTGCGGATGGGAATCAAATGAGTCGCCCCGCGTCGCATGTGTAGTATCCTCGAGAAGCTCCGCCGCACGGGCGAGCGCATGGGCCGGGAGCGAGGTTGGCATCCCCCGCGCAAACCGTTGTGATGCATCGGTCGAGATGTTCACAGTGCGAGAAGTGCGGTAGATTGCGCTCGGTTCGAAGGTCGCCGCTTCGACAAGGATGCGGGTCGTCCCCGCCGTCACCTCCGCCTCCTTCCCGCCTTTCACGCCGGCGATTGCCTGCGGCCGTTTCGCGTCCGCGATGACAAGGGTACTGGTTGGCAATGCTACGTCCGTACCGTCCCCGCCAGAGGCGGGTCCGCCTCCGGCGGAGATAGTTGTGATACGCTCCCCCGCCCGCGAAGGGCGGATAACGAGCGCATGCCCGTCCAGCCGGTCGAGATCAAACGCGTGGAGCGGCTGACCAGTTTCGAGCATCACATAGTTCATGATGTCCACCACGTTCGAGATGGGTCGGAGACCGCACTCGACGAGAGTCTTCGCGAGCCAGGCGGGTGATGGAGCAACGCGGACGTTGTCAAACGCGCACGCGGTGTATCGAGGGCACCGGTCAGTATCCTTCACCGTCACTGAAAAGGTGCGTGGTGCGCGGGCAGAGCCGACCGGCCGGGGTGGTGTGGGGAACTTCAGCGCCACACCGAGCGCCGCGGCAAGCTCGCGGGCGATACCGATATGTCCCGAGCAATCCGCGTACCGGTTCGGCGGCAGTTTCACCTCAATTGCGTTTCCGCCCGCCTCCGCGGGGCCGGAGCCCGCTACGGCGGGGCGAAGGCCCGCGTCCTCCGCCTCGAATGAGTGGAGGGTGAGTGTGTCGATCGCCTGCTGCTTATTTTTGAGCGCAGGGACGAACTTTTTGAGGAGGGGGTAGGAGAACTTCATGTTGAGTATGATACCAATATACGAATGGTACGAATGATGCTAATCATACGAATGGGGATTTATTAGCATTATTCGTATCATTCGAATGAATTAGCATATTGGTATCGCACTAAAACTGCCTCACGAACCGCAAATCGGCGCCGTAGAACAAACGGATGTCCGGGATTCCATACTTGATCATCGCGAGCCGGTCGAGGCCGACGCCGAAGGCGAAGCCCTGAATCTCATCGGGATTGTACCGCACGGCATCAAAAACCCGGCGGTGCACCATCCCTGCCCCCATCACCTCAAGCCATGTTTCCTTTTGTTGGTTGTTCGTTGTCCCTCGGCTCCGCTCGGGATGGTGAGCGTGTCGAACCATTGGTTGTCGGTTGTTGGTTACTTTGATATCCACCTCGAGGCCCGGCTCCACGAACGGGAAGTAGCTCGGGCGGAAACGAAACGTAACTGCTTGTCCCCTGAAGAACTCCGTAAAGAAGCGCTCGACGACATACTTGAAGTTCGCAAGCGAGATGTCCGGCCCCACCATGAGCCCCTCCACCTGGTAGAAGTTGATCTCGTGGGAGGCGTCTGTCGCCTCGTACCGGAAGGTTCGACCGGGCACGATGATCTGGAAGGGCGGGTTGTGCGCCTCCATGTACCGGACCTGCATCGGCGAGGTATGCGTCCGCATGAGTAACTTACGACCGACGACCGACGACCGACGACGGGCCTTGTTGTTTGTTGTTTGTTGTTTGTTGTCGGTTATCCAGAACGTGTCCCACATCTCCCGTGCGGGGTGGTTCGCGGGGATGTTCAGCGCGTCAAAGTTGTACCGCTCCGTCTCCACCTCCGGACCCTCCACTACCGTGAAGTTCATGCCGGTGAAGATGCGGCGCACGTCGGCGTCCACGAGCGTGAGCGGGTGGAGGTGCCCCCGATGGAGCTTCGCGCCCGGCTTCGTGGGATCGAACTGCCGCGCGACGGCCGCAGTCTCCTTCGCGAGTGCGGCGGCGCGAACCTTGAGCTGCAATTCGAATTCGTCGCGGAAGGCGTTCGCCGCACTCCCGAGTGATTTTCGCTCGGCGATGGGGCGCTTCGCAAGCGACCGCAAAATCTCGGTCAGCTTTCCCTTCCGCCCCACGTAGGCCACGCGCACGGCCTCGAGCTCGCCCGCGTCCGCCGAAGCGTCAAGGTCGCGGAAGGCATCAGTACGAAGCCGGTCAAGTTCGTCCATATGATATTCAGTTTACCCTGTTAGAGATTTGCATACAATTTCTATATTCCGCACCGGTTAATGCCAACACATTCACGTGAGTTACAGTCAGTGTGCGCGCAAATCTCTAACAGGTCATTCGACTCTGAGAGTCTCAGACTCGAAGAGGTGAACCCCGTTCCGAAATACGTGCATAGATGCTTGCTGATACGACCAAACCGGCGTACACTTTTCCGTGCGGGGAGGAGCTCCGGATGCTCGTGAGGCTCATAACCTCATCGTAGTTGGTTCGATTCCAATCCCCGCAACCCTTACGAAACCCCCGACCCCCCAATCTGGGAAACCCTCGGTTTCCCATGTTTCCAACACGGGGGTTTCGCGTTGCGGAGCGCAGAATCGAACGGGAAATCGCGACTAGAGCTTATCTTCGAAGATTAGCTCCATCTGCGACTGGTCATAGTATTTTCCCTCGACTCTCATCTCCTTCTCTGCGAGTCCGATCCGATGGAACCCGAGCTTCTCATACATATTTCTCGCGGCGACCTGAAGCTCATTCACACTCAACCGAACCTTTATGATCTTTGGGTTCGAGTGAAGGTCTTCTAGTATTCGGCTCATGAGCCTATACCCGATCCCCTTCCCTCTGAATGCGGGATTCACGAAGACGCTCACAATCGTCGCCATATGCTCCACGTGTCGCAACGACTCGAAGCGGACTCCCGCAATACCGACGAGTTGATCTAAGATCTTTGCTGCGTATGTGATGCGTTTCTGGTCCTCGAGTTTTCGTCGCCACTCATCATCGGGTAGATTTATTTCTTCCTCAAAAGAGCTGCCGAAGGCGGTTGGATCAGTTTTCAGGGCACGAAGTCGGAGTTCCTTGAAATCCCGCCAGTCTTCCTGGTTTAGCACTGCAATCTCCGATTCCATTCTTCAATGCTATCACAGATAGCGCGGTAGAACATTTGTAGTACACGCGCTATACTACCCTCCATAACAGACATATCAAGCACGGTCGGTTCGAAGCAGGGTCATCCGGAGGGGTGCCGGTGCATGGCGTGCAAGGGCGGCGCGTGGTGCGGCGCAGGCCGCGGCTCTTGCCACGGCGGCTGGTGGATGGTGGTCCGCATCGTCATCATGCTCGCAATCGTCGCCGGGGCATTCGCGGCGGGCGTGAAGGCGGGCGAGTTCCGCGCCTGGTTCGGCGGCGGGTACGGGTCGTCGTACGGCCCCCGCATGATGCAGGGGTACAGCAATCGCGGATACGGGATGATGGGTCGCTGGTACGACAACATGGTACCGACGGCACCCACGACCCCGCCCGGCGACCAGCCCGCGCAGTAGCCACGCTTTTGATTCAAAACTACAACCAGCGGCTCCACGCCGCTGGTTTTGGTTTTGCTCCCCGGGTGGCCTGCCCGTAACGCTTCACGTAGCGATGCGGGCGGGGACGAAGTTGGAACTTTTGTAGCCTCTGAAAACGAGAAAGGTGCCACACGTTGACCGTGTAGCGCCTTGTTTCTCTGAATCTTATCTCTCAGACTTGACCACTTTCTTCCCCACACATCGAGTGGCTGCTACCCTGCCAAGAATGAGGTGTGTTTCTCGATTCGTTTCTTTGGAGACAGTATCCGTTTGGGGAAACATTCTAAGAGCTTCCCCACTATCAATCGCATGTGCAATAAATGCGAAGGCGGACATTCCTTCGATTTGTCTTCTGCTTTTTTCCATTGAAAAATTCCTTTTGGTGATTAATACTATTTATCTTAAAAATTGAACGAACTAAAAAATATTATAGTATGTTGATATACTACATGTCAATCACTTCCCAGGTGGCTTCCCCGCCTGGGATAAAAAGGGTGTCAGGAACCCTTTTTCGGACGCCATGGATCCCGGATGGCGCATTGCAAATTGAATTTCTTGACGCTCCGTTCGACCCATGCCTTCGACCCGTACGGCCTGCTTCGTTTGATTGCGTCGCGAATTCGCTCTGTTTCTTCTTCCGATTCGCATTGATTGACCCACACGCGGTAGTTCTCCGGCTCCGCGACCGGCCACGCGCTCAAGATCCTCCGCCGCGCTTCGCTCCCCTGCGTACGCGCATACAGGCTTGACCACTTCCAATCCTCCGCGCGACGCACGAGCCCCGCGCGCTTCGCGTTTGCCTCGACATATCGCACCAATGACGTGAAATACGCGTCCGTCTCGACTGGCATCGAATGGTATCGCCCTTGGTACACATGTCCGTATCCGACCGTGTTCGTCGTCGCGTGGTAACGTTGAGTGTGCGTCAGTGTGACCCAGTGCATGAACGCGGAAAGGTCGCCGTCGTTCCTCGGATGGAGCACCAGATGCCAATGGTTCGGCATAAGGCAATATGCGAGAATGCGCATCGGCGTCAATTCCATTGCCTCTTCCATGATTCCGAGGAATTTTTGATAGTGCGCGTTCTTCGAAAACAACTTGAAACGAAAATTCGCGCGGTTCAGCACGTGATACACGATATCACCGACCTCCACACGAGATGCTCTGCCCATGATAATAGCAACATTATACCACGACCTTGAAAAGGGTTCCTGACACCCTTTTTAATTGCGGATAGTGAGGGTGACGCCCGCGCTCCGGGCGACATTCCCCGCCGCATCCCGCGCGACGGCCTGAAGCGTGTGGTTCCCGTTGTCGGTTTTTGTGGTATCCCAGACGACGGAGAAGGGCGCACTCACGTCCTCCGCCCCGAGGTTCGTGCCGTCGAGCTTCCACTGGACGCCCGCGATGGCGACATTGTCGGTGCCGGTCGCGGACACCATGAGCGTGCCGGTCGCGGCAAGCGGGAGTGGGAGAATGCGGATGGTAGGCGCCGAGGTGTCGGGCACCGTGAGCACATTCAAAACCGAGATTGAAACTGGATTCGAGGTTGCCCTATTTCCGCCTGCGTCGCGAATGAGGGCCGTGATGCGGTGGATGCCGTTCGTGGTCACCCGGGTGTCCCAGACAAGAGAAAATGGCGGCTTCGTGACCTCGTTCATGAAATCCGTTCCGTCGAGGCGGAATTGAACACCGAGAACCCCGCGGTCGTCATTTACCACAACGACGAGCGTCGTCGTGCCCGTAAGCGCATCACCTGCCGAAGGTGCTGTGAGGAAGATGGTCGGCGGCGCAAGGTCCGGCGGGAGCGGCACATTTTGCACCGGTACGGTAATTGGAACGGTACGCGCAACATTTCCTGCCGCGTCACGGGCAACCGCGATGATGGCGTGCCCACCATTCTCCGTCATTCGGGTGTCCCAGACGACCTCATAGGGCGCGCTCATATCTTCCGCGCCGAAATTCGTGCCGTCGAGTTTGAACTGAATGCTGACAACGCCGATAGTATCAGTCGCGGTCGCGCGAAACGTCGTTGTTGCTATAAGCATTACTCCCGCCCTCGGCGCGATGAGCGCCACCTGGGGCGGCGTACGGTCAGTCGAGGTAGCGGTCTGTACACTCGCCGCATTCCGCACCGACGCGGTTACGATACCGGACCGTCCCACATTCCCCGCCGCATCCCGCGCAACAGCCTGGAGCGTGTGGTTCCCGTTGTTGGTCTTCAGGGTATCCCAGACGACGGAGAAGGGCGCGCCAGTGTCTTCCGCGCCGATACTCGTGCCGTCGAGCTTCCACTGGACGCCTGCGATGGCCACATTGTCGGTGCCGGTGGCGGACACTATGAGCGTGCCGGTCGCGAAGAGCGGGAGGGGGAGGATGCGGATTGAGGGGGCCGAGGTGTCGGGCACCGCCGTGACATGCTCCACACGGACCGTGATGGCGGCCGAGGTAAAAACGTTCCCCGCCTTGTCCCGCGCAACCGCCTGAAGCGTATGCGAACCGTTGTCGGTCTTCCGGGCATCCCATTGAACGCCCCACGGAGCGCTCGTGTGCTCGCTCCCGATGTTCGTGCCGTCGAGCTTGAATTGGACGCCGACCACCGCGATATTGTCCGTCGCTGTCGCGGTCACGATCGTCGCCGTCGCGATGGGCGAAAACGTTTTCGGCCCCGTGATCGCCGCGAAGGGCCGGACCGTGTCAGGCACGGGAACGGTGTTGCCGACCGAGACGGGCACCCCCGCGCTTCGCGCGACATTCCCCGCCGCATCCCGCGCAACCGCCTGGAGCGTGTGGTTCCCGTTGTCGGTCTTCAGCGTCTCCCAGGACACCGAGAATGGTGCACTGGTGTCTTCCGAACCCAGATTCGTGCCGTCGAGCTTCCACTGAACGCCTGCGATGGCCACATTGTCGGTGCCGGTCGCGGACACTATGAGCGTGCCGGTCGCGAAGAGCGGGAGGGGGAGGATGCGGATTGAGGGGGGTACGATATCGCGCGAAACAAAGATAGTAACCGGCGTTGACGTCGCGCTGTTCCCCGCGCGGTCGGTCGCGCGCGCGAAGAGCGTGGAGGTGCCGGAAACGCCGCTCGTACTCCAAACAAACTCGTAGGGCGGCTCCGTTTTCGAGCCGAACGAACGGTTGTTCGCGTACACCTCAACTCGGGCGACACCTCCGCCGACCGGTCCGCCGGCTGGCGGATCGGTCGCAATCACGCGGACGGTCGTTAATCCTAGCACCGTGGACCCGGTCTGGGGCGAGGCGATAGAAACCGATGGCGGTGTGCGGTCCGCTACCGTGGTGGTCGCCACGCGGTTCTCCACGAACACCGAGACGTCCTGGCTTAAGGTCCGATTCCCGCTCCGATCCTGTGCAACGGCGGTGAGGGTATGCCGCCCATTCGACGAGCTCGCCATATTCCACCGTACCGAAAACGGCGATGTGGTGGCTTCGCGCCCGAGGTTTGTACCGTCCAGTTTGAACTGGACGCCAGCCACCGCGATGTTGTCCGTTGCCGCCGCCGTGACGGCAACGGTGCCGGTAACCGTCGTCCCGCCACGGGGGGCGGTAATGAAAACGGTCGGCGGTACGGTATCGAGCGTGGTCGATCCGCCGGCTATCGGCGGTGGCCCGATGACCGGCTCGCCCACAAATCGCACCTCATCAAGTTGCCAGGTATGCGTGCCATCACCGCCGCTCACAAAGATTTTGGTCGCGGCGAATGTCGCAGGTAAACCGAACTCGGGAATCGAGACGGCGACCGCGGTCCATACGTCGGGCGGAACAGTTCGACGAACGAGCGGCGAGACACCCTGCGAGCCCTGGAGGACGACGGCAACGGTCATGCTCCCGCCCGAAGGACGGACGGCGAACTCGAGCGCTCGGTACCGATCCACACGGACCGGCGCAAGCGTGGTGAAACCGACCGCGCCCCACGGGTCGGTCGTCGCCCGAATCGAGCGGGTCCCCCGGTAGGGGGATGTACTGTACGAGACATCGAACGCGCCGCCGAACGCCGTGTTGAACCAGCCTGCCGCGATGGTGTCGCTGTAGAGCGGGAGCAGTACCGGCGGTGGCGGCGTGAGCGCCATAGTCGTCGGGAGCGCCGAAAGCGCCACTAGGAGCGCGACGACGAGTGTCGTACCCGCGACGCCCATGTATTGTCCATACCGCGATTCCATCACGTGTTCAGTATACCTCGCGGCAACATCGGGAACACGTCGAGCCCTGCTACTGCGGGTTCGCAACAAAGTACGGGTCGAGCGGCCAGGGCAATGCTCTACTCAATTGGGGTGTTGGCGTACCGCACCCACCAGGTAAGCCAATCCAATAATCTAGATAATTGAATTGACAATCTGCTACATTAATACCTTTTAAAAGTATCCAGCTATACCCCGAATTTTCATATCTTTGAGCTGCGGAGATGTATCCGCTGGCGGTGCCCTCGGGATTGGCTCGACACTCGGCATCAGTTGCGTTGCACTCTTGCGCCTCGGTCATGAATATCGGCCTCGCCTGTCGAAGTCCCGACACGAGCCCAAACTGCGTGCCATAGATGTGGAACCCGGCGCTGGCGTTGGAATAATCGATGCCACCGGTATTTATCATCTGATCGCGGTTAGGGGAATTCAGGTCTGGAACGCTCCACAGAATAATATGGGTGTTCGGCGCAAGCCCCCTGATGAGCGCGTACATGCGTTGCTCGTACGCGGGGAGGCGCGGGTGCGCATATCCGGTTCCGGTCGGCTCGTTGGTGATTTCATAGATGACGTGCGGTTCGTTCTTGTACCGTGCGGCCACTACCGTCCACCAGGCAATTGGGTCCGCTTCTGTTTCGTCCCATCCACCCAATGGGTGATAATCAATGATGGCGTAGAGGCCGGTTGCTTTTGCGTTTGCCACCGCGGTATCAAGCAGGGGCAGTACCTCATTCAAGGTGACACACCGATTCGTACATCCGCCGGAAACATTCATTGGTGGACGGTAGGCCAGCAAGCGAACTGCGTTAAAGCGGTACTTCCGCGACATATTCTTATACCAATTAATGTCGTTGATGCGTCCAGTATTCCATGATGTCATGAGCAGGTGGTCGCCGCGGAGTAAAGAGCCATTGTCCGCCACCACGGTGTTGTTCACAATTCGCACGCGCCCGCGTACTCCTGAAGCCACCACACCCACCGTCAAGGTTGCGGCGTTGCTCACTACGGTTGGTCCTGGAGTGTTGGTGACCCTCACCCGGTACTGCACACCGTTATCACCCTGAACAATGGGTGGCGTGGTGTACGTGGTACCTGTGGCACCGAATATATCCCCGCCATTCTTCTGCCACTGGTAGGCGAGGGGCATGCGGCCTGTGGCGGTTACCGAAAAAGTGGCGGTCAAGCCGACCGGCGCCGTCTGGTTCACCGGATGGGTCGTAATAGCTGGGGCACCGGAAGAGACAGTGAGCGACGCCGGGTTCGAGGTAATACTGCCGCCGCCGTTCGAGACGGTTACCGTGTAGGAGCCGGCGTTCGTTGCCTGGGCGTTCGTGATGGTGAGTGTGTTCGAGTTCGTGCCGACGTTTCCGCTGTCCTTCTTCCACTGGTACGAAGGCGCCGGGGTCCCCTGGGCCGTCACCGAGAACGTCACCGTGTCTCCCACGTAGGCGCTCTGGCTCTGCGGCTGGGTCGTGATCATCGGCGGCTCCGGCGCGTTCGGGTCGCGGAGTCGAATCCAGTTTAGGTTGCCGACCCAACCCGTCGAGCCGTTCGAGTCCATGGCGACCCGCACGATGTGCTGGCCCGCCGTGAGCGTGACGCCCGGCCTCGACAGGGTCTGCCACGACTGCCACCCGCCCGTGCTTGGTATCGTGATGGCGCCGGTCTTGTCCATGCCGTCCACCTCGACGTGGAAGTTGCCGCCCGGACCGTTCGAGGCGACGCGGGCCTCAAGTGTGTACGTGCCAGCGGTGGTGACGTTCACGGCATACTCGAGCCATTCTCCCGCGCTTATCCAACCCACGGTGTATCCGCCGCCAGTGTCAGAGGTTGATTCAATGTCGACACCCGTCGTCCGGAACTGTCCACCCTGGTTCGACGTATTCACGTCATGGTACGCGACGCCCTCTCCGCCCTCGTCGAAGTTCTCGGCCTGGATGGTTCCGGGGATCGGCGCCGGCGTGCCGCCATACGGTGTCTGGGTGCCGCCCCCCGCCGGGTTCACCGTCAAGGTCGCCGCGTTCGAGGTGATACTGCCGGCGGCGTTCGAAACGGTTACCGTGTAGGAGCCGGCGTCCGTTGCCTGGGCGTTTGTGATGGAGAGGGTGTTCGAGTTCGTGCCGACGGTCACGCCGTCCTTCTTCCACTGGTACGAGAGGGGCGCGGTGCCTGTCGCAATCACAGAGAAGGCGGCGGTCTGGCTAGCCGAGACAATCTGGGGCTGGGGATGAACCGTAATGGTGGGAGCAGATTGAGTCACTGCACTAACTGTGAGCGTCGCGGCAGACGATGTGGCAATCCCAAGGCTATTCCGAACAACGAGACGGAATTGCGTGCCACTGTCCGCAAGGGTTGTGGGGGGAGTCGTATATACAGGTTGATTCCCGTAACTCAGTATGTTCATGAAACCGGTTGGCGTTCCCTTCTGCCACTGGTATGCCAGTGGCGTGACGCCCTGCACAACCGTGGAAAAGGTGGCTGTCTGGCCTGCTTGAACGGATTGATTCTGGGGATTTTGGACGATGCTGGGGTAGGTGGATGTGGCGGGAATGACAGTCAGCGTGGCGATGACTGAAACGGCAAACCCGTTGAAATTCGAGGCGGTGCAGCGGAACCGAGCCCCGTGATCGCTCGAGGACGCGCTCAAGAGCGAGTATTCCTGGTATGTCTGCCCCGGGAGATCTCGGAACTCGCCGCTCGCGTTAGAACGCTGCCACTGTCGGAGCGGCTGCGGACTGCCCACCGCGTAGCAATCGAAGCTGGCCATCTGTCCCAACGCGACCGTGAGGTCGAGTGGTGGACTCATGAAACCCGGAGCGATGGTTCCCGAGTTCTGGCGAATGAACAGTCTTGATGAGTTCGAGGGGACGGAACCTTTGTTGTTCCGAACGACGACGCGAAGAATTTTCTTGTCGTCTTGCTGGGTCGAACTTGAGATTGTATATACCGAGGCGGTCGCTCCGGGAATGTCCGCATAGAATCCTCCCACACCAAGCACTTGCCACTGGTACGCGAGCCCTCCCCCACCAGCAGAAACCATGAAGGTCGCGGGTTGGTTTTCATCTATTATCTGATTCTGAGGATGGGCAGTTATGAAGGGAATGGTCGATGTCGACGCCCCCGATGTCACCGTGAGCGTCGCCTGGTCCGAAGTTGCGCTCCCCCGGCTGTTCGTGGCCACACAGCGGAACTGGGCACCGGAGTCGGCGATCGTCGTGGCCGGCGTCGTGTACGAGGCCGAGACGGCGCCGGCGATGTTCACGCTCCCCTTCTGCCACTGGTACGTCGGGGTCGGGTTTCCGGAGGCGGCACAGGTGAAGGCGGCGGGCTCTCCGACCGCGACCGTCTGGTTCGCGGGCTGGGTAGTAATGACGGGGGTGACGGTCGGCACAGCACCAACTGCCACCAGATACTCGCCTGCCGACCAGCCGTCGGGCGCCGCGACGTAGTCGACGCGCCACCAGGTGTACCCGTCGGCGGCCGTGGGACCGCCCACGACCACGCCGTGGTTGCCGGCCGACTGCCTGCCGAGCAAGGGACTCGAGAGCGACGGCGAGGAGCGTACGCCGAGGTTCACGGTGGTCTTCACCTGGCTACCGACGCCAATCACCCCGCCCCCGCCTGCCGGATTCATCGTCAAGGTCGCCGGGTTCGAGGTCACGCTTCCCTCAACATTCGAGATGGTCACGGTATACGTGCCGGCATCCGATTGCTGGGCGTTCGAGATCGTGAGGGTCGCGCCATTCGTCCCCACGTTCACGCTCCCCTTCTGCCACTGGTACGAGAGGGGTTGTGTGCCCTGGGCGGAGACGGAAAAGGCGGCGGTCTGGCCGGCGGTGACGGTCTGGGATTGGGGCTGGACGGTGATGGTGGGCGCGGTGGAGATCGGGCCTCCCGAGACGAGCACGAGGTACGCCCCCGCTGACCAGCCGTCGGGCGCCGCGACGTAGTCGACGCGCCACCAGGTGTACCCGTTCGCAGACACCGGGCCTTCGAGAATGGTACCCTGCCGCCCCGTCGCCTGGCGGCCGAGGAGAGGGCTCGAGAGGAATGGGGTTGCACGCACGCCGAGGTTCGCGGTGGTCTTCACCTGGCTACCGACGCCAATCACCTGGGCGTCGGCAGTCTGGTTCAAAACTCCGACCGTGAGTGCTCCGAGGAGTAGGGCCACTGCGAGGAAAACAGGCAGGACCCACGAACGCGAGACTGGTTTCATTGCTTCTATAATACCATAATATCCCCTCAAAAATTTATACACGCGGGGGCTACCTTGCCTGTGCCCGCACCGAGCCCTTTTCACCCGCCCGCCGTTGGGGTATGTTAGAAATGCGCCAGGGTAGCTCAATGGTGGAGCAGGGCTTTCATAAGGCCAAGGATGTGGGTTCGAATCCCGCCCCTGGTACAAAATAGCCCCGCCTTGGCGGGGTGCCGTTTTGTGACTAGGGGGAGCGAGGCAAGTAACCCCTAGGTTGTAGGTTCGAATGTACCATTACTGACGGCCGTGGCTAATGGTACATCTTCCCTGTTTGTCCAAGAGCGAAGCGATTGGTGGACAAACAGCCCCGTAAACGGAATTGCGTTTTGTGACCACGAGGTGCGTTCTCGTAAATAAAACGGGAACAATCTCGCAGTAAGGCGGGATCACCCCTGGTACCAGTAGCAGAACTGTATACCGTACTAGGTGCGCCGTTCTGGTAGTATGATTTCAATGACCACCGACCAGCAACGGAAAATTGTTTCGATCGCCCGGTCATTCATCGGCGTCCCGTACAAGTACGGAGCGACGCCGGAGGAGGCGCCTCGCACGTTCGACTGCTCCTCGTTCACCCAATACTGCATGAAGCAGGTCGGTATTAACATTCCGCGCTCGAGCATCCTTCAGGGTGCAGACGCGGGCGGCGTCGAAATCGAGTTGGCTCAAAATTACTCAAACTTAGAACCCGGCGACCTTGTCTTCTTCCGCGGCCAGCGCGGGTACTACCATGATTCGCTTTTCCCCGGCAGAGAGCTAACGTACATCGGGCACGTCGGTATCTACGCGGGCAACGGAAACATCGTTCATTGCCACCATATCCATAAAGACTCTGGCGTGCACGAGGAATCAATTGAGCGACTCTCGCGTGATCCCCGGTATTGTCCGGCGCTCGTGCGACGCTTTTAAATGAACCACAAACGAGCGGCGAGCTCGCTCCCCCGCTATTCGCAATTTCTCGACGTCCGCGAACCGCCGTGGCGCCGCCGCGCCTGCGGCGTCGTCGCGCTCATGACCGTCATAGACGGCTATCAACCGCTCCCCGCTCGGTCCGCGGCCGCGCGCGCGAGCGTGCTCATCCGTACGGGAGTGCAGATAGGCGCCTACGACCCAGAGCACGGCTGGCGACACGCGGGACTTGTTCGACTCGCCCGCGCCCGCGGATTCCGCGCGCGGCGGTTCGACTGGACGGAATATTCGCCGGCACAGGCGATGCGGCTCCTCGGCGAGCTGCTTAAGACCGGACCGATCATCGCTTCCCTGTACCGTAACCTACTGCCGGGGACGCCCGGCCACCTCGTCGTGGTGACACATATGAACGCCCGCACGGTGCGGTACCACGACCCGGACTCCAAGAGTCGGGAACGGGTGAAACGCACAGCGTCGCTCGCTCGGTTTCGAAACGGATGGAAGCAACGTGGCATCGTGGTGCGCCCCGTTCGGCGCGCATTGCGCACCAGGGCGCAGCTTGATACACTCTAAAAGCGTTGCGGGCGTAGCTCAGCCTGGTTAGAGTGTCCCCCTGTCACGGGGAAGGTCGTGGGTTCAAATCCCATCGCCCGCGCCACCGAGCAGAAACCGGTCGCCTGAGGCGACCGGTTTCTTGTTCCCTATTTACTACTATGCAAGGCGTCATACTCGCCGCCGGCCGCGGGACCCGTATGGGTCCGTTGACCGACACCACTCCCAAACCGCTCCTCACGGTCCGCGGCAAGCCGCTCCTGTACCACCTCGTCGCCTCGCTTCCCCGGAAAATCGATGAGCTTATTATCGTGACCGGATACCTCGGCGACCAAATCCGGGAGTACTGCGGCCCCCGGTTCCACGGCCGGCCGATTACCTACGTGACGCAAAAGGAGCATTTGGGCACCTACCACGCGCTCGAGCTCGCGCGCGCGCATATCGGACACGCGCCGTTCGCGCTCTTTTTCGGCGACGACATATTCGACCTCGCGACGATTCGAAAACTCATCGAGTACCCGCTCGGAGTCGTCACCGCTCGCGCGGCGCACCCGGAGAAATTCGGTGTCGTGCACCTCGCGCCGGGAGGGTATGTTGCCTCCATCGAGGAGAAGCCGGAGCACCCCACCTCGAACCTCGTCCTCACGAGCGCCTACGTGCTCACCCGTGACATCTTTCACTTTCCGCCAGAGCGGAACCCCGTAAACGGCGAGTACTACCTCTCCACGGCGCTCTCGAAGATGGCCGAGAAACATCCGGTAAAGGCGGTGGAGGCGAACTTTTGGTTCCCTATCGGCACCCCGGACGACCTCGCGCACGCAGAACATACCTCTTTTGTATAAGATAAAGGACAAAAGATTATCCTTTAAAAAGGAAAGGGAGTTCTTTCGTGGTTCTGCCCTCCAAGTATTCGGGCAGTGTGGCGGGGCTTCGTTCAAGCGATGTGAGTATTCATGTTTTTTCTATGTTGCCTTCTTGTCGATTTTGGAAAATGAAAAATGTGATATAATTTAAGGAAAGCGTTGACACAGGACTGTTGTTATGTTAGATATAGATTGGCGTTACTTCGTGTTGGAGTAACAACGGTCCTTTAACAGCACAAAAGAAAGGCGAGATATGATTACATTATTACTATCCATCGTGCAGATAGTCAGACGATTCTACTGGTGGCTTGTTCGCCCGACCACGAGAGGCGTGCGAGCAATCGTAGTGAATCAAGTAGGAGAGGTTCTTCTTGTACGGCATACGTACCAAGAGGGATGGTTTCTGCCTGGCGGAAAAAATCGCAAACACGAAAATGATGAGGATGCCTTATGTCGTGAATTACGCGAGGAACTTGGTATAGGCGTTACTTCCACCCCCAAGAAATTGGGTGAATACATAAACACCTACGAATACAAAAAAGATACCATTGTGGTGTTTGTGGTAGACGCATTTACCCAGAAGAACATCAAACATTTCGAGGTTGAGAAGCACAACTTCTTTAAGCCAGGGGTGTTACCAGAGAGGACATCCCCGGGCACTCAGAGACGTATCGAAGAGTGGATCGGGAAAAGAACGATTAACAACAAATGGTGAAAGGAGGTCTGAAATGAAAGAAATCTTTCGGTGGGAAAAGGTACGCCAATCATCTTTATCTCTCCAAACTTGGGATGCTCGCCTTACCCTTTCGCTTGTAACTTAACTAACCAACGGACCTGGCGCACCTAGATGTGTCGGGTCCTTTTCAATAGTACGCGCATCGGTTGAACGAAGCCCCGCCACCTGCCCAGAAACTTCTATGGCAGAACCCCAAAAGAAAACGCCCCTTCTTTTATCTTTTTCTTTTACCCTGTTAGAAGTTTACACACACTCATAGTGTGCGGATTATGTGTATTTCTTGAAACAGTACTGTGTTTATGGATACCGTGTGCGCGTAAACTTCTAACAGGGTGAATCCTCATAAAGGGTCCCAAGCCCGAAGAGGTCTTGCTCCCGGAACTTCCGACCGATGAGCTGGAATCCGACGGGAAGCTCGCCAGAACCAACGGCATATTTTTTGACCGGAACGGTGAGCGACGGCAGACCGGCAAGGTTCACCTGGGTCGTAAAAATGTCCGAGAGATACATGGCGAGCGGGTCCGCCGTCTTCTCGCCGAATCGGAATGCCGGCGTAGGGGTCACCGGGGCAAAAATAACGTCCACTCCTCCGCCGGCGGGGTCGAACGCGCGCGCGAAGTCGTCCGCGATGAGCCGCCGCACCTTCTCGGCCTTCGCGTAGTAGGCGTCGTAGTACCCCGAGGAAAGCACGAACGTGCCGAGGAGTATCCGGCGGCGCACTTCGGGGCCGAAGCCAATACCTCGGGTCTTCAGGTATAGGTCATGAAGGTTGTCGGTTGTCGGTTGTCGGTTGTCGGTTATGCCCCCATACCTGACCCCATCAAACCGTGCGAGGTTTGCGGAAACCTCCGCGGGCATGAGCACGTAATAGACGGCGAGCGCGTGCTGCACGTGCGGCAGAGAGATCTCCGTGAATCGGACACCGAGCCGCTCAAAGCGTTTCCGAGCGGCGGCGAGCCCCTGGATGACCGCCGGGTCCATGCCGGGAACATTGAATTCCCGCGGCACACCAACCACGAGACCAACGAGCTCCTCCGGGGTTCGTTCCGAAAGCTCCTCCAATCCGTACTCGACGCTCGTCGCATCCGATGGGTCCGCACCGCGGATGACCCGGAACACCGCCGCGGCATCCCCAACCGTGCCCGCAATCGGTCCGATTTGGTCGAGCGACGATGCCATCGCAATGAGCCCGAAGCGAGACACTGCGCCATAGGTCGGCCGAAGGCCGACCACGCCGCAGAACGCCGAGGGCAACGAGATCGAACCGCTGGTATCGGAACCTAAGGCGACCGGCGCAAAATGCGCTGCGACCGCGGCGGTGGAACCCCCCGAGGACCCGCCCGGAACCCGCGTCGTATCATGCGGGTTCTTCGTCACCCCGAGTGCGGAATGTTCCGTGGAGGAACCCATGGCGAACTCGTCGAGGTTCGTCTTCCCCAAAATGACGGCGCCGGCATCCTTGAGTTTCTTCACCACCGTCGCGTCATAGCTCCCCACATAGTGTTCAAGTATGCGCGAACCCGCGGTCACGCGCTCCCCACTCATAACTATGTTGTCCTTCACGGCGACAGGGACCCCCGCGAGCGGTCCAACATCGCTGCCCGCACCGATGCGCCGGTCGATACCGTCTGCCTCCGCTCGCGCGGCACCGTCGCGGACCGCAAGGAAGGCGCCAATCTCACCGTCCATGGCACGGATGCGCCCGAGAAATGCCTCGGTCACTTCACGTGCGGAAAAAGAGCGTTCGCAGACGCCGCGGGCTATCTCCTCCGCAGTGAGATTTATGAGGTCACGCATTGGCTTAGTTAGAAAACACCTCAGGCACCTCGCAGTACCCGTCGCGGGACGCTGGAAATGCGGACCGCGCGTCCGCCACCGGCAATGCCGTCTCGCGCGACTGGTCGTCCCGGGAACTCCGAGAGCCAGCGGAGCGGTTCAGCGACCCTCCGGCGAACGGCTCGACCTCATCGGTCGGCACGGCGGAGAGCTCCGAGACGTACTCAAGAATGCGGTCCAGGTCCGCACGGAGCGACTCCGTCTCTACCGGGGTGATATCAATGCGCGCGAGCGCCGCGAGATGTTTGATGTCGTCGGAGGAGATCATGGCCCTAGAAATTCTCTCTTGTCAGTAATGGTATCAGGAAGCCCTGAGGCCTTCTGAACAAGCTGGATGATGAGTGTCTCGTTGGGGACCCGCAACGCATTGGCAATTTCTTGTGGTGTCCGCCGTTCCACCACATCCTTATATTGCTCGTTGGCTAGTTGCTGCACAAATGAGTGAACGGTCCGTTTTGCATACCGTAATGCCACCTGTTCAAGCAAAAAATCTCCTTTTTGAGAGTCGGGGACTTTTGCAACCGATTTACCAGCAATACTAAGAGCTGCCTGGAGGTTCACCATACCACCTCGTAGCCCATGTGACGGAAGCTTAACAAGCAACTCCTCCTCTTGAGAGGGTGGTTTCGGCATAGCGGTTTCCACCATCCTATCAAGCGCCCAGTTCGCATACCGGAACGCACTTATCTTCGCGGCGGCAATTCCGTCTTCTACGGCGGCGCGACGATTGGGATCCACGACTTCTGCAGCAACAGCGTCGGCACTCTCAAATATGCGCTCATCAACCGGAATGGGAGTGTCTCCAGCTCTTTCAGCGGGGACAACTTTAGTGACGTCGGGAATAATTGGTTCGTGCTCCATAGCCACATGATAGGGAGCATGCGGACGACCGTCAATGAATCAGCTTCCGAAACTCGTTTTCGCTAAGAATTTTGATCTTGAGCTTTTTCGCCTTTTCGAGCTTCGAGCCAGGGTCCGCGCCGTACACGACGTAGTCGGTCGCCTTCGACACCGACTCCGTCACCGTGCCGCCGTTCGCCCGCGCAAGCACCTTTGCCTCGTCCCGCGAGAGCGATTCGAGCGTTCCGGTGAAAACAAATGTCTTTCCCGACAGGGTGCCTTTTGAGATTTGAGATTTGAGATTTGAGATTTGCACACCGTTCCGCTCCAACTTCTCGAGGAACCTCCGGTTCCGCGCTTCCTTGAACCAGTCAAAAATACTCCCTGCCACCACCGGCCCAATGTCGGGAATTTCTTGTAGATTTTCGAGCGAGAGCTTTTGGACGACTTTCTGCATTTCAGTCGGTTTGGTAATTGGTGATTGATTATTGGTTATTTCACGTGCTAACGCACGTGATGTCGCCTCCCCCACATGGAGGATTCCAAGCGCGAGGAGGAAGCGGTCGAGTGCGACCGACTGACGCGACCGGATGCGCTCGATAATCTTTTTCGCCGACACCTCGCCGAACCGCGGGAGGGCGGCGAGGTCCCCTGCTTCGAGCCCGAAGAGATCCGCGGCGTCCGTGATGAGCCCCTCGTCGAGGAGCCGGTCTATAATCTTCGGTCCCACGCCGTCCATGCTGAACACTCCCCGCGAGACAAAGTGGGAGAGTTGCTCGCGGTGGCGTGCGCCGCACTGCGGGTTCGAGCATCGGTGAATGGCGCCAATCTTCACGACCAGCGAGTCGTCCACCGGGCACCGGGCGGGCATTTGAAACACCCGTGCCCGCGTCGGCCGGAGCTCCGGAAGCACGCGGATAATCTGGGGAATGACGTCGCCCGCCCGCGAAATGATGACCGTATCCCCGAGCCGGACGTCGAGGCGGGCGACCTCGTCCGCATTGTGGAGCGAGGCGTGGGTGATGGTGATGCCGCCAACCTGCGCCGGGTCCATGACCGCGACGGGCGTGAGGGCGCCGGTCCGCCCCACCTGCACCTCGATAGCGCGGACCACGGTCGTCGCTTCGCGCGCGGGAAACTTGTATGCAATGGCGCCCCGCGGCTTCTTGCCGACCACGCCGGCGCGGTCGGCACACACGGTATCATTCACGATGATGACGGTGCCGTCAATCTCATACGGCAGCCGCTCGCGCGCCCTCTCCCATCGCTCGCGGAAGGCGATTACATCATCAAGCGAGGCGACCGCCCGGTTCTCGGGGTTCACGGTGAACCCCCAGGAGGCAAGGCGGCGGTGCTTCTCCTCATGCGTCGGGATGGCGTCCCCCGCCGACCCCACGATGTCATACAGGAAGGAACGGAGCGGCCGCGATGCGGCGATTCTTGGGTCGAGTTGGCGGATGGACCCGGCGGCGAGGTTCCGTGGATTGGCGTAGGGTTCACCCCCCCGGGCGACCTGCTCGCGGTTCACGCGCCGGAGTCCCTCGGTGGTGATGAAAATCTCGCCGCGCACCGTGAGCCGCGGCGGCACGGGCCACCGGCCCAGCGCCTCGATATCGTGCGGAATCTCCTTAATTGTCCGGATGTTCTCCGTCACATCCTCGCCGGTCCGCCCATCCCCGCGCGTCGACGCTCCGGCGAGCTTTCCATCCTCATAGGTGAGCTCAATAGCCAGACCGTCAATCTTCAATTCGCAGTAGAACCGCGGTGCAGGAAGACCGGCGAGCTTCGTCCCGGTGAACGCCTCGAACCGCTCCGCCCATGCGCGGACCTCTTCGGCCGTGAACGCGTCAGTCAAGGATGGCATCGGGATCTCCCGCGCCACCTTCCGGAACGCCACGAGTGGCTTGCCGCCGACCGTCTCTGTCGGGGAATCCGACCTCGCATAATCTGGAAATGCCCGCTCGAGTCCCTCGAGCTCGCGCCGCAATGCGTCGAACGCGGCGTCGGATATCTCGGGAGCGTCGAAGGTGTGGTAGAGCGTCCGGTGGTACTCGAGGAGCTTCCGGAGCCTCCGGAGGCGGTTCACTGCGGCGCGGTTCTGGTTTTGGTGTGACATGGCGCATGCCGCTACGGCCCTGGTCAGCAGTTTTGGAAGATAACCTGGAGCGTGCGAATTGTACGCCTGCTCCGGTCGCGCCCCGTCGCCGTTATCGTTCTCTCCTCGCATGATGTTCCGGCGCGAATGAAGATAGATCCCTCGTAGGTCGCGCCGTTCTCGAGCCGACCGGCGAGGACGCTGAAATCATACGTTGCGCCCGGCGGCTCCGGGGTCTCTGAGGTACACACCTGCCTGCATTGGTCCGGGTCGCCGGTGAACTCGTGGTACCAGAACCGGAGGGTGCGCTCAAGCCCCGCGTCGGCGGCGAGGATCGCAATCGTCGACCGCTGGGCATCACCCGACTGTTGGACCTGGTAGAACATGAGAAGGCCTGCGACAGCGGTCACCACCATGAAGATGCCGCCGATGATGACGGTGATGAGAATCAACGATTGCCCCCGCCGCATCCTAGAGAAGCGGCAGTGAACATCACCAAGATTGGATTGATGGAGCATACGGTTAGTCGTCGAGCTGGCAGTTATCGAGCACCCACTGTCCTGCGGTCGGCACCTCAACAGGGAGTGTCCTCGCAGTCACAGTCGTTTGGAGAACCACCGTGCGGTCCGCGAGCGCCGGGTCGCGCGGCCGGGCGGTGAGCGCAATGGTAACGCGCCACGGAAA
This sequence comes from bacterium, assembly GCA_030647415.1. Classification (GTDB taxonomy): domain Bacteria; phylum Patescibacteriota; class Minisyncoccia; order UBA6257; family GWB1-50-10; genus JAUSKB01. The sequence goes on from JAUSKB010000012.1 coordinate 31,262, forward strand.
GCACGCGGAGGCGGTCGCGCCAACGGTTTGCGTCACAGCAAACCGCGCCGCGGTGATATCAACATCCTCACCCGTAAGCCGGTAGGTAACGCTTGAATTCGTGCGGTAGATCCCACCGGTGGTGCCGCCCCCCCCCGGCCGCCATTCGATGGTCGTCGGCCGGCCGGCGTAGTTCGTGAAAGAGACCGAGTCGCCCGTTTCGTTGCATGGGTTGGGGGGGGTAGAACCGGGACAGAACTCATACCCCGTCCGCACCTCGCGGATAACCTGCTCGAGTACGGTTGAGGCGCCCTAATTCACTGCCATAAGCGCGGTGAGGTACCGCTGGGACTTCAGTGCCTGCACGAACACGCCAACCGCGATCGTGGTGAGCATGATGAAGATGGATGCCGCGACGAGCGTCTCGACGAGGGTGAATCCCCGCCGGTGGTGCCGTTGTAGGTTGTTGGTTGTGGGTTGTGGGTTGTCCATACGTTACTTTCCCCGCCAGTGGTACACGACACCCTCGACAATAAGCTCTTGGGAGTTCCCGCGCGTTTCCCACCGGACAATAGACGAGATGCTTGAGGACACGCTCTCACCAAGCGAGTTGACCGGTGCCCATGTAACCCGAACGATACGCCTAAAAACTGTGGAGATGCCGGCATCATACCCATACGCTGGAGTGTCAGCGTCAACACGGAGCGATGGACGCGACGACGGGCTCGGCTCACTAGACCAGTGGGGACTGTCAGGCACGTCCGACTGCGCCCACGACACTTCGTAGAACCCGTCTGGGAGGTGCGAGGGAATGTCCCGCCAAAGGATATTCTCCCCACTATTGTAGCTGTTTCTCGAAACCATCCAGTCAACGTAGCTACGGACGATCTCGACCCCCTCCTCCGCGAGCCGCGCCGCAATGAGCCGGTCCACGGCAACGGTGTTCGCCTGGAACGAGCGCGCCGTGAGCTGAAGGATGCCGGTGAGACCGACGATCGCGACTGAAACCGCGACGACCGCTTCGAGAATCGTGCTCCCCGCCCGCCCGGCAGAGGGGTCACGGGTGACTTTTTGAGAATGGTGGTTCATCATCGCGCGGTAATCTCCCCGCCCGGCCCCACGGTAACACTCAACGCGTCTCCCCCCTCCACCGTTTCTAGATTGTAGGTCACCTGCACCGACGCCGGGGAACCATCTACGTAGACGGAGAGGTAGGGGCCATCGAACACAAGGTCGAGCGGGGTGCTGTCTATAATTATGATGCGCCGGTCAAACTCAACGGTCTCCACCCCCTCGCCGTCAGCGTAGGTGCGCCCATAGGTTGGGGTGCCGTCCGGGCCATAGCAACCCTCGTCTGCATTGGCGGGGAGGTTCTGGAAGAGCACGACGCTCAAGGGGGGGCCGGGCGCGAAGTGCACGCCGAAGGCGCAGGCGTTCGCGCCGCCGTTCGCGCCCGCGAACTTCTCGAGTGTGTGTGCCTTTGCTCGGGTAAGAACTCCGACGAGGCGCGCCTGCGACACGGAGAGCGCCAACTGCCGTTCGCTGGAACGATTGTACGCAAGCAAGACACCCGCCATCATGATGGTGATGCCGATAGTCACCAGCATTTCAATAAGCGTAAATCCCTTTTTCATCTACCCTATTATGATACCAATATGCGAATTGTACGAATGATGCGAATCATGCGAATGGGGGCTGATTCGTATCCATTCGTATCATTCGAATGCATTCGTATATTGGTATCTCATCCTATGTCCCGGGAAAAATGCCGAAGTACCACGCAAGAAACTGCCGTCCAAACACGACTGTAAGGAGCGCGCCGACCACGAAGAACGGCCCGAAGGGAATGCGGTCCCCCATCGAACGCCGGTTGGTGGCGAGGAGGGCGGCACCCCACACCCCGCCCACGATGAACGAACAGGCGACCGCGAGCGCGATGTCCGGCCACCCGAGGAGCAATCCGGATGCGGCGGCGAGCTTCACGTCGCCGAATCCCATGGCGCGCCCGCGCGAGAGCGCCCAGAGCAACCAGAAAACGAGACCGCCGGCCGCGGCTCCGAGTATGTGCCCCGCGAACACGTTCGCGGGAATACCGGCAATGAGCGCGTAGGAGCCGAGGAATGATGTTTGGAACGAGGGGAGTGCCGCCCCGGCGAGCACAACCGTAACCCCGCCGCCGAGAACGGCGAGTGCGACACTCGCGCCGTTCGGGATTATGGAATGCCGGAGGTCGACGATACCGATTGCGACCCAGACGAACGCCGCGACAATCCAAAGCGCGGAAAGCGCGTAGTACCATGCGGGGGCGGCAAGCGCCTCGACGGCACCCCAGGAGACGCTGTAGGTCGCGGCGATGAGACGGGGAGCGCCTGCGAGAATCGCGGCACCGAGAAGCTCCACAAGCGGGTACTGGAACGAGAGCCGGACGCCGCACGAGCGGCACCGGCCAAGCTGGAAAACAAAGGAAAAAAGCGGAACGAGCTCATACCACCGGAGCTCGCGGCCGCAGGCGAGACAGTGCGACCGCCCGGCGGCGTCATGGAACGAGAATAGGCGACGCTCCGGCCGATACCGGAGCGTGACGACATTCAGCCAGCTCCCGAGCGCGAGACCAAAGAGTACGAGGAGGAGTGATGCCATCATGCGAACGCGGTCCGGAGCGGCGGATTAGAACGACAGCGGGCATCGCACGCTCTCCGGGTCCGCCGGGTCGCCGGTCAGGCGATCCGGCAATCCGGTGAAGAAGCCGACTCGCCCAATCGAATCAACGCAGTAGTAGTTCGTCTCCACGTTCGGCGGCGTACCGGCCTGGATGTTCAACTTCGAGTAGATGAGGTAGGCGCGGAAGTAGGGGGCGCCGGACTTAATGATGTGAAGGTCGCCGCCCTGCCCGTAGATATCAATGGCGAGCGCCGCCAGCTCGGGGTAGCTCTCCTTGAACGTATCATCAACGTCGCTGAAACTATCAATGACGGGGAGCGCCGCGAACCCGCTATTATCGAGTGTTGCCGCGATTGAGCGGGCCTGGTTCACCTCGGTCATGATGCGGGAATCCCGCGCTTTGTCGCGGGCGGGCCCAAGGCCGGTCAAGAGTACGGACGACAGAATCCCGATGACCGCCACAACGACGAGCATTTCGATCAGTGTAAACCCCGTTCTTGTATTGGTTGTGGTGATCATGGAGACGGTTCGTCTAAATATATCATCTGGACATGCAGTGAGCACTAAAAACGCATTTCGTTAGATATTTCCAGAAAAGCCTTTCGTGTTGACACAAAAATCGGTAGTGCCTGCGGACACCATGTTAGAACAAATCGTCACAAAATTACTACCAAGTCCTGTCGGGACAAGCGCTCCTCCTGCATCGTCTATATTTTTTATGATTGCCTTCCACTCCTCTGTATCCGTAATGCCCAATGGATAAATATTTAGTGTCGCGTCGTACTGCGTTTCCAGAAGAATCCGCGCCTGCTCGAGCCCTGAAATGATGCGCGCGTCCTTCGCCTTGTCCCGCGATGGCCCAAGCGAGACCAGAACCGCCGCCGAGAGAATGCCGATAATGGCAATGACGACGAGCATCTCGATGAGGGTGAATCCCATTAGAGACCGCGCCCGCGCTTCGCGCCCCGAAGGGGCCTGGGGGCGGCCTGTCTCTAACGGGATGAAACCTTTTCGATTGAACATATGTTTTTTAGTAGTTTTCCTCGTATGTTCGACCTTTCAGAACAGTGAATTCAGTATACCAAATATGATACCAATATACGAATGGTACGAATGATACGAATAAATGCGAATCCATTCGTATTTATTCGTATCATTCGAATGAATTCGTATATTAGTATCTCATTCAGAAGGTCTGTGTAATGCTGTAGAGCGGCAGGAGAATTGAGGCGAAAAGCCCCGCGATGACGACGCCGATGACGACGAGAAGGATGGGCTGGATGAGCTCCACGAGGTTCGCTACCGCATCCTCGACCTGCCGGCCGTAGAACTGGGATATTTTCAAGAGGAGCTGTTCCAGCCGGCCGGTTGCCTCGCCGACGGCGATGAGCTGGCAGACCAAGGGCGGAATGTACTCGTTGCCCCGGAGCGCCTGCGAGAGCAGCTGCCCCTTCCGGATGGACTGCGCCGCCCCGTGCAAGATCTCCCCGTAGACCGTGTTCCCGATGGTGTGCGAGGAGATTTCGATGGCCTGCGGGATAGTGAGGCCGCCCTGAATGAGCACACGGGCGGATTCGGCGAACCGCGCGATATAGAGCTTCCGGAACAGCTTCCCCACGATGGGGATGCGGAGCGAGAGCTCGTGGAACACTACCTTACCCTCTTTCGTCCGCGAGTAGTCCGCGAGGAGCAGGAAACCGCCGATTGCGAGGATAAGGAGCCCCCACCACCATCGCGAAAGGAACGTGCCGCTGAAAATGAGTATTTGAGTGATTGCGGGCAGGGCAACCTTCGTCTCCGTGAAAATCGGCGTGATTTGCGGAATGACCATCGTGAGCATCACGAACACGACGCCGATGAAGAGCACGATGATGAATGCGGGGTAGACAAGCGCGTTCCGGATCTTGCCGACAAGGATGGACTGCTTCTCGAGGTAGTCCGCGAGGAAATCCAAAACCTCGGAGAGGCGGCCGGTCACCTCCGCCGCCTTCACCATGTTCACATAGAACTCGGAAAACACCCCCGGGTGCCGACCAAGCGCCTGCGAGAGCGAGAAGCCGGATTCGATGTCTGCGGACACCTCGGTCACGACCTCGCGGAACACCGGCTTGTCAATTTGCTCTGAGAGCGTCCGTAGGCTGTCCCCGAGCGGCACCTGCGAGGCGAGGAGCGTGGCAAACTGCCGCGTGAAGATCATGAGGTCCGTCGCGCGCACCCGCTCGAAGAAGTCGGTCAGCCGATTCAGCGGATTCGACTCCTTGACCGGCTCGATGGAGAGCACAAAGAGCCCGTGCGCCACAAGCACGGAGAGCCCCGCGTCGCGCGATGCGGCATCCACGTTCCCCACCTGGAGCTCCCCGCTTGCGGACCGTGCTTTGTAGTTGAACTTTGGCATTGTAGTTATGATACCAATATACGAATTGTACGAATGATGCAAATCATACGAATCTCTTTTTGGATGGTGTATTGATTTTAACAATTCGTATCGGTTTGAGATACTTGTCTCGAAAATTCACCAGCAGACCAAGTGGTAGATTCAATATCTGCAAGTAACGCTGAATCTGAAAATAATCCTCTTTCGTGATTATGCGTTTTGCCTTTATTTCCAAAACAATCTTTTCATCAATAAGAAAATCAACCACGTTACCCGTACCGAGAACCCCCAATTCCCGCCGGTAAAGCATATGGGCTTCTTTCAATTTTCTCTCAAGGGCATCTGCATACTGTCGTTCCCGGGAATAACGTCCTTCCTCGTTGTGTACGCTAAAACAAATTCCGACGATGGTGTACGAAAGTTCCGGGTAAATCAGCGCATGCGAGTCATTCGTATTCATTGGTATCATTCGAATGCATTCGCATATTGGTATCACATTAACTCCTCTCCAAGAGGATTCGCAGCTCCGCGGGATTGAGCGAGAACCCTTCCGCCTGCTCGAGCGATACCTCCTTGCGGCGGACGAGGTTCACGAGCGACCGGTTCAGGGACACCATCCCCTCCTGGACCGAGGTCTCGATGACAAGGTCAATTTGGTAGATTTTCTTCTCGCGGATGAGGTTCCGGATGGCGGAGTTCGTGAGCATGATCTCGACGGCAGGGATGCGACCGCCGCCCTGCCGGGGCACGAGGCGCTCCGAGATAATCGCAACGAGCGTCGAGGCGAGCTGGGAAATGACCTGCCCCTGCTGCTCGGGCGGGAAGCTGTCAATGATGCGGTCGACGGTCTGCGAGGCGGAGTTGGTGTGGAGCGTGGAAAAAACGAGGTGCCCGGTCTCCGCCGCGGTCATTGCGGTCGCAATCGTCTCCGGGTCCCGCATCTCGCCGATCATGATGACGTCGGGGTCCTGCCGGAGGATGGCGCGGAGCGCCTCGTGGAACGAGGTGGCGTCCTGGCCGACCTCGCGCTGGGAGATGATGGACCGGTCCTGGGCGAACAGGTACTCGATGGGGTCCTCGATGGTAATGATGTGGTCGGTTCGCTTATGATTTATCTCATCGAGGACCGCCGCGAGCGTCGTTGATTTTCCATGCCCCGCGGGGCCGACGAGCAGGATGAACCCCTGGTTCAGCTTCGCAAAATCGTGGAGGATGGGCGGGAGGTTCAGCTCCTCAATCGTCTTGATCTGCGCGGGGATGAGCCGGAGCGCGGCCGCCATAAACCCGCGTTGGAAGTACACGTCCACGCGGAAGCGGGCCTTATCCTCGTAGTTGAAGGAGAAATCAAGTTGCCGGAGCTTCAGGAACCGGTCCTTCTGGTCCGGGGTGAGGAGTGCGAGCACCAGCCCTTCGGCATCCTCTCGCGTCAGGATCTGCTCCTTCGCGAGCGGCAAAAGCACGCTGTCAATCCGGATGGTCGGGCGCCGCCCGACGGCGATGTGGAGGTCCGAGGCGCCTTGGCGCGCGGTCGTGAGGAGCAATTCGTTCAGCTTGGTGGAGTAGTTGGTCATGCAGGGATTGATACTAATATACCAATGGTACTAATGATACGAATAATACGAATAAATTTCCATTCGTATTATTCGTATCATTCGAATGTATTCGTATATTAGTATCTCATTAGGTGGTTTCCCGTAGCACCTCTTCAATCGCCACCTCGCCCGCAAGCGCCTTCAGAATCCCGTCCTGCCGGAGCGTCACGATGCCCTGCGCGCGCGCAAGGTCCCAAATCTTCCCCTCCGTTGCACGCCCGTTCACCAGGTCGGCAAGCTCGCGCGTCATCGTGAGCAACTCGAAGAGCGCGACGCGCCCCGCGGTCCCCTTGCCCCCGCAGGTCGCGCACGTCGCCTTCGGTTCAGCGCGATACACCGAAAACGGGCTTCGGTACGGAGCCGCCTCCGCCTGTGCCGCCGGTGGCAGCGACTGGAGCGCGTCGGCGATGATCTCCGTGAGAGCGGCCGGCACAGGCACGGGAACGCGGCACGAGGGGCACAGCCGGAGCACCAGGCGTTGCGCGAACATGAGCGACAGCGCAGAAGAAAGCAGAAACGGTTGCACGCCAAGGTCAATGAGGCGTGGGATGACCCCCACCACATTGTTGGTGTGAATCGTGGAAAGCATGATGTGGCCCGTGAGTGCGGCGTTCACCGCGAGTCCCGCCGTCTCGCCGTCGCGGATCTCACCAACCATGATAATGTCGGGGTCCTGCCGGAGAATTTGCCGGAGACCGGAGCTGAAGTCATACCCGATTTCCGGTTTCACCTGCGACTGGTTCACCCCTTCCACGAAGTACTCGACGGGATCCTCCAAGGAGAGGATGTTCACGGCGGGGCGATTGAGCTTTTGGAGAATGGCGTAGAGCGTGGTGGTCTTCCCGGACCCCGTCGGCCCCGAGATGAGAATCATGCCGTACGGGCGTTCGAGCGCCGCCATGAGGAGCCCAGAGCTCACGGTGGAGAGTCCGAGCTGGGTGAAGCTCCGCAGACCGGTCGTCGGGTCGAGCACCCGGATCGCTACCTTCTCCCCGAGCGGCGTCGGGAACGTCGCGACCCGGTAGTCGATGTCCCGACCCATGACGACGGTCCGGAACCGCCCGTCTTGCGGCACGCGGTTCTCGTCGAGCTTCAGACGCGCGAGGACCTTCACGCGGGAGATAACCGGCTGGGCAAGATTGGTCGGCAACGAGGCAACCTCCGACAATCTCCCGTCCACGCGGAACCGAATCCGAACGCGGCTGCGCTGCGGTTCGATATGAACGTCGGAGGCGCCGATCTCGACAGCCTGCCGGAGCGTCGAGGCGACAATCTTGATGATAGGCGCCTCCTCCACCGACCCGCCCTCCTCGAGCGCCACGCGGTCGTCCATCGCCCCCAGCGCGCCGACCTCCTTCACCGCCGCCTCGATCTCGGAAATATAGGGCGCGTAGAGCCGCCAAATAGCGTTCAGGTCGGAGGGCGTCAAGAGGTACACGCCCACCGAGACGCCGTGCTGTTTCGCCACGAACCGCAATGCCTCCTGTGCGGCGGCGTCGTCGGGCCGCAACATGCCGACCACGAGCATCTGGCGCGTGAGCTCAAGCGGGGCAAGCCGGTACGACACCGCCGTTTCCCTCGGAATGAGCCTCAAGACGCTTGCATCGAAATGCGCGAAGTCGATTGTGCGAACGGGCGCGCCCGTGAGCGTGCTCTTCACCCGCGCGACCGCGGCCTCGTCGCCAAGGCGACGCTCGTAGAGCAGGTCTTCGGCGGGGCGTCCGCTCATCGCGGCATCCTCAAGGATGCGAGAAGCGACGGCGGCATCAATAATGCCGTCGGTTTGCAGTGCTTGGAAGAGTTCCTGGTCAGTCATTTATGACTATGATACCAATATACGAATTGTACTAATAATACGAATCATACGAATGAATTCCCATTCGTAGTAATTCGTATCATTCGCATGCATTTGTATATTAGTATCTCATAACGCGCCATTCGCATATTGGTATCATTACGGCGCAAATGGATTCGCCCGCCCCTTCACGGGCTCCGGCAGTGGCGAGGTGTAATCGCGGAGCGCGCGGAAGTTTGATGAGTTGATTACGGCCTGCGGGTCTATCGGCGGCACCTTTGAAATCGTCTCAATTTGCTGGAGCGGCCCCGGCGCCACCACCTCAATAAGCTGGGGCTTCTTGAAAAAGAGGTAGTAGCCGCCAAAAAGGAGGACGAGCGCGGCGGCGATGCCCGCGATGATGCCGAACCAGTTCACGGGCTTCTTTTCTTCTTCGAGGATGATGGCCATGGGATTTATGAGATACTAATATACGAATACATGCGGATGATGCGAATCATGCTAATCCATTCCCATTCGTATTTATTGGTATCATTCGTACCATTAGTATATTGGTATCGTTTTATTCTTGGTAGTACATATCCGCCGTGAGCGTGAGCTTTGCCGGCGCCTCCGCGCTGGCACTCGGAACGAACTTCAGCTGGCTCACGTTCGCCACGCGGGCGCTCGTCTCAAGCTGGCCGACAAATCGCTTCAGGTCCGCGTACGAGCCGACCACGCTCATCGTCACCTTGAGATTGCCGAGCTTTTTTAGGAGGTCGGTGGCATCGGATTGCTGTTTCGTGGTCAGGCGGACCAGTGATGCCTTGAAGTCAACGGCGGTCAAGAGCACATTGGAGGCGCGGGAAATCGCCTCCACCTGGCGGAGCGCGCCGATGCTCTCCACGCCGTTCGGCATCGCGAGCGAAATGGTCGATTTGAGCTGTCCGACGTTCTGGAACCGCTCAATGAGGTTCTGCACCTGGTTCACGATTTGCTGCTGATTTTTGAGAAGCGCCTGCTGGGATGCCACCCGTGATCGGACCTCGGTAATGGCGTCAGCCTGCTCTCGGATGAGGCTCAGGTACACCATAAGCGCGCCGAGGAAGAACAGGAGCGCGGCGCCGATGGAGAGAATTCGCTTTGTGGATACGCGCATTTACCCTGTTAGAGTTTTACACGCACTCGACAGTGGTGCGTTGGTGCCGTTTCGTAGTGATGTAATAGCCATGAACGTGGTGTGTCAGTAAAACTCTAACGGGGTGAATCTAAAACGCGATTGGCCGCGCGAGCGAGCTCGACTTAAAGGCGAGGGAAATCGAGAAGTTCGCACCAGTGCCGGAGATGCTCACCTTGTCCACCGTGACGGTTTCCACCTCGGGAGTCTTGCCGAATTCCGCCACCTGCACCGCGAGCCCCTCGAGACTCGCGGCGGTGCCGTCGAGCCGGAGCTTCCTGGTCGCCGCATCGAAGTCGGCACTGGTGAACACCACGCCGGAAACCACCTCGCGTTCGAGGGGCGGGAAGATATTCGCCGCAAACCGGTGCTGGTCGAGCACTGTCTTCAGGTTCACAATCTGGGAGTAAAGCGTAACGAACTGCTCCTGGTCCTCGCTCGAAACTTGCGCCGCGAGCCCCTCGATGCTCGCCGTGAGACGCTCCTCCTGCTTTTCAAGGTACGTTCGGTAGCCGAACCGGAGACCGGCATATATGAACAGGGAGAGGGCAAAGAGCACTACCGCGGCGAGCGAGAGGCGCCACGGAAGCCCGGCGGATGGAGCGGTAGGGGCGAACTGATCCCGAAAGTCAGGTGGTTGCTGTATGCCGGTGGTTTCCATGGTAGTTATGAGATACTAATATACGAATGCATGCGAATGATACGAATAATACTAATGCACTCCCATTCGTACAATTCGTATATTGGTATCATTCCATAATTCTCACATTCATGGGGTTGGGGTAAGGAGCTTCAGGCCCAATCCAATCGAGAGCGCAAGCTCGTTCATGAGCGATTTTGCGATTGGTTCAAGTGTGGGTGGGTACTGAATGGTACCGAAGGGGCGGGGGAATGTGACCGGTAGTCCGAGCTGCGCCTCGACGTACTCCCGAATGCCCGGCAAATTCGCGCCGCCGCCGACCAGCATGACCCCGCTCGTCGTCACATGGTGCGCATCCTCGAACGCGCCCCGCACACGCATGCACTCCTGTAGTATAACATCCAAAAACGGCGTGAGCGATACCGCGAGGTCATACTCCCCCGCCACCGACAGGAGCCCGCGCCGACGCTTCAGCTCCTCTGCACGAATGGCGGAAACCCCCAAACTCCTGGCGAGCGCCTGGGTGAGCGCGGCGCCGCCATAATCCGTCTGGCCCGTCTGACGCACGGCGCCATGGTCCATGATCGCAATCGCGGTCGATTCGGCGCCGATATCGATAACGAGCACCGGTAATGCGGCGGGGTCGGCAATGGCCCGGGTGAGCGCCTGATACTCCAATTCCAAGCCGACCAGCTTCAGCCCCGCGGCGCGGCAAATTCGCTGGTACACCCCGATTGTGGCGATGGGAACAGCAGTCACCATGAGCCGCTGGTAGCGCGTGCCGCGCTGGTTGTCAAACTCCTCAACCTTCATCCATTCCAGGTTGACCTCGCTAAGCGGCAATGGGATGAACTGCTTCGCCTGAAAGGAAACAAGCCGTGCGGTCTCATCGGGGGGGACAAGTGGAATCTCAAGAGGCGCGGTAAACACCGCGAACGACGGGAGGGATGCAACGACGTCGGCCCCCGAGATACCGGCTTCGCGCACTAAAACCGCGAGGTGCGCCGCTGTTCCTCGCTCGGTGAGCTTCAGCGAGCTCGTCTGGAGCGCGGCGTTCCCCCGTTCGAGGTACTGGGTCGTCTCGAGTATCCCGTAGTTCACGAGTTCCGGAACCGTGGTCCCGCGAGCGAGCTGGACGAACTTGATGGCCGACGTGCCGATGTCCAAACCCACCAGCTCTTTGAACGCAAAAAAGCGGTGAAGGTCTTGGAAGAATCCAGTGAAGGGAAGTTTCATCCTGTTAGAGTTTTACCCGCAATTCTCTTACTGGCAAAAAATGGTTGTTGTGTACACAAAATTTCATATGATATTCATTTGTCTGTAAAACTCTAACAGGATAAATCCTGTCTTGATATCAGTTTACCCTGTTAGAAGTTTACAAACAAATGCCACCGCTCCACAATTTTATTTTGCACAATAATACTGTTTTTCATGTAAATACGCTGTCTGTAAACTTCTAACAGGGTAAACCCCGTAAGCGATTCCCCGAGGCGAGACCTCAAGATGCAGAATCCCGAGGTCTCGCCTCTCCCGAGGTTTCGCCCAAAAGAAAATGGCGTGCGTGTAAATCTCTAACAGGGTGAACCCTGTTAGAGTTTCACATACAATTTTTGCCCGTTGAGCAGTTCCCCGAGGCGAGACCTCAAAAGTCAGAATCCCGAGGTCTCGCCTCGGCGAATTCGTTGCTCCTTTTTCTCTTTTTCCGCCGGAGGCGGATCCGCCTTTGGCGGACTGTTGTCCTTTATCTTGCTCTTGGTGCGTTTTGGATTTGGTG